>NZ_JBDJAV010000179.1:0-929 GCF_039649625.1 Plantactinospora sp. ZYX-F-223 | reverse complement strand
CATCAGCCGTTCGGCTAGCCTCAACCAATACCAACGGGCTAAGGTGATGCCTGAACAGCCACACAACAACCCACCACCCGACCACCCACCAGACAACCCCATCCCCGCCACAACCCAGTGCAGGGAGGACCACCATGACCACCACCACAACCACCACCCGGGCCGACAACCCCACCCTCACCGACACCGCCACCGACCTACTCCACGCCATGACCGCCCTACCCACCCACCACCCCTCCCGACCCACCCTCCGCGACAAAGCCATCGAAGCCTGGCTCCCCCTCGCCCACCACCTCGCCCACCGCTACAGCGGACGCGGCGAACCCACCGACGACCTCACCCAAACCGCCGCCGTCGGCCTCATCAAAGCCATCGACAAATGGGACCCCACCCGCGGCGTCGACTTCGCCGGCTACGCCATCCCCACCATCATCGGCGAACTCAAACGACACTTCCGCGACCGCACCTGGGACATCCGCGTCCCCCGCCGCCTCCAAGAACTCCGCCTCGCCATCAGCGAAGCCAACAGCACCCTCCTGCAAACCCTCGGCCGCTCCCCCACCATCACCGACATCGCCACCCACCTCCACCACACCGAAGAAGAAATCCTCGAAGGACTCGAAGGCGCCCGCGCCTACAACGCCGTCTCCCTATCCACCCCCACCGGCGACGGCGACCGCACCACCGAACTCGGCGACCTCCTCGGCACCGAAGACAACGAATACGAACTCGCCGAACTCCGCGTCGCCCTCGGCCCCGCCCTCGCCACCCTCGACGAACGCGAACAGAAAATCCTCACCCTCCGCTTCTACGGCAACCTCACCCAATCCCAAATCGCCGAACACATCGGCGTCTCCCAAATGCACATCAGCCGCCTCCTCACCCGCGCCCTCACCAAACTCCGCGGCCAACTCGCCGACACGTACTGA
>NZ_JBDJAV010000178.1:0-962 GCF_039649625.1 Plantactinospora sp. ZYX-F-223 | reverse complement strand
GGGCGTTTTGATCGTTTTTGAGTTAGGTTGGCTGGTACTGGCCGGCCGAGCCCTGGGCCGGTCGAACAGCCGAGTTGCAGCTATAGACGCCGCTTCGCCCCGGTTAACGACGCATCGAAATGCCAGCTTCGTTCCACGGATCGTGTCTGATTCAAAAACCTGGGCAATCGTCGGACTCGACGTGCGACCTCCCCCCTTCCATCCACAGTAGACCTACCGTGTGAACGATCGACCCGGCTACCCCTCCGACCTGTCCGACGCCCGCTGGGCCCTGATCGCGCCACGACTGACCGCCTGGCGCCAAGCCCGCACCGACGCTGGCGTCCGTGGACGAACCGCCACCCACGACCTGCGAGAGATCTTCAACGCGATCCTCTACGTCAACCGCACCGGCATCGCCTGGCGCTACCTGCCCCACGATCTTCCACCCTGGCAAACCGTCTATTGGTACTTCACCACCTGGACCACCGACGGCATCTTCACCCAGCTCAACTACGACCTCACCGGATTGGCGCGCACCAAGGCCGGACGCGCCGCGCAGCCGACGGCCAGCGTGATCGACACCCAGAGCGTGAAGACCTCGACCAACGCACCCCTGCCCACCCAGGGCATCGACGCCGGCAAGAAGATCGTCGGACGCAAACGCGGCATCGTCACCGACACCCTCGGCCTGCTCCTCGCCGTCATCGTCACGGCCGCCAGCGCCAGCGACAACACCATCGGCATCGACCTACTGAACCAGGCCAAAGCCACCCACCCGACCCTGGCCAAAACCTGGGTCGACGCCGGCTTCAAGAACAAGGTCATCGAACACGGCGCCGCCCTCGGTATCGACGTCGAGGTTGTCACCAAAGAACCCCACATCAGAGGGTTCTCGGTGGTCAAACGGCGTTGGGTCGTCGAACGCTCCCTGGGCTGGATCATGCTCCACCGACGCCTGGCCCGTGACTACGAAGCCCTGC
>NZ_JBDJAV010000177.1:0-978 GCF_039649625.1 Plantactinospora sp. ZYX-F-223 | reverse complement strand
TAGGCCGTGTCTCGTGGATCTCGGGTGAGGTCGCGTAGCCAGATCTTCATCGTGGCGACGTCGACGGCGGCCTGGTACATGAAGTCTCTCTTGTCGTAGCGGGTGGCCACGGCCCGGAACTGCTTGAGCTTGTTGATTGCCCGTTCGACGACATTGCGCTGTTTGTACAGCTCACGGTCGAAGGCGGGCGGGCGCCCACCGCGGCTGCCCTTGGACACCCGCGCGGCGACCTGGTCCTTCTTCTCCGGGATCACCGCCGTGATCCGGCGCCGACGCAGCTCAGCCCGGATCTTCTTGTTCGTGTACGCCTTGTCGGCAAGCAGCCGGCCCGGCCGAGCGCGAGGCCGGCCCACCCGGCGCCGGATGCGGATGCCGTCCATGACCTTGGCGAACCCGACGCTGTCGTGGCGCTGCCCAGCGGTCAGCGTCCGGCTGATCGGCCGGCACCGGCGGTCGGCGGCCAGGTGCAGCTTCGTGCTCAGTCCGCCGCGGGACCGGCCGAGCGCCTCACGATCACCCGATTCGCCCGATCCCGTCCGCCCCCTTTGCCATCGCCGGCCTGCTCGGACAGCTCTCTGGGCGGGTCACGGCGAGCACCAGCGGCGTGCTGATGCGCCCGGACCACGGTCGAGTCCACGCCGAGGGTCCAGTCATCGCCCTCTTCGGCATCGCAGTCGGTACGCAGCGCGTCGCAGATCCTCGCCCAGGTCCCGTCGAGGGTCCAGCGACGTTTGCGCTGGTAGACGGTCTTCCACGGGCCGAACCGGGCGGGCAGGTCCCGCCAGGTGATGCCGGTCCGTTCCCGGAACAAGACTCCAGAGATCGTCGTACGGTGATCACGCCACCGGCCACCACGCGGCGGATCTGCAGGCAGCAGGGGCTTGAGCAGTTCCCACTCGGCGTCGGTGAGCTCGAACCGTCCAGACACGACAAACGTGTTACACCCTCATCCCCAACAGATCCACGAGACACGCCCTA
>NZ_JBDJAV010000176.1:0-1011 GCF_039649625.1 Plantactinospora sp. ZYX-F-223 | reverse complement strand
TTCGGGTCGGAGAGCTGGCATGTGGAGGTGCCGCCGCAGCCCGTCGGCGGTGTGACCCGTGCCCACCCGCAAGAAACATCGACAGCCTCCCATGCGTAGAGGTCGCCTGGAAGGCCGCTGCCGGTTCGGTCGTATCGGGCCACCCGGTTGTCCGGCCGGGCCCGCCGGGGCGGTAGCCTCGCCGCGGCAGTTCGGATGAGCGCTGACTCGAGGGTGGGGAGCCATGGCGCTGGAGCGGGGTAGTTCGGTGGTCGGGCAGGCGGGTCAACTCGTCGGGGCCGCCGTCGGCCGGGTCGCCGCGGCACCCGCTCCCGGCGCTTTCTCCGATGTGGACACCGGCAGGCCGGCGACCGGCCACAGCGGTGGTGCCGGGCAGGCTCCCGGATCGGGTACGCCCACCGGGGCCGGACCGGCCACATCGGCCGGTGACGACCCGGCCGCCCCCGACGGCGGCTCCCGCCCCGGTACGGCACCGGCCAGCTTCGGCGCGGTGTTCACCGCCTTCGTCCTGATCGGAGCCGCCGGGTTCGGCTCCTGGACGATCTGGTCCAGTGGTGGGAGCGCGGAGACGATGCAGCCGCCGGACACCGTCGCCGTCTTCGGCGTACTGATCGTCTTCGCCGCCGCGGTCGAACGGATCCTGGAGCCGTTCTCCCGGTGGCTGCCGGGACGTCGGGTCGAGGCGGCGGCCCAGCGGGCCGAGGTCGAGCTGGCCACTCTGTCCCGCGAGGCGACCCCGGCCGAGCAGGCGGCGGTGGCCGCACTGCGCGAGCGGGCCGACCGGGGTCGGGGCAACCGCACGGTCGTCGCCTGGGGGATCGCGGTCGCGGTCGCGACGCTCGCCTCCACGGCCGGCGGCTTCTATCTGCTGCACGCGATCGCCGGGCCGGAATGGCAGGGCCTGCCGGTCTGGGTCGACGGCATCGTCACCGGGATCATGGTCGGCAGCGGCACCAAGCCGATGCACGACCTGATCAGCCGGATCCAGCCGGGCGGCGGCGCCCGTCCCTG
>NZ_JBDJAV010000175.1:0-1081 GCF_039649625.1 Plantactinospora sp. ZYX-F-223 | reverse complement strand
GGTGCTCCGGAGACGACGAAAGGGCCAGCCCCGGGTGGGGGCTGGCCCTTTCGGGTTGGTGCGTTATGCGGAGTAACCGCGTTCGGCGGCCCAGTTGGCGAGGGTGATGGTGCTCATCCAGTACTCGCTCTGGTTCGGGTTGGCCGGGTCGGCGATCTTGACCTTGCGGCCGTGGTCGTCGTAGCCGACGACGGTCAGGTAGTGCCCACCCTCGTAGGAGTGCGGGGTACCGTCGACGTCGGTGGCGGTGCCCTTGATGTTCATCACCACCGGACGCTTGGCGTCGATGGCCTTGACGACGTCGACCTGGAGCCGGTCCATCTCGGCCGGCTTGGCCGTGGTGTCCGGGATCGCCACGGTCTTGTAGTCGCTACCGCCGGCCTTGTTCAGCACCCGGGTGGTGTCCTCGGCCGAGTTCGTACCGGCCTCGGTCGTGCCGAGCTGCTTGGCCACGTCGTCCTGGCTGGGGGTGTGCCCCTGCGCCGACAGCGCGATCCTCGTGGCGGCGGGTGCGCAGTAGTAGAAGTTCTCCTGCGCCTTGTACTGATAGTCCAGGACCTTCGACGGTGCCCGCTTGTCGAGATCCTTGATGTCGGCGGTCACCGACGCGGCGGTCGGCGAGCCGGTGCTCGGGGTGTCCATCGCGATCGCGGGGCCGGCGAACGCGCCGCCGACGACGGCGAGCCCGGCGATACCCAGCGCGGTCTTGCGGATCGGAGTTTCGGTGATGGCCGGTAGCCATCGGCTGACGAAAGTCATGATGGTCGCCTTCCATTCCGGGGGTACGACAACGCCGGAAGACCCGGTGTGTCGAAAGGAAAGAAACCCGAAAACAAGGTTCGGGGGGATCGGCACCGGCCCGGCGGATGCTCCTGCTCGGGTGTGCCAGGGGATGTAACCGTGACCGGCGGCCCGCCATTCCCCGGCGGGGTCACGCACCGGCCCGCCCACAGATCCGTACCCGCCCGGATCGGCCGGGCCCGCTGCTGCGGACGTACGCCAGGTATAACCGTGGCCGGCGGCCCGGTGTTCCGCGATCCGCCCGCACCACCCACTCGATCATGACCAAAAACCGGACACC
>NZ_JBDJAV010000174.1:0-1095 GCF_039649625.1 Plantactinospora sp. ZYX-F-223 | reverse complement strand
ACGTCCGGGGTGAGGCCGGAGGTCATTCCGGTGTTCAGCACCAGGGAGAACATCACCTCGGGCGCGTTGTCCAGCATGGTGCGTCCGTTGCGCACCGCGAAGCCGTAGTTCGCCGGCGTCCCGACCTGGTACGTCAGCAGGTCCGGGTAGAGTTCTCGGGCCACGCTCCAGCCGTACGCCTGTGGATCCGGCGCGGTGCCGTTCGCCGCGACCACCCGCGCGATGGTCGAGGCGATCCCCTCGCCGTCGGCCCGCAGGTCGTGGCAGGGGTGGCGGACGTTGGCCGGGTCGGAGAAGTCGGTGTCGGTGGGCCAGAAGATGGGCCACATCATGGGGTGGCCAGCACGGTTGATCTGCCGCCAGCCGCCGGCGTCGGTGGCCAGCATGGTGCGGCACCAGACGCCGATCGAGCTGCCGTCGCGCAGCGTCGTGTCGCCGCTGGCGACCTCCAGGACGATCGACTCGACGGTGGTGCCGGCGAAGCTGTTCTTCGCGTTATCCGGCCGCCACGACTTCCGGTCCAGCTTCGCGCCGTTCTTGAAGGCGTCGTTGACGGTCGCGAGCTGGTCGAGGTCAATGAAGAACGGGTCGCGGATGCGACCGGCCCAGAGCTGGAGCCCGTCGGCGCTGACGGAGTCGCCGGTGATGCCCTCCATCAGCATCGTGCCGGTCGCCGCATCGTCGCACGCCTCGGCGCCGGCAAGCGCGTGCAGCGTCATCGACTGCCGCCCCTGACCGTCCGCGTCCCCGAAGGTCAGCCGGTAGGTCAGGTCCTCCATCTCGTGACCGTCGAGGTGGATCTTAAATTCGTAGCGGGACTCGGTCTGGAAGCCGCGTTTGATGTCGGCGCCGGTGATCGAGCTGTTCACATCCATCACGAACACGGTGCCGCGCTCGCCGTCGAAGACGTACAGGTCGTCGATGTAGAGCTGGCCGCTCTGCGCCGCCAGGGGGGTGTCGAGGTGATGTGACACTATGCGCTCCCGACAGTTCACGGCTAACCAGACTTATGCGAGCATACCGGTGACATCTCCTTGTATCGCGTCATTGGTCAAATACGACTCTGAGCCGCTCGTTCCCTGCTTCCTCGCCGTC
>NZ_JBDJAV010000173.1:0-1113 GCF_039649625.1 Plantactinospora sp. ZYX-F-223 | reverse complement strand
CACCCAGCAGGGCCCCGACCAGCGACGACGCAAGGGCGGCAGGTCGGCGCGGAGCCGGTACTCGCAGGTCCCGCCGGTTGAGCGCGGTTCAGCGCCGCTGGGAGCGTCCTACCGCTCCCAATCTGCTCCCCCGAACCACACCAACGACGGCTTACACGACCGCGCCAGCAGGCATCAGTCCCGTTGCAAACGCCAGGACGTGGCGTAACGGTGGTCGAACCCCGAGCACCGACGAAAACGCCATCCCCAAGCAGGAGCGCGCATCCCTAAATATGGACACGGTACACCCAGGGCGGACAAATCCACGTCAGCGCCTACGACCGGGCACTTGAACAGTACGGGCTCATTCCGCGTACGCCAGGTCCAGCGTATTACAATGTGTTACGGTCATGAGGTGCCGGAGCGCGAGTACGTGTGGACCGACGAGGGCCTGGCCAACGCCCGCCGCAACGGCCTCGGCGTGGACGAGACAACCCAGGCGCTATACGCCCCGCCGGGCCTACGCCACGAACGCCCCCTCGGGGACCTACTGCTCATCGTCATGGGCATGGCCGACAGCGGCCGAGTCATCGCCGTGCTGTGCGACCGCATCGGCGCTACCCAGACATACAAGATCATAGGGGCCCGCGCCCTCCAGGGCACGGACCTCGACGAGTGGAGGAGGCGAGTCCTGTGACCGAGCCGGACTTCGACCAGATGACCAAAGACGAGGTCGTCGCATGGTTCCAGAACACCGAAAGTCTGGCACCGGTCATCAGGTCCATGACCGAAGCGGCCGCGTCCGCAGGCGCACCCGAGACACCCATGATGCTGGTCAGCATCCGGCTACCCGTCGCACTTGTGGGACAGCTCGACCGCCTCGCCGACCAGGCCGCAACCCGCCGATCCGACATCATCCGCGATGCCCTGACCAGATACATCACCGCCCGTACAGCACCCGTCAGCCAGGATGAAGCCGAACACGCCCTCGATGTGCTTCGCCGCATCGTGACCATCCGCACCACCGAAAGCCAGGCCGACGCGGCGTAAACCTGTGCCGTTCGAAAACCCGGTTCTGGCTACGCTGCCTGCGAGTATTCGCTGATCATGCCGTGGATGATCTTCCGTCGGCGT
>NZ_JBDJAV010000172.1:0-1146 GCF_039649625.1 Plantactinospora sp. ZYX-F-223 | reverse complement strand
GTCGGGGTCGGCGTCGGGTAGCCAGGTGAGTACCTGGCCGGCTCGGCGTCGGAAGCCGGGATCCGGGTCGTCCCGGGCCAGTTCGGTGAGGAGTTCTCTGGTCTGGTGGTCGTCGCCGAAGTGGGTGCCGAGGGCTTGCACGGTGGCGGCCCGCACTGACCAGTCCTGGTCGCGTAGCCGTTCCACGAAGAGGGTGCGGACTTCGGGGTGTTCGGCGAGGTGTTCGCCGAGTACTCGGAGTGCCTCGCGGCGTACTTGTACGTCCTTGTCGTTGCCGGCCCGTTCGATCAGCAGTTCGCGTACGGCCCGGTCGGCGCCGAAGTGCTCGCCGAGGATGCGTACGGCCACGGTGCGGATCTGTGGGTCCTCGCCGGTGGCCCGGGCCATCAGGACTTCGCACTGCTCGACGTCGGTGCCGAGCCGGGTGGCGAGTTCGACGGCGGCTTCGTGTACGAGTTCGGCGTCGGGGTCGTGCCGGATTCGTTCCAGTAGTGCCTCTCGGACGTCGGCGTCGATGCCGAGCCGCTGTACCAGTAGGCGTACGGCGGCGAGCCGGAGCCGGGCGTTGCTGTCGCCGTGTACTCGTCCGGTGAGTAGGTCGTGTACGTCGTCGCGGGACGCGCCGCGTTCTACCACTGCCGTGGCGGCGAGGGCGAAGACGGCGGCGTCCGGGTCGTGGTGTGCCCGGTCGACCAGTACGTGGTGGACCTGTTCGGATAGTTGCGGCTCTCGGGTCAGTGCGCGGAGTGCGGCGAGCCGTACCTCGGCGTCGGGGTCGTTGCGGGCTCGGTCGAGGATCACTTCCCGGGTGGCGGGATCGCGGCGTGCGGTGTCGGCGAGGGCGTTGACGGCGGCGAGGCGGACGGTCGCGTCGGAGTCGTCCCGGGCGAGCCCGGCGAGTACCTCGGAGACGGCGGAGTCCATTCCGACTCGCTCGATCAGGGCTCGGGCGGCGACCAGCCGGATTCGGGCGTCCCGGTCTCGTAGGGCGAGTTCGCCGAGTGCGGCGCCGACCGAGGCTTCGGCGCCGATGTCGTCGGTCAGGGCCCGGGCGGCGAGCAGGCGTACGTCGGCGTCCCGGTCGTGGCGGGCGGTGGTGACCAGCAGCTCGATCAGCGCGGGGTCCCGCTCGAAGGACTCCACCAG
>NZ_JBDJAV010000171.1:0-1146 GCF_039649625.1 Plantactinospora sp. ZYX-F-223 | reverse complement strand
GCGAGTTCGCGCGCCTGGCAAGGGACGAATGCTGAACTCCTGCACCGGGCCGCAACACGGCTATACCCCTCGTGATCATCTCAAGCACTGATCGATCTACATGAGCGGGATGGCCGTGACGCTTGTCTTCCTCGCCCCGTGATCACGTGCGCGGATCTGCCGCCGACCGCGCGTCAGGCAAAGCGTCACCGAGGACCGCAACACGAACGGCTCCGTCTCGCGCTCATACGGCAGAGCCTCAGTTAAGCAGGCAGTGGGCCCAGTAGACCTGGCCGTCCGGTCCGACGCTGATCAGGGCGACCAGCAGGTCAGTGACCGCCGCCGGCGCGGTGGCGACGACCCGCTCGGGTGGCGTTCCCGGACGCTGCGGATGCAGGACGAGGACGAAGGTGACCGGTGACGCGTCGACCGAGTACACCGTGACGGCACTGCCGATGGTCAAGAACCCGCCGTCGACCTTGCGCGCACCGATGCCCTGTAGCCAGGGATAGCGCTCCTCGGCGCGGTCCAAGGCCCCGTCCGAGCCGGCGCCGACATCGTCCGGCCGCGCCGACGTCACGGTGATGAAGCCGGGTATACGGCCGGTACGCTTGTCGAGCACCACGATCCGGAACGAGCCGTCAACCTGAGGATCGGGCGGACGTTCCCAGGCCACCCGGCCGAGGAAGATCTGGTCGCCGTCGCCGTCGCCGTCGCCGGCCCGCTCCACGTTGCTCGGGCTGAACGCGGCGTCCGCGGTGGCCTGGTCGACCAGATTCAGGGTCGCGGTCGCGGCCAATACCTCCGGCCCGTACGGCGGCAGGCTGCGCCACCACCGCCAGCCGGCCAGACCACCAATCCCGACGAGCAGCACCACCACACCGATGACCAAGCCTGCCCGCTGCCTCACGCCTGGCAGTACAGCACATCATCATCACCATCGATCGGCGCGGCGGCAGAGTGACGCCGTCGCAGCGCACTAACTTGCGAACCACCCACATGGGAGCCGTCATGCCCCGTGGCCGGCTCCCCGTGCCTCTCAACGTCCGGAACTGCCGAATGTCGTTGCGTTTGGGCCTCCTGCTCGGGTGGGGTCGTGGCTGGTCCTGCCGAGTGCGGCGTGGGCAGACGACATGCCCCAGCGTCCGATCGCCGTCACCTGCTCGG
>NZ_JBDJAV010000170.1:0-1203 GCF_039649625.1 Plantactinospora sp. ZYX-F-223 | reverse complement strand
CTACAGCGGTTGAAAGTCTGGGGTCTGTTTCGGTCATGGTGGTTCCGGTCGCAGGCTGAGTCCGGTCTGGGTGAGGAAGCCGGGGATCAGGTCGGGTCGGTACTGGATGCGCTTGAGTCGGTTGCGGATGATCGCGGCGAGGTGGTCCACGCCGTCGACGGCGAGGTTGCCCAGGCTGGACTTCACCGTTGACCACAGGCCCTCGACGGGGTTGAGGTCGGGTGCGTAGGCGGGTAGCTGGACCACGGTCAGCCAGCGGTGGCGGGCGGCGATGAGTTGGCGCATCGCCGTGCTGGTGTGGGTGTTGACCCCGTCCCAGATCAGGATGATCGGGGCGTGGAGTTGGTGGTGCGCGGCGGTGATCAGGGTGGCGTAGTCGTCCTCGGACAGGCTGCGGCGCTCGCCTCTGCGTCCGCGGTGGACGCGCAGGCGGTAGAAGACGTGGCCGCGCTGGCCGGGCTTGTAGGCGATCAGCCCGGCGATCGAGACCCGACCCGAGCCTCGACCCGACACCCGCACTACGGGTGTGTGGCCCTTGCGGGCCCAGGTACGGGCCCTGGGCGGGCGCAGCGTCTGTCCGGCCTCGTCCTCGAAGACGATCCACGCTCCGGTCGCCGCCGCTAGCCTCGTACCTTGGCCCAGGTGGTGGCCCGCCAGTCGGCGATCGCGTCCTCGTCCCGCTGCACCGCGCGGTGTGTGGGCACCTGAGGGCTGTAGCCCATGCGGTGCAGCAGGTAGGACACGCCACGCGGCGTGTAGGAGACGTGGAACAGCCGGCCGATCACCGTGGCGACCCGGGCCAGGGTCCACCGCTGGTCCTCGGTCCAGCCGTGCGCGGCCGGGCCGAGGTCCAACTCGGCCCGCAGCCGCAGGAGCTGATCGGGCGAGAGCCGGGAGACGTTTCCACCTGGCCCGGTCGAGGCCAGGGCGGTCATCCCACCCGCACGCCAGCGGCGCCGCCACTGGTAGACCGACTTCGTCGACACCCGCAACCGGGCCGCGACCCGCGTCGCCGGCACATCCACGGCGAACATCCGCGCGGCCTGCATCCGTACCTGTTCCCGCTTGGCCCGTCCCGCAGCGGACAGGCCACCACCATCGGCGTACCTCACACCACAGGCATAGATCGAACCTGACCGGGCGTCCATAGTGGTTGATCACATTCGGTTATCCAGATCAGACCCCAGCCATTCAAACGCTGTA
>NZ_JBDJAV010000017.1:0-173184 GCF_039649625.1 Plantactinospora sp. ZYX-F-223 | reverse complement strand
CGTGCACGTGGGTGTCGTACGCCCCGGCGACCAGGGCACGGGCGCGGGCGGACGGGACGGGGTGCGCGGACATGACGCTCCTTGGCGGGGTGGGCGGACCGGACACCGGTCAGCCCGGACGGGTGGGATCGGGCCGGCCGCCCCGGCGACGGATCGCGGTCGCGGTCCTGGCCAGAGTGGACTCGACGTGCCCGAGGTGCTGGCGCATCGCCGCCTCGGCGGCGTCCGGGTCCCGGGCCGCGATCGCCTCGACGATCGCGGTGTGCTCCTCGAAGGACCGGTTCGGCCGGCCGGGCACCAGGATGGTGCGGTACTGGAACCGGACGAGCTGGGCCCGGAGCCCGGTGATCAGCCGGGCCGCGGTCTCGTGCCGGGCCGCCGCGATGATCGCGGCGTGCAGCTTGGCGTTCCCCTCCGAATAGCCGAGCAGGTCGTCGGAGTCGAGTTTCCGGGCCATCCGGTCGAGTATCCGGCGGATCCCGGCGATCTCCCGGGCGGTGGCGTGCAGTGCCGCCTGCCGCGCGGTGAGCGCCTCCAGTACGGCCCGCACCTGGAGGATCTCGACCGCCTCCTCCTCGGTGACCAGCCGGACGTGTGCGCCCCGGTTCGGGGTGAGCACGACCAGTCCGTCCTGACCGAGTCGGACCAGCACGGTCCGGACCACCGCCCGGCTGACCTGTAGCCGGGTCGCCAGCTCGACCTCGATCAGCCGCTCGTTGGGCATCAGCTCGCCCCGGTAGATCTCCTGCCGGAGCTGGTCGTACGCCTCCTCGGCGGACCGGGCCGGACCGCGCCGGCCGGCCGTCGGTGGCTCCGAAGTGGCCGGTGGGTCGGTCCGGTCGGCCGGCGGCGGTGGTGGATCGACCGCCCGGTGCTGCCGGGCGACCCGGGCACGACCGCGGTCGGCCGATGGTGGCTGCTGCGCGGATTCGGTCATGATCCGGTCACCGCGGCGATCCGTGCCCGGTCGATCCGGGCGGAAATCTGTCCAACGTCCAACGTCGGTCAACATTTGGGCGATTTCGGTGGCAGCCGCGACGGAATCGATCGGGACGGTGAGACTGGTACGTCGGGTCCGCGGAGTCCACTGTGTCGACGGGGATATGCACGCGTCGGACCTTAGCCGGAGTGCGCCCACCAACCGGGCAGTACGCCGGCATGGCGCGACCGGTGTCGGTCGGGCCGACCGGGTGCCGGCACCCCGTCAACTCCCAGCTCAGTACGGCTGAACGCAACATTGTCTCCCGAATTATCAACAATATTGCGGACAGGTTGGCTGCTGTCGATGCCGAATGTCAATCGTCGTGACCTGCTGATATCTGCTGGCGGGAAACGATCATGCATCTGCTTGCCAGAATCTTGACCGGATCTTGTCGATGACATTTCGGACAGGGCTCATTTACGATTCTCGACCGAACGAGGGCCGGCAGGCCGGATACGCGCCGAGGGGTCGCGGCGCGCTGTTCGCGCGGGAGGCGTCGATTGCCCGCCCTCGGGTCCATTCCACAAGCGGGAGGCACACATGATCAGACGTTCTCGCCTGCTCGCCGCAGCGTTACTGGCGGCGGCGCTGGCGGTCACGAGCGGGTGTAGCGGCGACTCCGGCTCGGATGCCGAAGCATCCAAGAAGGATCCGGACAAGGTCGCGTACATCACCGCCTTCGGCGCGGTCGGCCGGGACGCGTTCGCCTGGGTGGCCAAGGAGAAGGGCTACTTCGCCGAGGCCGGCATCGAGGTCGACATCCAGAAGGGTGCGGGCAACGTCCCCAACCTGACGGCGTTGAAGTCCAACAAGGTGCAGTTCGCCGCCCTCGACTTCACCGGTGCGGTGATCCAGGCCGGCAAGGGCGAGTTCACCGACTGGCGGGCCGTCGCCGCCGTACACCAGCAGACGCTGGTCGCGGTGATGACCACGAAGGACACCAACATCAACACCCCGAAGGACCTGGAGGGCAGGACCATGGCGACCGGCGCCGGGTCGGTCACCGAACTGCTCTTCCCGGCGTACGCCCGGCTGGCCGGCATCGACACGGCGAAGGTGAAGATCCAGGGGGCGCAGGCCACCGCGCTAAACGGTCTGATGGCGTCCCGGCAGGTCGACGCGCTCGGCACCTTCCTGCTCAGTCGCACGGCACTGGGGAACGCCTCCAAGAAGGAGGTGGTGGTGCTGCCGTACAGCGACTACCTCCGGGACCTGTTCGGCAACGCGGTCATCACCACCCCCGCCCTGATCGCGAAGGACCCGGACCTGGTCCGCCGGTTCACCGGCGCACTGCTGAAGGGCTTGCAGTACTCGATCGAGCACCCGGAGGAGGCGGCGCAGATCCTCAACAAGGCGGAGCCGAGCTACGCCGTGCCGTCCGGGATCGGGGAGATCAAGGCGATGACGCCCTACGTGGCACCGGTCGGCGGCGCGCCGATCGGCTTCATGGACGAGCAGCGGGTGATGCGGACCATCGCCGTGATGCAGGGCGCCGGCCTCATCCCCGCCGGCCTGACCCCGGACAAGGTCGTCGACTTCGGGTTCGTCCCGAAGTCCTGAGGGCTGAGGGCTCCGTACCGATGCCCCGAGAGGCCGGTCGGTGACGGAGTTGGATCGGGACGGCGGTCGCATCGGCCGCCGTCCCGGTATCGTCCGCACCGTTCCGGCGGCGCACCGACCGGGCCGCCGGCCACCCCCTGCCGTCGCCGCGTCACCCCACCCGGAGGCCGTCATGACCAGCTCGCCGACGAACACCCGCCTGGCCCGACTCTGGGCCAACGTCGGGCTGCCGGTACTGGGTGCCGTGCTGGCGACCGGCCTCTGGTGGCTGGTCACCCACCTCTTCGACATCTCGTCGTTCTTCCTGCCGGCGCCGCCGGACGTGGTCGACGCGTTCCTCCGGCTGCCTGGCTATCTGCTCGCGGAGACCTGGGTGACCCTGCTGGAGACGGTGATCGGGTTCGGCATCGCCGCCAGCACCGGGCTGCTCGTCGCGCTGCTGCTGGCGGCATCCCGGACGGTCGAGCGGATGACCATGCCGCTGATGGCGGCGGTCAACGCCGTACCGAAGGTGGCGCTCGCGCCGCTGCTGCTGGTCTGGATGGGCTTCGGGTCGGAGCCGAAGATCGTCATGGTGATCCTGGTCTGCTTCTTCCCGATCGTGGTCTCCGCGATGGCCGGGCTTACCTCGACCCCGAACGACCTGCGCGAGCTGGTGCACTCGCTCTCCGCCTCGTGGTGGCAGACCTTCCTCAAGGTACGACTCTCCTGGGCGCTGCCGCAGATCTTCGTCGGGTTGAAGGTGGCGATCTCACTGGCGATCATCGGTGCGATCATCGGCGAGGTGGTCAACCCCGACCGGGGGCTCGGCGCGGTCATCGTCAACTCCGGAGCGTCCGCCGACACCCCGCTCGCGTTCGCCGCGCTGACCCTGTTGGCGTTGATGGGCGGGCTGCTGTTCTATCTTGTGGTGGCGGTCGAGCGGCTCGTCGTACCGTGGGCGCGGGCGATCACGTCGTAGCCGGTGCCCGCCGGGCGGGGCTGCACGAGAGTCGGTCCGCTCGCTACTGTGTCGCGAGGGGCGGCCCGGCCGGTCCGGCAGGTGCTGTCGGGCCGGGGTGGCCCAGTGTGTTGGTGTCGGTCAGGTTGAGGTGGCGGTGGTCGTGGTGGCATCGGGAAAGTTGCTGAGGTTCGACGAGGTACGCGGCTACGGGTTCATCGCCCCTGACAGCGGTGGTGAGGACGTCTTCGTGCACGCCAACGACTTCGGCGAGGACAAGCACCTGATCCAACCGGGGATGCGGCTGGAATACGAGGTTGAGCAGGGGGAGCGGGGGCTGAAGGCGTCGGCGATCCGGATCACCGACCGACCGGCCACCAGCCCGCGTCCGAGCCGGGCGGCCGGAGACGACGAGTTGTGCGACGTACTCTCCGGAGCCGAGTTCAGCGTCGAGGTCACCGAGATGCTGATCGAGAAGGTGCCGTCGCTGACCGGTGCCCAGATCGGCGTGATCCGGCAGCAGTTGGTCGGGCTGGCCCGGTCGCACGGCTGGGTCGAGCCCTGAGCGCGGACGCCCGGCCCGACGTACGGGCCCGGTAGGGTCGCCGGGTGATCACCTCGCGTCCCGGCGGCACCCTGCTGGCCGTCAGCGACCTGCACGTCGGTTACGCCGAGAACCGGAAACTGGTCGAGAGCTTCGTTCCGGGCTCGGACGAGGACTGGCTGCTGGTGGCCGGCGACGTCGCCGATCGGGTGGAGGACATCTTCTGGGCGCTGCGGCTGCTGAAGGAGCGTTTCTCCACGGTGGTGTGGGTGCCCGGCAACCACGAGCTGTGGACGCCCCGCCAGGACACGGTCCAGTTGCGCGGAGTCGCCCGGTACGAGCTGCTGGTCGAGATGTGCCGGCAGATCGGCGTACTGACCCCGGAGGACCCGTACCCGGTGTGGACAGGTGCGGGTGGGCCGGTCACGGTGGTGCCGCTCTTCCTGCTCTACGACTACACGTTCCGGCCGGCGGGCGCGCAGACCAAGGAGGCCGGGCTGGCGCTGGCGCACGAGGCGGGGATCGTCTGCACCGACGAGTACTTCCTGCACCCCGACCCCTATCCGAGCCGGGAGGACTGGTGCGCGGCCCGGCTGGCACTCACCGAACGCCGGCTCGCCGAACTCGCACCGGGCACCCGGACCGTGCTGGTCAACCACTTTCCGCTGGTCCGCGAGGTCACCGCGATCCTGCACTACCCGGTCTTCGCGCAGTGGTGCGGCACCGTGCACACCGCCGACTGGCACCGGCGCTACCGGGCCGCCGCCGTGGTCTACGGCCACCTGCACATCCCCCGGGTGAACTGGTTCGACGGGGTCCGGTTCGACGAGGTGTCGCTCGGCTATCCGCGCGAGTGGCAGCGGCGGGCGAAGCCGCCCCGCGGCCTCCGGCCGATCCTGCCGGTCGGCTCGCCGGAGCGAGACGCCGACCTGGCCTGGTGAGCCGGGTCCTGTCGCTCATTGGTCGGCCCGGCGCATCCAGAACGCGCCGGTGGGCAGCCCCCGGAGTTCGGCCGGTAGCGCGTCCGGGTGGCACGACCAGAGCCACGAGGTGAAGAGCAGTACCCGCCACGCCGCGTTGTCGGTGAGGAACGCCCGGAGCAGGTAGACCTCGGTCCAGTCCCGGCCCTCCCGGAGCCACCGCTCCGGATATTCGAACGGCCAGTGGATGTCGTGGATGTGCACGATCACCCCGGGACGCAGCGTCGGCAGGACGTGCAAGAGCAACCAGACGACGTCCGAGCCGGCCTTTGCCACGTGCGTCGAGTCGATCAGCAGGATGTCGCCGGAGTCGAGCCTGGCGAAACTGGACCGGTCGACGTCCTGGACCCGGCGCTGGACCAGGTCGACCCGGTCACCGGGGCGCAGCCGGGAGCGCAGTCGCTCCGGATGCGGTTCGACGCAGGTGATCCGCAGATCCGGCAGGTAGCGGTCGGCGACGTCGAGGGCGACCGCGGTGGAGTAGCCGGAGCCGACCTCGATCAGCCGGGCCGGCCGGTGGTGCCGGAGCATCGCGTGCAGCACGGCGGCGTCGGCGCGGCCGTACATGCCGTTCTGGTCGTGCCAGCGGTCGCTGGGAAGTTCACGCATCAGCGGACCGAGTTCGGCGGCCAGCCGGAGCTGGTCCGGCTCCCGCAGGTCGACGCCGACCGGGGCCAGGTCACGCCAGCCGATCGCGGTGGTCCGGTCCGCCGGCGAGGTGGCCGGCGAGTAGAAGTGCCCCGGTTTCACGTACGGCGGTGTGCTGAGGGCGGCGCTGATCCCCCGGGCACGCCGGACGACCTGCGTCTGGAACTCTCCAACAGCCATGCGGGGAATTCTGTCCTTTATCGCGATACTTTCGCTAGTACCCCGCAAAAATGGAACTTCCGTGTCTATCGGGCAAGTGTCGATCTGTTCGAGGAGGGCAGACCACGATGGAGGACATCACCGCGCTGATCCTGGACGACCACGCGGCGTTCCGCCGGGGATTCGCCCGGCTCGACGACGCCCGGGGCGAGGCGGCGCTCCGGGCGATCTGGGAGCCGCTGGCGCTGCACCTCGACATCCACGCCGAGGCGGAGGAGGCGATCCTCTACCCGTACCTGGTCCGGCACGGGGATCCCGGCACGGCCGAGGAGACCGACGACGCGATCGGGGACCACAACAAGATCCGGGACGCGATCGCCGCGTCGAAGCGGCACGTACCCGGCACCGACGGGTGGTGGGCGGCGGTCTGGCAGGCCCGACGGGAGAACAGCGAGCACCTGGCCGAGGAGGAGGACGGCGCGCTGGCGGACTTCCGGCGCAACTCCAGCCGCGAACTACGTGCCGAACTCGGCGCCCGCTGGCTCACCTTCTACGGCGAGCACCCCGGCGGGCGGGACCTGACCTTCCAGGACAAGGACCCGAAGGCGTACGTCCAGGAACACCGCTGAGCCGACCGAGCCGAGGTGCCCCGGCTCACCCGAGCCGTCCCGAGGCAGAATGACCGGGTGACGCTCCGGGCCGCCCTGGCACCGCTGACCAGTGGCGCCACGTACCGCCGAGGGATCTTTCTACTGCTCGGCGGGGTCCTGCTGCTGCCGTACCTGCTGCTGGTCACGGTCTTCGCCGAGATGCTGCGCACCGACGAGGTACCCCGGCCTGCCGTGCTGCTGCTGATCGCGGTCGCCACGGCGATCGCCGCCGTGCCGCTGTTCCTGCGCGGCACCCGGGCGCTGGAGATCGCCGCCGCGCGTACCCTGCTCGACGTCGAACTGGCCGAGCCGGCCGCCGACAGCGGGATCGACCGGGAGGGCCGGCTGCGCTGCGCCCTCTGGATCGGCATCCACCTGGTCTCCGGCGGGCTGGTCGGGTTCGCGCTGATCGCGGCTCTGCCGATGGCGCTGCTCTTCCTCCTCGCGCAGTTCGGAGTCGGCACCGAGACCGTCGACGGCCTGCGGATCGGTCCACTCGTCGACTGGCACCAGGGCTGGCTCAGCCTGGTCGGGGTGGCCCTGCTGGTGCTGCTCGGCTACGCGGTCGCCGGGCTGGGCGCGCTGGCCAGGCTGATGGCCCCGGTGCTGCTCGGCCCGTCCCAGACCGAGCGGATCGCCGCGCTGGAGCGGCAGGCCAGCCGGCTCGCCGAGCGCAACCGGCTGGCCCGGGAACTGCACGACTCGGTCGGTCACGCGCTCACCGTCGCCACCCTCCAGGCGGCGGCCGCCGGTGAGCTGCTGGAGACCGACCGGGAGTTCGTGCGGCGGGCGCTGCGGGCGATCGAGGAGACCGGTCGGGCGGCAATGGCCGACCTGGACCACGTACTCGGACTGCTCCGCCAGGGTGACGCCGAGCCGTCCGGCGACGGAGGCCCGCCCGGCGAGGACGGTGGTCCGTCGGGTGACGGGGCGGTGCGGGCGCCGCAGCGTACCCTCGACGAGCTGGACCGGCTGGTGGCCGACACCCGGGCGACCGGGCTCCCGGTCACCGTCGAGCTGGCCGGCGACCTCGGCGCGGTGCCGGCGGTGGTGGCCAGGGAGGGCTACCGGATCGTCCAAGAAGGACTGACGAACGCGGCCCGGCACGGCGGTCGGCGACCGGTTACCCTGCGTGTCGCGGCCCGCGACGACGCCCTGGAGATCGAGCTGGTCAACGCCGTCGGCGAGCCGTCCGGCGCGGTCCGGGGCAGATCCGGCTCGGCGCGTCCGCCGGGGCAGCGGCGGGGGCGGGGACTGGCCGGCATCCGGGAGCGGGTGGTGCTGCTCGGCGGCCGGGTCAGCGCCGGGCTTGAGGACGGCAACTGGCGGGTCGCGGTGTGGCTGCCGACCATGGTGACCGAACTGCCCGCCTCAGCAGCGGGGGGAACAGCGCGCGGAATGGAGCGGACATGACCATCAGGGTGCTGGTCGTCGACGACGAGGAGCTGATCCGGGTCGGCCTGCGGGCCATCGTCGACGCGCAGCCGGACCTGACCGTCGTCGGCGAGGCCGCCGACGGGGCCGAGGTGCCGCCGCTGGTCGCCAAGTTGCGCCCGGACGTGGTGCTGATGGACGTCCGGATGCCGGCCATCGACGGCATCCAGGCCACCCGGCACCTGCTGGCCACCTCGGCCGACCCGCCCCGGATCCTGGTGGTCACCACGTTCGAGAACGACGAGTACGTCTACCAGGCGCTCCGGGCCGGCGCACACGGCTTCCTGCTGAAGCGGGCCCGGCCGGCCGAAGTGGTGGACGCGATCCGGGTGGTTGCCAAGGGCGAGTCCCTGCTCTTCCCGGCGGCGCTGCGCCGACTCGTCGCGGCACACACCCCCGGCCCGCCCGGTGACCGGCTCGGTCGGGCCCGGCTGACCGAGCGGGAGGCGGAGGTGCTGCGGCTGATGGCCACCGGGCTGTCCAACTCCGAGATCGCCACCGAACTGGTGCTCGGCGTCGAGACCGTCAAGACGCACGTCGGCAACGTACTGGCCAAGCTCGGCGCCCGGGACCGGACCCAGGCGGTGATCGCCGCGTACGAGGCGGGCTTCGTGGTGCCGTCGCCGAACGGCTGAGAAGTCAGCTACAGCTCGGCCGACGGCTGGAACCGGTGACCGCCGAATCGCTCACTGACCAGCGGATTCAAGGTTCTCGCAGGCTATCCGCTAGGTCGCTGGGGCAGTCTCGGGGACGGATGGCCGGTCGGGGGCACAACGGTGTGCGGCGGGGAAACCCGACCGGGTCACAGTGGTCGAGAGATGACGATGAGGCGACGGCACATGTCGACCGGATCAACCAGTGGTCACGGACGTGGCCAGGACCCGTGGTGAAGTCGACCAGATGACGGCACCGGTACGCTGCGCTCGGCCGGCAGTCGGGTGCCACCGGACACCGCTGGCCAGCAGCGGCGGTCTCCGGAGTACCAGGACTGACGGGGGACGGACGCGTCACCCCGCCGGCCGAGCGTGACTGGGGCGGTACGTCCGTAGCACAGCAGCCCGTCCCCGCTTTCCGGGCAGCGGGGACGGGCTGCTGTGTGTCAGTCCACCGAGAGGGTCTGGATGGTGATCCCGACCTTCGGCGTCCCGCCGCCGGCCGCGATGGAGTTGTCGTGGCCGCCGGCGGCCACCCGGTCCACGACGTCGAGCCCGGTGGTGACCGTGCCGAACGGGGTGTAGAGCGGCTGGAGCCCGCTCGTGCTGTCCTGGAAGATGATGAAGAACTGGCTGCCGTTGGTGCCTGGCTCCCCGGTGTTCGCCATCGCGACCACGCCCCGGCCGTACCGCGCGCCGGTCAGGTTCTCGTCGGCGAACCGGTAGTCCGGCCCGCCCATCCCGGTGCCGCTCGGGTCGCCGCACTGGAGCACGAAGATCCCTTCCGTGACGAGGCGGTGGCAGGCGCTTCCGTCGAAGAACTTCCGCCCGGCGAGATGCTGGAAGCTCGCCACCGTGCACGGGGTGCGGGCCCGGTCCATGGTGATCGCGATCTGGCCGAGGTTGGTGCTCAGCCGCATCGTGGCGGTGCCGGTCTGCGCTGCCCCGTCGAAGTCGGGCAGCCCGACCACCTTGGTCTGGGCGTGCGCCGGGGTGATGCTGCCGGCACACTGCGCCGACGCGGTGCGCGTCCCCGGGCTCGGCGGAGTTTCCGGGCCCTCGCTGCTCGCGTCCGAGCCGCTGTCGTTGCCGAGCTGCACGTAGTAGACCACCAGGCCGGCACAGCCGATGCCCAGGCAGAGCACGATCGCCACGGCCGCGGCCACCAGGCCGATCACCAGCGGGCGCCGGCTCCGCGTCGGCTGCGCTCCCGTCTGGTAGGGCGGAGCGGGCGGGACGGGACCGGGCGGCGGGAATTCGGCAGGTGGCTGGCTCACCCGGCCAGCCTACCGACAGTGCTCGATGAATACCCGACCGGCAAATGCGTGGCTCGAATTGCCTGGTCATGGCAGTATGCGCGGTCGTGACAGACCTCGACGGCATCCAGATCACCACGCTCGCCGAACGGCCCGAGTTGACGGCCCGGATCTACGAGATCACCGACACCTGGCCGGTCTTCGCTGGCGAGGACCTGCTGGCGAGCGCGCTGCACCTGCGGGTGCCCGGGGAGTTCCCGGAGTACTGCGTCGTGGCGACGGACGGCGACCGGGTCGTCGCGCGCGGGTTCGCCGTCCCGTTCAACGCCGTGCTGAAGGGCCGGGAGGAGATGCCGGCACAGGGCTGGGACGTGGTATTGGTGTGGGCGTTCAACGACCGCCGCCGGGGGAACGCGCCGACCGTCGCCAGCGCGCTGGAGATCACGATCGACGTCGACTACCTCGGCCGGGGCCTGTCCCACCGCATGGTGGCCGCCCTGCGGCAGGCGGCCGGGAGGCAGGGCCACGACACGCTGCTGGCTCCGGTCCGCCCGACGGCCAAGCACCTGCAACCGCGCCTGCCGATGAGCGACTACATCCGCCAGCGGCGCGACGACGGCCTGCCGGCCGACCCGTGGCTGCGGGTGCACGTCAGGGTCGGCGGCACCATCGAGAAGGTCGCCCCGGCGTCGATGACGGTGGCCGGGTCATTGGCCCAGTGGCGGGAGTGGACCGGCCTACCCTTCGACCGCGACGGCGACATCGAGATCCCCGGTGGCCTGGTGCCGGTACGCTGCGCCCTCGCACACGACTACGCCGTCTACGTCGAACCGAACGTCTGGGTACGGCACCGCACGCGATCTACCGCCGAGGCAGGTCGCTGACGAAGGCCCGCCAGGCGTCCGGGCCGAAGCTCAGCGCGGGTCCACTCGGGTCCTTGCTGTCCCGCACCGCGACAACGCCCGGCAGGTTGTCCGCGACCTCCACACAGTTGCCGCCCGTGCTGTTGCTCCGGGTGCTTTTCCGCCACCGGGCTCCGGTCAGGTCCATGTCTCCGCCACCTCCGCGATCAGGTCGAGCGACTGCTGGTGCGGCAGTGCCACGCTCCGGACGGTTTCCCAGACATCGATCATATAGTTCACGTAGTCCGGCCGGTCGTCCATCTGACCGTGACGGTGCCCATCGAAGTAGACGACCGGTTCGCCCGTCGGTGGAGTAGCGAGCACAAACGAGCCGTCCAGCCCGGCGTAGGAGCCGGCTGACGCCGGCACGACGTGGATCCTCACCTGCGGCACGCTGGTGCCGACCTTGACCAGGTGCAGCAACTGTTCGCGCATCACCGCTGGGTCGCCGATCGAACGACGGAGCACATACTCGTCGAGGACAAAGGTGAGCAGCGGTGGCTTCGCCCGGGCCAGGAGTTCCTGCCGGTCCAGCCGGGCGGTCACCTGCTCCTCGACCTCCTCGGTGGAGAGCAGCCCCGGCCCGGAGAGAACGGCCCGGGCATATGCCTCCGTCTGCAACAGCCCTGGGACATAGGCCGGCTCGAACGAGCGCAGCGCCTTCGCCTCCTGCTCGACGCCGGCCCACTCCCGGAAGTACTGCACGACGGCTTCTCGGCTGATCCGCTTCTGGATGCGTACGAAACGGCCGTCGGTGTTGAAGACGGCATCGCAGCGTCGGGCGAAGTCGAGGCTCGGCCGGCGTTCGCAGCTCTCCACCTTGGCGACCATCGGCTGGGAGTAGTTGATCGCCTCGGCCAGCGCCGTTTGCGACATGTTGGCGGCGGCCCGGGCGAGCCGCAATTCCTCGGCGAAGTGTTCGAGCATCGGGGACCGTTCCATATGACTCCTCCATGACGAAGGGCGTACAGGCGGGATAAACCCGGATACGCGCGGGTCGTACCGATCGAGAAGCTTCTCAGCGTAGTGCCTTCCGCGGCAGAGTGTCACGAGCGGAACCGCGCGGGGGCCGTCGGTTTCCCTTTCCCACCCGAGGCGGCCCCCGCTTCCACATATCAAGGAGGTGCCGGGCGTGAGCTGGTTTCGACGTACGCCGAGAATTCACCGCCGGGACTGGCGACGGCTCTGGCGGTACTGCCGGTGCGGGCACCGGTGGGGTTGTCTCGGCACGCTTCCGCCGCCGATGCCGACGTCGCCTCCACCGACGCCGATGCCGCCCTCACCGAGGCCGTCGGTGCGTGGGCGGGTACGGCCGACGAACCGGGGTCACCTGCGCGACTGGAATGTCCCGACGGCTGCACACCGTGACCGGGTCCGCTGACGAGCCGACCCCGAGTGGGCGAGCGGATGACGCTGATCGTGCCCGCCGGCCCGGGGAGGAGTCGCCCGGTGGAGAGCCTTCAGAGCTGGGTGCACAGACGGGGCACCCGGCCGCTGTCGAGCCCGGGCGCAGGGTGGGTGCACAAGCGGGGCAGCTCGACAGTCTCGCGAACGAGGTATTGCCGGCCGGCGGGCGTACCCGTCGGGAAGCGGACGGACGGCCGGGACGGGCGCATCTGCCGCAACGGCCGATCTGGCTGTGCCGGGCCTGCGGCGCGGCATGGCCGTGCCCGGTCGCGCGCTCGGCGCTGACGCTCGACCATCTCCGGGACCCGGCCGGCCTGACGACCTGGCTGGCCGAGGCGTTCGCGGCGGCGATGCGGGACCTCTACCTGCTCAATCCCGATCCGGGGCCCGACCCGGCCCGGATGTACGCCCGGTTCCTGGGCTGGGTGACCCCGCGCCTGGACATCATCCGGCGGCGGGAGGCGTCCGGGTCAGTCGGGCAGCCGCGCGAGGGATAGCTTCGCCAGGATCTCGTCGATAGCCTCGTCCGGCGTCTGGTCGGAGTTGTCCAGCCAGAGGCCGAGCCGGGGAGTGGCCATCACCCCGGTCAGCACGACGACGGCGGACGACAGATTGATCATCCCGGGGGACGAAACTACACGATGACCAGGTACGACGGGAAAATCCACGTCTACGAGCACCAGTACTACCTGCACGACTCGGTGCAGACCGCGACGCCGCCGTACCGGCTGGACGACACCGGGCTGGCCCGGTTTGCCGAGGACGGCGGCATCCAGGTGATCAGCGGCGCCAATACCGGCAGTCTGGCCATGAGCGTGGACCTGGTCGAGGCGGCGCCGCCCGTCCCGTTCGACGACTGGGACGAGATCGTCGAGGTCAGCTACGCCACCACGACCGGCGACGCCCAACTGCTCGGTTGGCCCGCCACGCCGCAGCGCTGGCTACCGGCGATCAGCCACGCCGGCCCGGGGAGCTACCGGCTCAGGTTCCACGCCCGGGATCGCGACGATCCCCGCAACGCCCGACCCTTCGAGATCGTGGAGGCGCACCACCTCGCCGTCTGGCCGGGTCCGCCGGCTCCGACGGTCGCGCACAAGTACACCGACGCCACCGGGCGGTACTGGCGGTCGATCCGGGACACTCGCTGAGGCTCGCGACCCTGTTCGACAGTGGGTGAACAACCACGTCTCCAGGCTGGCGGGGCCGTCGGCGAGCCGGTTAGCTGGGGATGCGAGGCAGTAACCAGGGAATACGCGGGAGGAAACACCGCCGTGCCACCGCCACCCGAGGAGGTCATCGCCGGCCAGGCCGTCTACAACCGGCTGATGCTCGCCGGCTACGACGTGCTCGTGCTGGGCTTCCACTGCCGACTCGTCTGGCGGTGCGCCAAGCGGCACATGCTGGAGAACTACCGGCGCAACATCGGAGCCCGGCACGTCGAGTTCGGCACCGGCACGGCGTACTTCCTGGACCGGTGCGGCTTCCCGACCGCGATGCCGGAACTGACCCTGGTCGACCTGAACCCGACCGTGCTGCGGGTCAGCGCGGCCCGGGTTGCCCGCTATCACCCAGCCGTCGTGCAGGCGGACGTGCTCCAGCCGCTCCCCTTCGACGACGGCAAGCTCCGGACCGGTCACTACGACTCGGTCGGGGCGAACTTCCTGCTGCACTGCCTGCCCGGCTCCTGGTCCGAGAAGGCCGCCGTCTTCGACAACGCGGCGGCGGCGCTCCGCCCCGGCGGCCGGGTCTTCGGCAGCACGATCCTCTCCTCGGGTGTGCCGGTCACCGCCCCGGCCCGGCGGCTGATGAAGGTCTACAACGCGCGCGGAATCTTCCACAACACCGACGACGACCTGGCCGGGCTGCGCTGGCAACTCGACCAGCGATTCACCGACATCCAGCTCGCCGTACGCGGTTGCGTCGCCCTCTTCGAGGCCACCAAACCGGCGCCGGAGGAGGACAGGACCGGCTGACGGGAGGGTCTTCCCGCTGAGGTCAACCGCCTCCCTCTGCCAGGGGAACCGGCTCACTCCGGCACGTGAGGTCTGCGCTGCCGTGCGCGCGGATGGTGTGGGGAGCGGGCACGGCACAGGTCGCCGGCCCGGGGAAGTCGAGGAGGGAACGACGATGTCCCGCACCGTACCGATCGACCGGACGGCCGCCCGGGCCGTGCCGCAGCCGCAGCCACACTCGCACCGGATCGGCTACCTGGCCGCCGGCGCGACCGCGTTCTTCGGCTCGCTCGCCCTGCTCTGGACCGTCACCGGGCACGGCTATCCGTTCGGCACCGCCGACCCGGACGGCTCCGGCAGCCTGCTCTGGCGGGTACCGGCCTGGGTCGGGGCGCCGACCTTCGCGGTGCTGCTGCTCGGCGCGGCGGTCACCGCGCTGGCCATCACCGGCCCGCACGCGGTACGCCTGCGCGGCGCACCCCGGCTCGCCCTGCTCGGCTACGGCTGGCTGGCGGTGGCCGGGCTGCTGCTGGTCGTCCCGGACGTGCAGGTGCTCACCTATCTCGGGTACGCACCGATGCTGATCGGCGGGCTGCCGTTCGGCTGGCCACCGGTCGACTACGCCGAACTCTTCACCCTCGCGCTCGGCTACAAGGTGTTCTCGGTCGCCACCGGGCTGCTGCTGGCTCGGGCCGTACTCACCTGGCAGTTCCGTACCGCCGAAGCCTGTGGCCGGTGCGGACGCCGCCCCGGCGACGCGGGCTGGACCTCGGCGAAGTCGGCGGCCCGCTGGGGGCGCCCGGCGGTCTGGGTGGCGGCGGTGATCCCGGTGCTGTACGCGGTCGTCCGGCTAGCCTGGGCGGCCGGCATCCCGCTCGGCATCACCGACGGGTTCCTCCGGGAGATGCACCGGACCGGTCTGGTCTGGGCCGGCGCCGGACTGGCCACGTTCGGGCTGGTCGGCGCGGTACTCACCCTCGGGCTGGTGCAGCGGTGGGGCGAGCGGTTCCCGCGCTGGATGATCGGGCTGGCCGGTAGGCGGGTGCCGATCAAGCTCGCCGTCGTCCCCGCCACCGGGGTCGCTGTCGCGATCACCGCCGCCGGCCTGGCCCTCTACGGGCAGCCGGAACTCCTCGACGAACTGGGCGGGAGCACCCTGATGGTCATCCCGATGCTGCTCTGGCCGGTCTGGGGGATCGCGCTCGGCGCCGCCACCCTGGCCTACCACCTGCGCCGCCGGGGCGCCTGCGACCACTGCGCCTGACCCTCGGCGCTGCGCCGGCTGCGACTGGGCCCGGACCTGCGCCGGCCCCGGGCGACTGGCTTGATCGCGGTCGCCCGGGGCCGGTGGCCGCCGTCACTCCCTGGCGCGGCTGCCTCCCGAGAGGGTGCCGACCAGCGTCCCGAACGTCACCCCGATCAGCGCGCCGAAGGCCAGGCCCAGCGCGACGTTGCCGAGGAGCAGGCCGAGGAGCAGGCCGACCAAGGCGCCGAGTGAGATCCCGAGGCTCAGGCTGATGCCGAGTTTCGTCCCGTTTTCATGCGGTGTACTCATAACCCTCCCCCTTCCAGCGGATCCGACGGTACCGGATCGATCTTGACTGGACCGTTGGCGACCCGCGATCGACACGATCGAGAGCTAGCGTAGGTGCGTGACGGAAATTTCCCAGGTCCCACCGACCCCGCCGGCCGAGCTTCCCGGCACCCTCGGCGAGCTGCGCGCCGCCGGGCACCGGTACCGGACGGTCAAGCAGGAACTCCGGGACAACCTGCTGGCCCGGCTCCGGTCCGGCGAACCCCGCTTCCCCGGCATCGTCGGCTACGACGAGACCGTGCTCCCCGAGGTCGAGCGGGCCCTGCTGGCCGGGCACGACATGGTGCTGCTCGGCGAGCGCGGCCAGGGCAAGACCCGGCTGATCCGCGCCCTCGGCCAACTCCTCGACGAGTGGACCCCGGTGATCCGTGGTTCCGAGCTGAACGAGCACCCGTTGCACCCGCTGACCCCGGCGTCCCGCCGGGCGGTCGAGGAGTCCGGTGACGAGCTGCCGATCGGCTGGCTGCACCGGTCGATGCGGTACGGCGAGAAGCTCGCCACCCCGGACACCAGCGTCGGTGACCTGATCGGCGACGTGGACCCGATCCGGGTGGCCCAGGGGCGTACCCTCGGCGACCCGGAGACGATCCACTTCGGACTGGTACCCCGGACCAACCGGGGCATCTTCGCCGTCAACGAGCTGCCCGACCTGGCCGAGCGGATCCAGGTGGCCCTGCTCAACGTGCTGGAGGAACGGGACATCCAGGTACGCGGCTACCAGCTCCGGCTGCCGCTGGACCTGCTGCTGGTGGCGAGCGCCAACCCCGAGGACTACACCAACCGGGGGCGGATCATCACCCCGCTCAAGGACCGGTTCGGCGCCGAGATCCGCACCCACTACCCGCTCGACCTGGAGCTGGAGCTGGACCTGATCCGGCAGGAGGCGGCGCTGGTCGCGGCCGTGCCGGAGCACGTACTGGAGGTGCTGGCCCGGTTCGCCCGGGCGGTGCGGGAGTCCCCGGCCGTCGACCCGCGCTCGGGTGTCTCGGCCCGGTTCGCCATCGCCGCCGCCGAGACGGTCTCGGCCGCCGCACTGCGCCGGGCCGGGCTGCTCGGCGCCGGCGGGCCGGACGGGCAGCCCGCCGCCCCGGCCGACACCGAGCCGGTGGCCCGGGTCGGTGACGCGGTCTCGGTGACCAGCACCCTGCGTGGCAAGGTCGAGTTCGAGAGCGGCGAGGAGGGCCGGGAGATCGAGATCCTCGGTCACCTGCTCCGGACCGCCACCGCCGAGACCTTCCGGGCCCGGATGGCCGGGTTGGACGTCTCCGGCTTCACCGCGCTGGTCGCCGACGGCGCGATCATCGAAACCGGTGAGCTGGTCGGCCCGACCGAGCTGCTCCGGCAGGTCGGCACCGTACCGGGGCTGGCCAAGGCGCTGGACCGGCTCGGGCTGGGCGACGCGCCCACCCCGGCGGAGGCGGCGGCCGGGATCGAGTTCGTACTCGAAGGGCTGCACCTGACCCGGCGGCTGGCCAAGGACGTGACCGACGAGGGCCGTACCCGCTACGGCGGGCGCAGCCCCGACGGTGGCCGTGGCCCCGGCGAGCGTGGTCCGGGCGAGCGCTCGACCCGCGACGACGACTGGGCCTGAGCGTGGCCGGCGGAAACCGCTTCCGGTACGGCTCCTGGCGCGGCGGCCCCGACCCGCTCGCCCCGCCCTACGACGTACGGGCAGCAGTGGATTCGGTCGGCGCCGAGGTGCTGGCCGGCGGCAGCCTGCGCGAGGCGCTACGCAACCTGCTCCGGCGCGGCCCGCAGGGCCGGGGCGGCCTGGACGACCTGGTCGCCCGGGCCCGGCGGATGCGCCGGGACGCGCTGCGCCGGGGTGACCTGGACGGCGCGGTGACCCGGGCCCGGGCCCTGCTCGACCAGGCGCTCGCCGCCGAGCGCGACGAGCTGCGTGGCCGGGACGACGACAACGCCCGGTTCGCCGAGGCGGTGCTGGACAACCTGCCCTCGTCGACCGCCCGGGCGGTGGAGGAGCTTTCCGGCTACGAGTGGGCCAGCGACGAGGCCCGGGCCGCCTACCAGCAGATTCTCGACGGGCTGCGCCGGGATGTGCTGGAGCAGCGGTTCAGCGGGCTCCGGGACGCGATGCGCGGTGCCGCGAATCCGGCGGCGCAGCGGCAGCTCTCCGAGATGCTGCGCGACCTCAACGACCTGCTGGCCCGGCACGACCGGGGCGAGGACACCACCGACGCGTTCGCCGAGTTCATGCGGCGGCACGGCGAGTTCTTCCCGGAGAACCCGGAGACGGTGGACGAGCTGGTCGACGCGCTGGCCCGGCGGGCCGCCGCCGGGGAACGGCTGATGCGCTCGCTCTCGCCGGCCCAGCGCGAGGAGCTGTCCCGGCTGATGGAGTCCTCGCTCGGCCCGGAGTTGGCCGGGCAGCTCTCCGCGCTGGACGCCAACCTGCGCTCGCTCCGCCCCGACCTGGCCTGGGACCGCCGGGAGCGGGTCCGGGGCGACCAGCCGCTCGGCTACGGCGAGGCGGCCGGGGCGCTCGGCGAGATCGCCGACCTGGACGACCTGCTGGACCAGCTCGGCCAGGAGCATCCGGGGGCGACCCTGGACGACATCGACGTGGAGTCGGTGCAGCGCAATCTGGGCCGGGACGCCGCCGACGACGTACGCCGGCTGCGCGAACTGGAGCGGGAGCTGCGCCGGCAGGGCTGGGTGACCCGGGGCGCCGAGGGGCTGACCCTGAGCCCGAAGGCCCTGCGCCGGCTCGGCGGTACGGCGCTGCGCCGGATCTTCGCCGAGTTGCGGAGCGGCCGGCAGGGGCAGCACGACCTGCGTTCGGCCGGTGCCGCCGGTGAGGTGACCGGCGCGTCCCGCCCCTGGGAGTACGGCGACGAGCAGCCGCTCGACGTGGTGCGTACGCTCGGCCGGGCGGTCCGGCGCGGCGGTGCCGGGGTGCCGGTGGCACTGGCGGTCGAGGACTTCGAGGTGGTGGAGACCGAGCGGCGCGCCTCGGCGGCGGTGGCGCTCTGCGTCGACCTCTCCTTCTCGATGATCTCCGAGGGTCGCTGGGGGCCGATGAAGCAGACCGCGCTGGCGCTGTCGCACCTGGTCGCCACCAGGTTCCCGCAGGACGCGTTGCAGATCATCGGCTTCGGCCGGGAGGCGATGCCGCTGACCCAGCAGGAGCTGGCCGGGGTGGAGCCGGACATGGTGCAGGGCACCAACCTGCAACACGCGCTGATGCTGGCCGGCCGGCACCTGCGCCGGCACTCCGGCTCCGAGCCGGTGGTGCTGGTGGTCACCGACGGCGAGCCGACCGCGCACCTGGATCCGGAACTCGGCGGCGGGGTGTTCAACTGGCCGTCGTTGCCGGAGACCATCCAGTTGACGGTCGCCGAGGTGGACAAGCTGACCCGGTACGGCGCCACGATGAACCTGTTCATGCTGGGCGAGGATCCCGGGCTGCGCCGGTTCGTCGACGCGGTGGCGCGGCGCTGCGGCGGCCGGGTCTTCACCCCGGAACTGGACGACCTCGGCGAGTACGTGGTCTCCGACTACCTGCGCGCGCGGCGCGGCCGGCGCGGTCGCTGACCGATCGGGGCGGGCGGCCGGTCCGGCGATAACCGGGTGCGGCACGGGAACTCTTCCTAGACTCGGTCGAATGGAGACGGCCGAGCTGCGCCGGGCGTACGCGGACCTGCTCGCCGAGGTCGACGGGGGCTCGTTCGGGCCACCGCCGCCGGGGGAGTTGACCGTCGAGGAGGTGCTGGTGCACCTCGCCGCCAACGACGAGTTGCTGACCGAGGCGACCGAAGCGGTGCTGGCCGGCTCCCCGTGGGCGTACTACGACGGGCAGTCGACGCTGCGCCCGCAGGTGGACGCGATGCTGCCGCGCGACGGCGGGCTGCCCGAGCTGGCCGCCCGGCTGCGCTCCACCAGCGAGCGGCTCTGCGCGCTGGTGGACCGGCTGGGGCCGGAGGCGGAGACGCCGGTCGACTCGCATCTGCGGGAGGGCTTCGAGCTGCACATCGAGGAGTCCCTGCCGTGGGGGCGGATGCTCGACATCCACGGCCGGATCCACCTGCCGGCGCACCTCGAACAGGTGCGCGCCATGCGTACCGACGGCCGGTAGTTGCGCGTGGGAGCGTTCCCACACTTCGGGACGTCGTGATCTAGCGATCGTTCGCAGCATTACCTTCCTGTTAACCGATGGGAGTGAATATGTTGCGACGTCAATCCGTCGGGCGCCTCTGCCTGGTCGGCGCGGCCGCCCTGATCGCCCCGCTCGTCGCGTTCGGCACGCCACCCGCCGCCGGACAGCCCGCCCCGGACCAGGCGGCGGCGGCTGCCGTGCCACCCCTGGACCAGCTCACCGTCAGCACCACTCAGCTCGCCTTCGGCCTTCAGCGGCCGACCGCGATCTTCGCCCCCGACGACGGCAGCGACCGGCTGCTGATCGCCGAGAAGCAGGGGACGATCCGGGTCTACCACCCGGACACCGGGCTGGCGACGGACCCGCTGCTCGACATCAGGGACCGGGTCGACACCTCCGGCAACGAGCGCGGACTGCTCGGCCTGGTCACCACGCCGGACTTCGGGCAGACCCGGACCCTGTACGTCGCCTACACCGCACTGCCCGAGGGCACGGTCACGCTCTCCCGGTTCACCCTCGACGCGGCCGACCAGACGCCGATCCCGGCGGACGGGGAGCAGGTGATCCTGACCCAGGCCCACGCCGAGTTCTCCAACCACAACGGCGGGCACGTCGCCTTCGGCCCGGACGGCTACCTCTACTGGAGCATCGGCGACGGCGGCGGTTCGGACGACGTACTCAACTCGGGGCAGAACCTGAACACCCTGCTCGGCAAGATCCTCCGGCTCGACGTGAACCGCTCCTGCGACGGGCGGCCGTACTGCGTACCGGCGGACAACCCGTTCGTGGGCACCGCGAACGCCCGGCCGGAGATCTGGACGTACGGGCTGCGCAACCCGTGGAAGTTCTCGCACGACCTCGGCGGGGACGGCTCGCTCTGGATCGCCGACGTCGGGCAGGGCACCTTCGAGGAGATCGACCACCTGGGCGCGGACCAGGCCGGTGCCAACCTCGGCTGGTCCTGCCGGGAGGGGCCGCAGGTCTTCAACCCCGACCGCTGCCAGGCCGGCGCCGAGTACGTCGAGCCGATCTACTCGTACCGCACCTCGACCGACGGCTGCGCGGTGATCGGCGGGTACGTCTACCGGGGCGAGGAGTACGCCGAGATCGCCACCGGCACCTACCTGGCCACCGACTACTGCTCCGGTACGGCGTTCGTGGTGCGGCCCCCGGCCACCCCCGGTGGGGCGTACCAGACCCGGGCGCTGACCGAGCTGACCATCCAGCCGACCAGCCTCGGCCAGGACGCCAACGGCGAGCTGTACCTGGTGAACGACCTGCCGGGCCAGCTCCACAAGATCGAGTTCGGCACCACCGCCCCGCCGGCCGCCTGCCGGATCAGCTACCGGGTCGACCAGCAGTGGGGGACCGGCTTCAACGCGACCGTGACGGTCACCAACACCGGCACCGAGCCGGTCAGCGGCTGGACGGTGGGCTGGACCTTCCCCGCCGCGCAGCGCGCCGGCACCTTCTGGAACGCCGCCGGCAGCCAGTCCGGCGCGGTGGTGACCGCCCGGAACGTCAACTGGAACGGGAACATCGCGCCGGGCGGCACGGTCCAGTTCAGCTTCCTCGCCTCGAACACCGGCCCGAACCCGGCACCGACCGCCTTCACCCTCAACGGCAACACCTGCACCTGACGCCGCGAGCCGATCCGTCCACAACGCTGAAATCCGCCGAGGGGCCCCGCCGCACCAGCGGGGCCCCTTCGCTACGCCTGGGCCGGGTCGACGCCGACGGCCCGGGGCGCCCGGAAGGTACGCCGGTAGGCGGTCGGCGGCACCCCGATCCGCTGGTGGAGCTGTTGCCGCAGCGCGGCGGCGGTGCCGAAGCCGGACCGCCGGGCCACCTGGTCGACGCCGAGATCGGTGGTCTCCAGCAGCAGCCGGGCATGCTCGGTGCGCTGCCGCAGCAGCCACTGCGCCGGGCTGAGGCCGGTCTCCTCGCGGAACCGCCGGGTGAAGGTCCGGACGCTCATGCTGGCGTGCGCGGCCATCTGCGGCAGGGTCAGCGGCTCGTGCAGCCGGTGCTGGATCCAGTCCCTGGTCCGGCCGGTACCGGTCTCCGCCGCGTCCGGCAGCGGTCGTTCGATGTACTGCGCCTGCCCGCCGTCCCGCCAGGAGGGCACCACGCAGCGCCGGGCGGACCGGTTGGCGACCCCGCTGCCGTGGTCGGTCCGGATGACGTGCAGGCACAGGTCGAGGCCGGCGGCCACCCCGGCCGAGGTGAGCAGGTCGCCGTCGTCCACGAAGAGCACCTCGGGATCGAGCCGGACCCTCGGGTGGAACCGGCGGAACCGGTTGGCGTACGCCCAGTGGGTGGTGGCGACCCGGTCGTCCAGCAGTCCGGCGGCGGCGAGGACGAACGCCCCGGTGCAGATCGACATGATCCGTACGCCCCGGTCGTGCGCCTCGCGCAGCGCCGCGCGAATCTCCGGGGCGACGGTGCCGTCGGTCAACGGCGGGCCGTCGTGGATGCCGGGCAGCACGATGGTGTCGGCGTCGGCCAGGATCTCCAGCCCGTGGTCGGGCAGCACCTGGAACCCGGCGGTGCTGCCTACCGGCCGGCCGCCGGAGGTGCAGGTGGTGACGGTGTAGAGGGGCTCCTCGTCAGTGTCACGGGCGGTGCCGAAGACCTGGGCCGGGGTGCCGAGGTCCAGTCCCACCACCGAGTCCAGGGCGAGCACCACGATCCGGTGCGGCCGGGGCGGTGCCGATGTCGACCGGCGGCCGGTGCGGCCCTGACCCGATGTGCCCATGCCCGGGCGTGCGTCCGAGGAGTTCTCCGGCGGCGTACCCGCCGGCGTGATGATGGTCACCCGCTGCTCCGCTCTTCCGTCGTGTTGGCCCAATTCTTGCGCATCATGGCTTTCCGGCCACTCGTCCGGGGTCCCGCCGGCCCGCAGACTCGTCGGGTGAGCTCCCGCCGCCTGCACCCCGCCTGGGTGGTCGCCGCCGTCGCCTTCGTCGCGCTGGTCGGCGCCGCCGGGTTCCGGGCCACCCCGTCCGTCCTGCTGCATCCGCTGCACGCGGAGTTCGGCTGGCCGCTGGCCACCATCTCGGCCGCGGTCTCGGTCAACCTGCTGCTGTTCGGGCTGACCGCACCGTTCGCCGCCGCCCTGATGGACCGGTTCGGCATCCGGCGGGTGGTGGCGGCCGCGCTGACGCTGGTCGCCGCCGGCAGCGGGCTGACCGTGTTCATGCGGACCAGCGCGGAGCTGATCCTCTGCTGGGGCGTGCTGGTCGGGCTGGGTACCGGGTCGATGGCGCTCGCCTTCGTGGCCACGGTGACCGGGCGGTGGTTCGTCAAGCGCCGGGGACTGGTTACCGGGGTACTCACCGCCGGTGGCGCCGCCGGGCAACTCGTCTTCCTGCCGCTGCTGGCGAACCTGGTCGAGGCGTACGGCTGGCGGACCGCCGCGCTGGTGGTGGCCGGCTCGGCGCTGGCCGTCGTACCCCTGGTGGGGTGGCTGCTCCGGGACCACCCGGCGGATCTCGGCCTGCCGCCCTACGGTGCGACCGAGGTCGTGCCGGCGCCGGTCCGGACCGGCGGGGCGGCCTCCCGGGCGCTCCGGGCGCTGCGCACCGCGGCCCGGACCCCGGCGTTCTGGCTGCTCGCCGGCGGCTTCGCGATCTGCGGCGCCTCGACGAACGGCCTGGTCGGTACGCACTTCATCCCGGCCGCGCACGACCACGGGATGACCGAGACCGCCGCCGCCGGCCTGCTCGCCCTGGTCGGGCTCTTCGACATCGCCGGCACCATCGCGTCGGGCTGGCTGACCGACCGGTTCGACAGCCGGGTGCTGCTCGCCGGCTACTACGCGCTGCGCGGGCTGTCGCTGCTGGTGCTGCCGAGCCTGTTCAGCGGCTCGACCCGGCCGAGCATGCTGGTATTCGTGATCTTCTACGGGCTGGACTGGGTGGCCACCGTGCCGCCGACGGTGGCGCTGTGCCGGGAGTACTTCGGGGCCAGCGGTGCCGTGGTGTTCGGCTGGGTCTTCGCCGCTCACCAGGTCGGGGCGGCGGTGGCGGCCACCGGCGCCGGGCTGATCCGGGACCAGCTCGGCAGCTACACCCTGGCCTGGTACGCCGCCGGGGCGCTCTGCGCCGCCGCCGCGGTCTTCTCGATCCTGCTGCGCCGCCGCCCGGGCCAGCCCGGCGAGCCGGACGCGCCCGCCGCCCCCACCACTTCGCTGGCCGGACGATCCGGGGCACCGGTGTCAGCAGGCTGACGGGACAGTGTCGGTAACCCGACAGGAGATTACTCATGGTTACGACACCATTACTCTATGAATGCTGGTGTGCTCACCCTGGTGGTTTCCGGGCCGGTCCCCGGTAGCGCGCGCGGCGACGCCGAATCCGCCTCCGCGCTGGCTCGGGAGCTGCACACCCGGACGATCCTGCACGTCGTCCGGCCCGGTGTCGACGATCCGACGGTCCCGCCCGATCCCGACACGCCGCCCGACCCGCACGCACCGCCCGAACTCGGCGGAGTGCCCGGTCGCGGCGACCTGTCCGACCTCGGCGGGTTCGGCGGCACCGGCGCGTTCGCCCGCAAGGGCGGTGCCGCCGGATCACTGGCCGAGCTCGTGGTCACCGGCCTCTTCTCGGCCAGCACCGTCGCGGCGCTGGCCCAGGTCGCGGTCGCCTTCCTCGAACGCGGCGCCGCCCGGCGGATCACCCTGCGGGACGGCCGGCGCACCCTGACGATCAGCGCACCCAGCGAGGACACCGAGCAGATGGTGGTCGAGTGGCTCGGCGTGCCGCCGACACAGAGCGGCCCCGGCCCCGGTGCGGATTAACCCGCCGGCCGGCCGTTACGCGCTGCTGGTCGCGGTCGGCGAGTACGACGACCCGTCGCTGGACCAGCTCCGGGCTCCCGAGCAGGACGTGGAACGGCTGGCGGCGGTGCTGGAGGACCCGTCGGTGGGCAACTTCACCGTGCGCACCCTGCAGGACGCCTCCGACCAGGAGGTACGCCGGGAGATCGAGGACCTGCTCACCGACCGGGTCAACGACGACCTGGTGCTGCTCTACTTCTCCTGCCACGGCATCGTCGACCCGTTCCACCGGCTCTACTTCGCCGCCGCCAACACCGTGCGGACCCGACCGGCCAGCACCGCCATCTCCCGCTCCTTCCTCAACGAGCAACTGGAGGCGTGCCGGGCCGCCGCCAAGGTCCTGGTGCTGGACTGCTGTTTCGCCGGTGCGTTCGCCGAGGGCTTCAAGGGCGCGCCGCAGGGTGCGCTGGAAGGCCAGGTCGGCCGGGGGTACGTGGTGATCAGCGCCTGCGATAGCTACGAGTACGCCTTCGAGTCCGACGGCCTGGTCGAGTCCGCGCCCCGTGGCTCGATCTTCACCGACGTGCTGCTGGAGGGGCTGGCCACCGGCGGTGCCGACCTGGACGGCGACGGCCGGGTCGGCGTCGACGAGCTGTTCCGGTACGTCCACGACGGGGTGGTCCGCCGCCGGCCGGACCAGAAGCCGAAGTGGAGCGCGTACAACGCCGAGCCGCACATCTATCTGGCCACCGTCCCGCCGACGGCCAACCTGCCCGGGACCGGCGAGGGCCGACCGGGCGGGGTGGTCAAGGAGACCGTCGCGGCAGTGCCCCGGCCCAGCAACTTCAACCGGCACCAGGCGATCGTCGCCCGCGGCTTCCGGGCCGGCGCCGATCTGGTACGGCGTACCTTCGGGCCGCTCGGCCGGCGGGTACTGGTCGAGGACGCCTCCGGCGCCTACCACGAGCTGGCCGACGCGGCGAGCGTGGTGCGGCTGTTCACCGCGTACGACACCCGGGACGCGATCGGCGCCAGCTATGTCCGGGAACTGGTGGAGGGGGTACGGCACCGGGTCGGCGACGGCGCCACCACCACCGTGGTACTGGCCCAGGCCATGCTGGACGGTGCCTCGGCGGCGTTGCGGGCCGGCGCCAACCCGGTGGCGCTGTGCCGGGGGATCGAGTCGGCCGCCCTGGCGGTCCTCGCCGAACTCGGCGACCTGGCGGTGCCGGTGGAGACGAAGGAGCAGCTCAGGATGGTCTCCACGATCGCCTCCGGCGACGAGGTGATCGGCGACCTGCTGGCCACTGCGATGGAGCGGGTCGGCAAGGACGGCGTGGTGATCGTCGAGGAGAGCAACCTCTTCGGGCTCGAACTCGAACTCACCAGGGGGACGAGGGTGCCGGCCGGGCACGTCTCGCCGTACTTCGTGACCGACCCCGAGGAGGCCGAGGCCGTGCTGGACGATCCGTCGATCCTCATCGTCGACCAGCGGCTCTCCGCCGTACCGGAGTTACAGCCGCTGCTGGACGAGGTCGGCCGGTCCGGGCGGCCGCTGGCGGTCTTCGCCCGGGACGTCCGGGACGCCGCCCTGACCGCGCTGATCGTCGGCAAGATGCGGCACACCCTCAACTCGGTCGCGGTCCGGCTGCCCTGGCCGGACGAGGAGCGCTGCACCGTGATGGCGGACCTGGCGCTGCTCACCGGGGCGCAGGTGGTCGGCGACGCCGAGGGCGGGCTCGCCGCCGCCACCGCGCAGGTGCTGGGTGGTGCCCGAAAGGTGATCACCACTCGCCGGGACACCACGCTGGTGGACGGGGCCGGCGATCCGGACCTGGCCCGGCGCCGGGTGCAGGGGCTGCGGGCCGAGTTGGCGCGGCAGGCGGCCGGGCAGGACCGGGAACTGCTGCGGGAGCGGCTGGCCCGGCTGGGCGGCGGGGTGGCGGTGATCCGGGTCGGCGAGTCGACCGAGGGGCAGCTCAAGAAGCGCAAGCGGCAGATCGACGACGCGGTACGCAACGCCAAGGCGGCCGTCGAGTGGGGACTCGTCCCCGGCGGCGGGGCGGCCCTGCTGACCGTCGCCGGTCGGATCGGGCCCCGGCTGCCGCCCGGCGGTGACGAGGCGCTCGGCTACGCGGTGGTGGTCGACGCGCTGGTCGCGCCGTACGAGGAGTTGATGCGCAACGCGGGGCGGGACCCGGAGGCCGGACCGGCCGACCTGTGCCGCCGTGGTCCGGGGGTCACCTTCGACGTGGTGGCCGGGACGTACGTCACCGCGCTGGACGCCGGCATCGTGGACGCCGCCGCGACGCTGCGCCAGGCGGTCACCGCCGCGGCCGGGGTGGTGACCCGCTACCTGATGATCGGCTGACCGCGTCCGGGGCCGGTGGGGGATTCGGCCGGCGGGTGGAGCGGGAGTTGGCGGGTGGCCGGCGCAGGGCTTGCCCCGCGCCGGCCCCAGCCCATGCTGCTACGTGGTGCCGCCGACGTGCAGCAGGTCAGCGATCCGTTCGGCGACCGGTCCCGCCTCCAGGTGCAGCCACGACACGTTCAACCGGTCGTCGCCGAGCACGGCGAGCAACACCTGGTCGCTCACCCCGTACACCGTGAAGTAGCCCTGGTGGCTGTGGACCGTCAGTTCGCGCAGCGGACCCTGTTGGAGCGTCAGGCCGCACTGCCGACCGAGCCCGAAGGTGGTCGCCGCGAGCGCGGCGAGGTCGAGCGGCTCGGGGCCGGCGGTGAGGTCGTGCACGAGGAGCCGCCCGTCGATGCCGGCGAGCACGGCACCGCGTACTCCGGGCACCCGGTCCCGGAGCACACCCAACTCGGCGTGTACGGCCGACTGGCCGGACCGGGGCTGGCCGGCGGCGCCGGGACCCGGTTGGTCGAAGGCGCTCTCGGGCAGGGCCTCCTCGCCGCCGCTGTCCAGCCGGGCCCCTGGAGAACGCCGGGGCAGCGGGCTGTCGAACAGGTCCCCTCTGGCGTCCTGGAACTGCGTCACGGTCATCACCGCTCCTCGACCTGGCGCGCGTGGCGCGGGGCGGATGCGAGGTCAACCTGGGGGCAGGCCGGAGCAGCATGACGGATGGGTTCCTTGCCCGCGCGGGAACTCAGCGGCCGGATCAGCTGGTGCTTCGCCACTGACAGCGCCTCCATTCTTGGTGTGAACGTCACTGCCCGTAGTGCCGTCACCGCTGGACGGCGAATGTGGGCGGCGGCCGGTCTGACGCGCGAGTTGCTCCTCGGGGGAGAGTGGCATGCCGTGGTGCAAGTTGCATCTCGCGAGACAGGTATTTGTCTGTGCAGCTAACTTACTGTTGACCCGTCCGCGAGGGAACAGGGCGATACGACCGATGTTGCGCGGCATGGGCGGTCGTTCTACGCATCACATCACTGCGCACAGTGACCAAAACGGAGTGTGATTGCACGTGGCGTCTGCAAACCGCAAATGCACGTGCGCTTCCCAGGTCATCACGGGACGCGAGTGGACGGCATCGAGGTGCTGTGTCAGAGTGCAAGGGAAGACATTTACGAATACAACTGTCTGATGCGCTGATGCGGGGAGAAGCGCGGTGCTGCCCATCACCGCCCTACGTGGAACGGGTGAGCGACGTTGATACCCCTCGGGGCGGGGTCGCTGCTCGAATACCGGGTGACCGACGCGATGTGGGTCTGTGCCGGGGTCGTACGCGTCGCCCGGTCCTTCTTCTGCCTGACCGATCCCGATCCGCCGCCACGCTGGCACTGGCAGGCCAACGCCCGGGACAACGGCCTGGTGGGAGTGACCGAGGGAGCCATGCTGGTGCGTACCGGCTGCGGCGGCGGCTGGGTCAACCTCACCGTCGAGCTGCACGCCGAACGGCCGGCGGCGGAGACGGCCGGCTGGGACGACGCGGTCGAGATCTCGTACCGGACCGAGGTCGGCCAGTCGCACGTCCGGTCGGCGCGCGGCGGCGGTACCGACTTTCCCCGGGTCAGCTTCCGTGGCGCGGGCAGCTACCGGATCCGGGTGCACGCCCGGGGGCGGCATTTCTGCGTCGGCCGGCCCGTCGCCGGCCGGGTGGAGGACTACCTGTTGCAGGTCTGGCCGGCCCCGGTGGGGCGTACCGAGATTCTCCGGGCGGCCGGCGGATGACGGGCCGCCCGGTGCGGGACCGGCTCCGGGAGACGCCCGTGCGCGGTGCCGGGCCGTCGTCGGTGGTTTCGGGCTAAGCGGACGGATTGTCCGACATCGGGACCCGGGGCGACGACATGCTTCGCTGGTCGGTCCGCCGCGCGACCCGACGCCGGCGGGCCGCCCTCCGCCGACGTGGGGGCGGGCCGGTGGAGGTCGGTCACCGGCGCGACGTCGTCGGTGGCCGACCCGGACAGGCCCCGGGGCGGGCGCCCGCAGTACGGCCGTCACCTTCCCCCGTAGTTGACGGCCGGCCCAGCCCGCCCCGGTGCCGACCCTCCGGCACCTAATCGGTCCGGCTTCGGCAGCCGCCGGCGGGGCCCGGACGATAACCGGGAGGTCAAGGTTTGGTTATTGAGGATATCCAGCAGGTCTCTCCGTGCTATACCGTGACCGGGTGAGAGTCGAGCGGCACTGGTGGAACGGCGATCGGGGTCCGCGCTCACGGCGCGACGTCTACATTCGTACGGATGGGCAGCGATGGGAAGTCGAGGCCCAGGTCGGGGGCGCCCAAGGGCGCTCGAAGGTGCAACAGTGCCCCGGTGAGGCGTCCGCGCGCATCCTCGCGGATGCCTGGCTAGGTGGGCGCCCGGGCTGGCGAGAGATGGTGCTCTGAGCCGACCGCCGTCCGGGCTGGTCGCGCATAGCTGTCTCGCGGCTCGATAGTCTTCCGCAAAGATCCGAGAGGCGGGCCACGCCGAGGGTGAAAGTCACCCGTCGGCGCGGAGTTGCGCGTCCACCCGGGCGGCGCGGGGTTCCGTTACCGGAACCGGTCGCGGTGGCCAAGGCACTTTCCGCAATCTGCCAAAGGAATTGCACCCCGGTTACCTCTCTCGGTTGCGTCAAGTTACCATCTAAGCACTCATGGTGATCAATGTCTTGACGACGATCAGCGGGGTGAGGGTTCGTGGCGCGGGACCTTGACGGGCGATCGGGCGGAACGGTGCGGCGGATCGGGGATCTCGACCGCAGCCTGCTGCTGCACTGCCGGACCAGCCAGGTCACCCAGGCGGCCGAGGTGGCCGACCGGAGCGGCGGCGGCCTGGTCGTCACCGCCGACCGGGGCAACCTGCGCGGCTGCCTGGGCCGGGCCCGGCACCTGCGGGAGGTCGACCACTACCGCCGGCCGGTGCTGCTCGACGCGGCCCGGTACGCCGGAGACGGCCGGCTGCCCGCAACCGCCCCGTTCGACCCGCGGTGGATCGACTGCCAGCGGGACCTCGGGCTGCCGGTGCTGACCGACTCGGGTTACCTGGACCGGGACGACACCGCCGGCCTGGCCGGGATCCTCGAACGGGCCGCCCGGCTCGGTGACGCCATCGCGCTGCTGCCGATGCACCCGTGCTGGCTCGCCGACCGGATCGCCCGACAGACCCTGGTCCGCTACGTGGCGGCGGTCGGCGTACCGGTGGCGGTGGTGGTGGAGGAGTCGGCGAACCCGTTCACCCCGGCCAGTACGGTGCGGGGGCTGCTCCAGTTGCTCGGCTGCGGCGTACCGGTGCTGGTGCTCCGGGCCGACCTGCCGGTGCTCGGAGTGCTCTGCTCCGGGGCGACCGCGGTGGCGATCGGCACCGAACCCGCGCTGCGCCGGCTCGATCCGCGCCGGCCCGCCGGATCCCGGCCACCGGTCGGGGTATCCCGACCGTCGGCGGTGGTCCGGCAATGCCTGTCGTACGCCCCGCTGCCCGAAATCGAGGCCACCATGCGCCGGTACCCGGACAACGGGATGTGGCACTGCGACTGCGCGACCTGTGCCGGCCGGGGCCTGGGCTGGCTGCTCGACCGGCCGGACGGCGAACGGAGCCGAACCGCGTTCCGGCACTCCGTCGACGTGCTGCTCGACCTGCGCGCGGAGTTGACCGGGCCGTCCGGGCAGCTCGGCGAGTGGAGCTGGCGGGCCCGCTGCGCCGCCGCCGCGTCCCGGCGGCGCGAGGTCGGCTGGGACCTGCTGCCGATGCTGGAACACTGGCAGCAGGCGGTCGGCGCCCCGCCGGGCACCTCCCGGCTGCCCGCCCCGACCCGCCGGGCCGGCGGGTCGAGCCGGTTCTCCCGGGCGACGACCCCCCGATCGGCGGCATGACCGGCGGGCAGGATCAGGCCAGCGCCATCCGGGCCCAGCGGCTCGGGCTGAGCGTGAGCACCCGGAACGGGCAGTGCCGGTCGGTGAGCAGGGTGTACGCCTCGATCGCCCGCTCGGCCGCGTCCTGGGCCTGCTCGGCCGGGCTCATGCCCCGGCCCCGGTTGCGGAACAGCGCGCCGTAGAAGGCGGAGCAGAAGACGCCGCTCTCGTGCCAGCCGATCTGTGCCGAGGTGCCGATGTAGGTGACCTCGTCCTGGAGGCAGTCCCGGACCGCCTTCTGCCAGGCGCCGGTGCCGGTCCGGCAGCCGTCCGCGAGGATCGCGTGCGCCGAGATGCCCCGGCCCCGGGCGGCCGCCTCCTCGCCCAGCGCCTCCAGCGAGATCTTCGTCCGGCCGTCGCTGCTGGCGAAGGTGGGGGTACTGCTGTGGTCGCCGTGCGCCATCACGTGCAGTACGTCGCAGGAGGCGGTGAAGGCGGTCAGCACCGTGTCCGGGTCGCGGGAGCGGACGAAGTCGATGTCGACGATCGGCTGCTGGTGCTCGGCGTTGATGTTCTGCAACGTGGACTGGACGAACGTCATCGCCGCGTCGAACGACGAGTCGAGCCCGATGTCGAGCAGACTCACCCGCTTCGCCCTCATCGCCATGGCGAACCTCCCCCGGATTCGATCAACCACGCTACCCCTGCCCCGCCAACCCCGGTGGCCCGGCGAGCGGCCCTTCTGGACCCGACGCCTGTCGGTACGGGGACGCGGGGCCGACCCGCCGGATGGGCCGGGTCAGTCGACCAGGGCCGCGTAGACGAGCTGGCGCAGCTCCGCACGGAGCGGATGGGTGCTGGAGGGGACGAGCTGGGTGAAGAGCAGCGCGGTCACCTCGTCGACCGGGTCGACCCAGAACGCCGTACTCGCCATGCCGCCCCAGTAGAACTCGCCCGCGTTGCTCGGGGTGCGGCTCGGCACCGGATCGAGTACCACCGCGAAGCCGAGCCCGAACCCGATCCCGTCGAAGGTGGTTTCCGCGAACCCGCCGGTCGAGAGCCGCCCCAGGTCCTGCCCCTCCGGGAGGTGATTGCGGGTCATGAACCGGACCGTCCGCGGACCGAGCAGGCGTACCCCGTCCAGCTCTCCGCCGCGCAGCAGGAACTGGGTGAACCGGTGGTAGTCGGCCGCCGTGGAGAGCAGGCCGCCACCGCCGGAGAGCAGGGCCGGCTTCGTACGCGCCAGCGCGCCGACCTCGTCGTACCGGACCGCCTGGCCGGTCGTCGGGTGCGCGGCGTAGCAGGCGGCCAGCCGGTCCGCGTCGGCGCCCTCGGCCCACCAGCCGGTGTCGGTCATGCCGAGCGGGCGGAGGATGCGTTCGGTGAAGAAGACGTCCAGCGACTGGCCGGAAACCACCTCGACCAGCCGGCCGAGCACGTCGGTGGCGACCGAGTAGCCCCAGGCGGCGCCGGGCTGGAAGAGCAGCGGCAGCCGGGCCAGGCCCTCGGTGGCGGTGGCCAGGTCGAAGTGCGACGGGGGATAGAGGTCGTACCCGGCGGCCCGGTACAGCCCGTCGACCACCGAGGTCTGTAGGAAGCCGTAGGTCAGCCCGGCGGTGTGGGTGAGCAGGTGCCAGACGCGGATCGGCTCGACCGCCGGCACCGTGTACGGCTTGAGCGCCGACCCCCGGTCGTAGACCCGGACGTCGGCGAACTCCGGCAGCCAGCGGCTGATCTCGTCGGTGAGCTGGAGCCGGCCCTCCTCCCAGAGCATCATCGCGGCGACCGAGGTGACCGGCTTGGTCATCGAGTAGATCCGCCAGAGGGTGTCGGACTCGACCGGCAGCCCCGCCTCCCGGTCCCGCATCCCGTAGGTCGAGGAATGGGCGATCTCGCCCCGCCTGGTCACCACGATCTGCCAACCGGCCAACTGCCCCGCGTCGACGTACCGGGCGAAGTGGTCGTCGACGCGGGCCAGCCTCGCCGGGTCGAAGCCGACCTGGTCAGGGTCGACGCTGCGCTGGAGGCTCATTCGCGGAACCATACTGCCGGCTCGGAAAGGGCGGCAACGACCTCCGGGTGTCGGTCACGGCACACCCCGGCCCCCGGCCGGCACGGTCGGCCACCTGGTCAGCCGGGCTCCGCCGGCCGACCGACCGATCCGTCCCCGGGTTGTCCGGGTGGTCGGGTCCGGCGCCAGTACTGCCGCTTGCCCTCGTCCCGGACCACCACGCCGAGCGGGACCAGTTCGCTCCGCAACTCGGCCACGTCCGCCTTGTCACCCTTGTCCAGCGCCCGTTGCCGGGCCTTGAGCAGCGAGTTCGCCCCGGGAGGCAGCTCCGGGCCGCCGTCGGTCCAGCGCCGGAAGTCCGTCCGGTACGGGTCGCCGTCGGCGTACCAGCGGTAGCCGTACGCCTCGAAGGCGGCCCGGAGCCGGTCGGCCGGCAGGTCCGACGGCTCCCGGGCCAGTTCCTCGGCGGCGGGCCCGAGCAGGACGAGCCGCTTGCCGTCCCGGAACGCCCCGGTGATCTCGTCCCGGCGGATCCGCCGGGTGGCGGTGCCCCGCACCAGGGTCACCCCGTCGGCGGCGACGGTGACCGTCAACCGCTCGGCAGCGGCGATCCCGGCCAGGAGCAGCCCGCCCAGCGTGCCGAGGACCAGGGCGCCACCGGTGGCCCACGGCTCGTCGACCGCGTCGATCAGCATGAACGGGCCGCGCATCGGGATCCAACGCAGCGACGCCAGCCAGCCCGCCGAGAACTGCACCAGCCAGAGCAGGGCGGCGCCGAGCGGCGGGCAGAGGATCCAGACCAGGGCCACCCGGCCGGCCGGCTCGGCCACCACCGTCGGCTCGCCGGGCGCCGCCGCCGGGATACGGCCCGGGGCGGGGGCGCGGTACGGCGTCCGGGTGCGGTCCGGCGGGGTCGCGTCGGCGGTCACCTCAGGACACCTCCCGGCGTACCGTCCGGATCAGCCCGCCGACCAGCGGCACCAGCACCCAGACCGCGACCGAGACACCGAGCCGGGCCCACTGGCCGCCGTCGAGGTGCCCCGGGTTCGGCGGCTCGACCAGCGCGGCCGTGGTGAGCCCGGTGTCCAGCCACTCGGCGGCACCGCGCAGCCGCTCGATCATCCCACCGAGGGTGGACCAGGCGATCGGCAGCACCAGGGAGAGCACGATCGCCAGCGGGGTGCTCTGGAGCAGCAGGCCGAACGCGATGCCGAGGAGCACGTTGACCACCTGGAAGACCGCCGCGCCGGCGAACGCCCACCCGTCGGTGGACCAGGAACCGCCGTCGCCGGCCAGCCCGGCGAGCACGGTGCCGACCGCCGCCGTCGCCAGGCTGGCCGCCACGGAGATCAGCGCCGCGACCACCCCGGCGCCGAGCTTGGCGGCCACCACCCGGTGCCGCTGCGGCACCAGCGCGAAGGTGGTCAGCACGGTGCGCTGGGAGAACTCGCTGGTGACCAGCAGGATGCCGAGGATCGGCAGCAGGATGCCGACCGGGATCTGGGACAGCGCGAAGAAGTTCTCGAACCGCTGGTCGGGGTCGGGCGCGGTGAAGAGCAGCACGGCCACGATGATCGCCGCGACCAGGCCGATGGTGATCAACAGCCAGTAGCCGGCCCGGGTGTCGGCGAGTTTGCGCAGCTCGACCAGGGTCAGCCGGAGCAGCGTCGGCCGGCCGGCGCCGTCCGGGCGGTGCGCGCCGGAGTCACGGTCGGCCCCGGTGCGCGGCGACGTGTCGGTACCCAAGGTGGCGTCGATGGTCATCTCACGGCCTCCCGGACGGAGTCGCCAGCGGTCAGGGTCAGGAAGATCTGTTCCAGGCCGGCGCTCTCCGCCGGCCGGAGTTCCAGCAGCGCCACGCCGGAGTCGGCGGCGGCCTGCCCGACGGCGCCGGGGTCGGCCCCGACCAGCAGGCCGCCGTCGGTGCTGGACCGCACCGGCAGCCCGGCCCGGTCCAGGGCGCCGCGCAGCGCCTCCGGGTCGCGGGACCGGACCAGCGCGCCCGCGCCGGCCAGCAACTCGTCCTTGCTGCCCTGCGCGACCACTCGGCCGGCACCGATCACCACCAGCCGGTCGGCCACCGCCTCGACCTCGCGGAGCAGGTGCGAGGAGAGCAGCACCGTGCCGCCCCGGTCGGCGAAGTCGCGCAGCAGGCCGCGCATCCAGAAGATCCCCTCCGGGTCGAGGCCGTTCGCCGGCTCGTCCAGGATCAGCACCCGGGGGTCGCCGAGCAGTGCCTGCGCCAGGCCGAGCCGCTGGCGCATCCCCAACGAGTACGCCCGGACCCGTCGCCGGGCCGCGACCGCGTTCAACCCGACCTGGTCAAGGCACTCGTCGACCCGGCGCCGGGAGACCCCGATGGTGCGGGCCGAGAGCATCAACGTCTCCCGCCCGGACCGGCCCGGGTGCTGCGCACCGGCGTCGAGCAGCAGCCCGACCCGCCGGCCCGGGTTCGGCAACCGGCGGTAGTCGACCGACTCGACCGTGGCGGTGCCGGCGGTCGGCGGGGTGAAACCGCAGATCATCCGCATGGTGGTGGACTTGCCGGCCCCGTTCGGGCCGAGGAAACCGGTCACGGTGCCCGGTTCGCAGCGGAACGAGACGTCGTCGACCGCGGTGTGCCGGCCGTACCGTTTCGTCAGGTGTTCGACGGCAATCATGCGGTCGAGCCTGCCGGGGCCGGCCGGTCGGGCGCTGCGGCCCGGAGTCCATCCCCGGCGACCTTCGGCTATTTCGAGACCTCGACTTTGGTCGGTGTCCGGTGCCGGCGCCGGTTCGTACAGTGGGCTGATGACTGGTGTGGCGGCGCGCCCCGAGCATCCCTGGCTGCTGCCGGCCACCCTGACCGCCGACCTGGCCACCGGCCGTCCCCGGCCCCGCCGGTCGACCCGGGACTGGATCGTCGACACGATCTGCTTCCTGATCGCCTCCGGGTACGCGTTCATCGCCTTCTGGGATGTGCTGCGCCCGCAGCCGACCCTGGTGGCGGACCGGGCCGACTCGGAACTCGCGGTCGCGATCGACGCGGTACTGAGCACCGCGCTCTGCCTCGCGCTCTGGGTACGCCGCCGCTGGCCGGTCGCGCTGGCCGCCGCCGCCCTGCCGGTGGCGCTCTTCTCCACCCCGTCCGGGATCGCCACGCTGATCATCCTGCTGACCCTGGTGGTGCACCGGCCGCTCTCGGTGGCCGGCCCGCTGGTCGCGGCCCACCTTGGGGTCGCGGTGCTCTACGAGTACCGGAATCCCGACCCGGCCGACGGGCCGTGGATCGGGATGGCGCTCAGTGGGGTACTGACCGCCTCGGTGCTGGCCTGGGGGATGTTCATCCGGGCCCGACGGCAGCTCGTGCTCTCCTGGCGGGACCGGGCGTACCGGGCGGAGGCGGAGCAGCGGTTGCGGGTCGAGGCGGCCCGGCGGCTGGAACGGACCCGGATCGCCGGTGAGATGCACGACGTGCTCGCACACCGGATCTCGCTGCTCAGCCTGCACGCCGGGGCGCTGGAGTTCCGGCCCGACGCGCCGCCGGAGGAGATCGCCCGGGCGGCCGGGGTGATCCGGACCAGCGCCCACCAGGCGTTGCAGGACCTGCGCGAGGTGATCAGCGTGCTCCGGGAGGACCCGCCGGAGGGCGGGGCGGAGCAGGAGCAGGCGGTCGAGCCGGTGCCGGTCTCCGGCGGCTGGGGCGCGGCGCCGAAGGCGTACCCGCCGGACCCGCCGTATCCGCCGGTGCCGCTGCCGGCGGCCGGCGAGCCGGACCCGCCCGTTCCGCCGGCCCGGGCGCCGGAGCGGCCGCAGCCGACCCTGGACGACCTGCCGGCCCTGGTGGCCGAGTCCCGGGAGGCGGGCATGCGGGTGGACCTGCGTACCGAGTTGACCGGCACGGAGACCGCCCCGGCCGGGGTCGGGCGGGGGGCGTACCGGATCGTGCAGGAGGGGCTGACCAACGCCCGCAAGCACGCCCCCGGGACCAGTGTGCTGGTGACCGCGCGGGGACGGCCGGGGCTGGGGCTCAGCGTCGAGGTACGCAACCGGTGGCCGGTCGGCCAGCCGGCCGGACCCCGGATCCCGGGTACCGGCACCGGCCTGGTCGGGCTCGGTGAACGGATTGCGCTGCTCGGCGGGTGGCTGGAGCACGGGCGTACCGACTCGGGTGACTTCCGGCTGGCGGCCTGGCTACCGTGGCCATCGTGAGCGGGGGACACGCCGATCCGGTGTCGGGATCGCGGCCGAAGCCGCCGGCCGGTCCGGTACGGGTGCTGATCGTCGACGACGACGCGCTGGTCCGGGCCGGTCTGTCGATGATCCTCGGCGGTGTGCCGGAGCTGCTGGTGGTCGGCGAGGTGGCCGACGGCAGCGAGGTGCTGCCGGCGGTGGCCGCACACCGCCCCGACGTGGTGCTGATGGACATCCGGATGCCCCGGATGGATGGGCTGGCCGCCACCGAGGCGCTGCGCCGGCTGCCACACCCGCCGGAGGTGCTGGTGCTGACCACGTTCGACGTCGACGAGTACGTGCTGCGGGCGTTGCGGGCCGGTGCCAGCGGCTTCCTGCTCAAGGACACCCCGCCGGCCGAGATCGTCGCGTCGATCGGCCGGGTCGCGGCCGGCGAGGCGACGCTCTCCCCGACGGTCACCCGCAAGCTGATCGCGCACGTGACCGGCGCGGGTACGCCGGCCCGGCGGGACGCCGACCTCCGGCGGGACCGCGCGGTACGCCTGCTCGCCGGGCTGAGCGCCCGGGAGCGGGAGGTCGCGGTCGCGATCGGGCGGGGCTGGTCCAACGCGGAGATCTCCGCCGCGCTGTTCATGAGCGTGGCGACGGTGAAGGCGTACGTCTCCCGGCTACTGACCAAGCTGGAGCTGACCAACCGGGTCCAGGTGGCCCTGCTCGTGCACGACGCCGAGCTGGTCTGACCGGGCGCATGGCGGGCCGGCGGTTCGGTCAGCGCTCCTGGAGTCGCAGCACGTCCAGGCCGCTGGTGTCGACCACCGGGCCGGTCTCGCGCATCCGCTCGGCAACCTGGTGCCACCGCCCGGCCTGCCGGGTGCAGATGCCCTGCGCCTCGTCGCCGCGCAGGGGCTCGCCCCGGTAGTCCAGCTCGGCCAGCCGGCGTCGGGCGCGCAGACTGCCGTCCCCGGCGTGCTCGGCGACGGTCTGGTAGATGGCGTTGAGCCGGCGGTCCACCAGCGCGATGTTGTGCCGGGCCAGCCGCTCGATGTTCTCCTCGGCCCGGCTGCCGTCCCCGACCAGCCGGTCGGCGCCGGCCAGGCAGAGGTCGTCGTAGCGCGGGATGGCCGGCGGGAACCGGGCCTCGGCGATCCGGATCGGGTCGACCGCCTCGCGCAGCAGCCGGATGAACTCGGCCCGGTCCCGCCAGTACCGGGCGTGGTCCAGGGCGATCCGGCAGAGCGTGTCCCAGGTCTCCGCGTCCAGGTCGAGCCAGCGGATGAGCTGGTGCGGGTCGGCGGTCTGCGGCGGCAGGGCCCGGTCGTGCCAGGTCTGTTCGAGGAGTACGGCACCCTGGCAGAGCAGCTCCTTGGCGTACGCCGACATCCGAGAGTTGATCACCTTGTCCGGGCGCGGCAGCACCACCTTGAGGCTCGGGTACACCTCCTCCTCGAAGTACCCGAAGTCCTGCAACCGGCGCAGCGGCGCCAGATCGGGCTCGCTACTCAGGATCCACCGCCGTAGCCGGTCGGCGGCGACCCCGCTCTCGGTGCAGGCCAGCGCGGCCCGCAACTGCTCCACGGCCTTCGCCACGAGCGGCGCGACCGGCCGCGGCAACGGGTGCGGGGTCGGCTCCGGCGCCACCGGACCGGTCGGGGCGGCCGGCGGCGCGGCCGGCCGGCGGTGCCAGCGGGGCGCGTACGCCAGCGGCAGCGCGTCGGCGATCAGCCGGCGGCCCCGCCACAGCGCCCGGCCGGCCGCCGACAGGTACGCCGGAGCGGTCCGCTCCAGCTCCGGGAAGTACCCCTTGAGCGCGAAGGCGTAGGTGCAGGCCGCGTTGTAGAAGTCGAACGACCGGAGCGAGTGTCTCGGCCACCGCCGGCGTTGCGCCCGCCGGATCGCCCGGTCCAGCAGTACGCCCCCGCACGGCCACTCCCGGCTCAGGGTCCGGGCCCGGGTGCGCGGGCCGCGCCGCCACCAGCCGGCGAGGCAGCCCCCGTCGTCGAACGGGCCGACCGGCGCGGCCGGCTCTCCGCCGTCACCGGCCGGCTCTCCGCCGTCACCGACCCGCCCTCGGCCGTCACCGTCACCGGACCGCCCGGCCAGCCCGGTCGCGGCAGGACGGTGCGCCGGCTGCCAGCCAGCGGCGGCCCAGTCGTGCCACGCCTTCGCCAGCCGCAGCGGTGCCCAGACGTCCCGGAGCAGCAGCAGCGCCGAGTGGGTCACCTCGGACCGGGTGGCCCGGACGAACCAGGCGAGCACGGTGTCCTCGCGCAGCCGATACAGCTCCTGGGCGGCGGCGATCTGGAACACCACCCGGGTCGCCTCCGGGAACTCCCGCAGCACCCGGCGCAGCCACGCCTTGGCGGCCGGCTCACCGGGCGCGTCGGCGAAGGTCACCACCACCGGCCAGTACCGGTCGACGAACGCCTTCTCCAGGCGTTGCCGCATCTGGCGGCGTACCTTCTCCCGGTCGCCGACACCGTCCTGCTTGAACCACTGGTGCACGGTCCGTTCGGTGTACGCGAGGGTGCAGGCGTACTGGTAGCGGAGCTTGATCGAGTCGGGGCGGCGGCGCAGGTAGCGCAGCGTACCGAGCAGGTGCCGGGGCAGGTGGCGGAGCCGGTCGGCGCGGGTGGTCCAGACGTGGTCGTCGTACCAGCCGCCCTGCTCGCGCAGCACCAGCGCCGACTGGTACGTGTCCAGCGCGTCCAGGAAGAGCCCCATCTCCTCCTGCACGCTGGCCACCATCACCCGCAGGTCGGCGTTGAACGGGTCGAGCCCCAGCGCCACGCCGTAGTAGCGCAGCGCCTCGTCGAACTGCCGCCGGTCCTGCAACTCCTTGCCCTTGTTGTACGCGGCGAAGAGTGCCGCCGGCAGTTCCCGGCCGCACCAGTTGCGCCACGGCGCGGCCCGGGCCAGCCGGGTCACCGGCAGGATCGTGGCCAGCACCCAGTACGCCGTCCGCCGGGTCGCCTCCTCCCAGGTGCCGCCCCACTGGGTGGTCATCGCGCTGCGGCCGCCGCCGAGGAACGAGGTGACGGTGGCGGAGACGCCGTAGCAGGGTTCCTGGGCCCGGACCTGCAACACCCCGGTCACCCGGTAGCCGATCTTCGGCCAGAGCCGGGGCAGCATCTGGAGCAGGATGGCCAGCGGGTGCCCGCTGCGCGGGTCCACCCCGCTGGCCACGTCGAGGAAGGTCTCGGGTGGCGGGTCGGCGGGTCCGGCGTACGGCGGATAGATGTGCGTCTCGGAGAGCCGCTGGCAGAACTGGCTCTTCAGGTCGTCGACCGGGGCGCTGCGGTCCGGGGTGGCGTCGGTGAACTCGTGCACGTCCACCGGCCCGGGCCGGTAGGCGAGCCGGACCCGGCGCCGGTGCCGCCAGGCGGCGAAGCAGATCAGGGCCAGCAGGAGTAGCCCGAGTCGCTGCCGCATCGGGTGCGGCCCGTCGCCGCCGAGGGCGATGGCGAGGCCGTCCACCGGGCTGACCAGCCAGGTGTCCGGGCGGCCGGCTCGCAGGTGCGCGCGGCCGATCCAGACCAGCGCGGCGAGCAGGGCCAGGGTGCCGAGGAGTTGCCAGGCGAGCGCCCGTCCGGTCCGGGGCATCGGCAGTACGGCGGGCGCGGCCCGGGATTCTCTGCCGATCCGCCGGGGCGTTGGCTGCTCCCACTGCTCGGACCGTTGGATACCGTGCGACGTTCTTCTTGCTCGATGAGGCATCTCGGCCACCGATGAGTCTCGGCTCGGTCCCCTTTCGTGACAAAACCCGCACCTCCAGGCTAGGGATCGTGGTAACGGCTGTGGTCCGGAATGCCCGTTCTCGGGGGCCTCGTTGGGGTGGTCGCGTCCCGCCCGTACCAGTGGTTCCGCACCGGGGCCGCTTCCCTCCGCCGGACCGCAGCCGTACGGGGGTGTCGCGCCGACGGGGCGACCCCGTCATCGGGAACTGTCGAGCTGCCCCGTCTGTGCCGCCTCCGATCCCGCTCGGACGGGTGCGTCAGTCGGGGGGCGCGGGGTGGGGCGGCGTGGGGTCGTGCCGGCGTACCGGGCGCGCATGGCGGGGCTGGCGGCGGGGCCGGCGGTGAAGACGAAGTCGGGCCCGTCCAGGGGACGGCCGGTGGCCCGGTCCACCACCACCGGGTCGGCCTCTACGCCGGTGGCCCGGTCCACCAGGATCATGCTGCGTTCCTCGGGACGGAGCCGGGAGTTGCCCCAGGCGGCCAGCGCGATCACCACCGGCCGGAGGCTGCGGCCGAGGTCGGTGAGGACGTACTCGTAGCGGTCCGGCCGGGTCTGGTAGCGGCGGCGCGTCAGCAGGCCGTTGTCGGTGAGGGTCTTCAGCCGGCTGGTCAGGATGCTGGACGAGATCTTCAGGTTCGCCTGGAACTGGTCGAACCGGGTGTAGCCGTCGAAGGCGTCGTGCAGGATCAGCAGCGTCCACCACTCGCCGACATGCCCGAGTGCGGTGGAGAGCGGGCACTCGCGGTCCTCAAGTCTGATCTTGCCTGCCACCTGTCTGCCTCCCGTCGAGCCGCCGTCGAGTTGATGCTAGTTTAGAAGTTACTAGCTTCTACCTTGAAAGTAACTCAGGAGGTCGATCGTGACCAGCGCCAACGCCGCCCCCGAGATCATCCGCCGGTACTTCGCGTACGCCTCGCGGCCGGACACCGAGGCCTACTTCGGGTTGTTCGCGGACGACGCCGTGGTCGAGGACGAGGGGAAGACGTACCGCGGCATTGCCGAGATCCGCCGCTGGCGGGGCGAGGTGCCACTGGTCAGCTACGAGATCACCGACGTCGAGCAGACCCCGGCCGGGACGGTGGTGACTGCCACCATCACCGGAGACTTCCCCGGCAGCCCGTTCGCCGGGCTCCGCTTCCGGTTCGAGGAGTACGACGACGCGGCGATCCGGCGACTCCGCATCGCCCCCTGACCGGGGCCCGCCCCCGCATCTTCGTCGACGACCAGCGCTGCTCGCCCTCTCCCGCCCCCCTCGACCACACTGTCCACTGTGGCCTCGGCCGTGCTCCGGTTGTGGTCAATGGTTCGTCGGGTCTCCGACACGGCGGCAACTCCGCCCCGATCGGGTGCAACCGCGACCCGGGGACGGATGTGTATGCCCCGACCGGGCCGACGAAGGAGCCCGGACACGAGCTTCGAGGGGGACCGATGCGAAAGATCGGGTTCGGAACCAGCCCACGCCACCCGGTGGCGATGCCGGCGGTACTGCTGGCCGCCGCGCTGACCGTGGCGCTGGCCGGCTGCGGCTCCGGTGCCGCGCCGAGCGGCGCATCGACGGTGACCGCCGGGCCGAGCGGCGCACCGACGGTGACGGCCGGGCCGACCGGCGTACTGGCGACGCCGGTCGGGGAGACCGGCACGGGTAGCCCCGCGACGGCCGCGCCGACCGGGCCACCCAGGAAGAGCGGGACCGGGGCGAGCACCCCGCGCCGGCCGGCTCCGGCACGGCCGACCGGTACGCCGAAGCCACCGGCGTCGTACGACCCGGCCGAGGACATCACCGACCTGTCGGCGCAGACTCCGGGCCTGCGGCTCAGGTCACCGGTCGGCGGCGTCCGGCACGGCGACCTGACGGTGACCGTCCGGAACACCGGACCGCAGCCGGTGTGGGGGCTGACCTTCATCGTCGAGGTGCCGGCGAGCATGACGGCGGACGGCGGCGACTGGTCCGGCTGCACCCCGCTCCGGTCGACCCGGGCCGGTTTCCCGGCCGGGTCCAAGTGCGAGAAGGGCTATCTGGCGCCGGGGCAGTCCCGGGTGTACCGGTTGGGCATGAAGTCGCCGGCCGCCAAGGACGGCGCGGACAGCCGGACCTCCCGGTGGCTGGTCGACGTCTGGTCCGGCGGCAAGCGTGGCGAGATCTACCGGGATCTCGGGCCGGACGACAATCGCCGCATCTTCCTGGTTTACCGTGCCTGACACTATCGCTCTGGTGACCTCCCGTGCCGATCCGCCCCAGGGTTCCTGCCGTCCGGCCACGCCGAGCGTGCCGGGCGGCGGGGCCGTCGCCGGGAGCGGCGGTGGGGCCGGGCCGGAGGTCGCCTCCTTTCAGGAGTTCTACGCGCTGACGTTCCACCCGCTGACCATGCAGCTCTGGGCGTACACGGGGGATCTGGCCCAGGCGCAGGACGTGGTCCAGGACGCCTTCTGCGAGCTGTTCGAGCGGTGGGACCGAGTCTCCCGGTACGACGACCCGACCGCCTGGGTACGCCGGGTCGCCTGGAACCGCGCCACCAACCGGTTCCGGCGGTCCCGTACCTTCCTGCGGTGGGCGCGGCGGCAACGCGAGAGCCACGTGCCGGAACCGAGCCCGGACCGGGTGATGCTGGTGGCGGCGCTCGCCGAACTGCCCGCCACCCAGCGCCGTGCCCTGGTCAAGTACCACCTCGGCGACCTCTCCGTCGCGGAGATCGCGATCCAGGAAGGTGTTTCGGCGGGCACGGTCAAGTCGTGGCTGCACCGGGGGCGGGCGGTTCTCGCCGCCCGGCTGACCGAGCGGGAGGGGGAGCAGCGATGACGGGCTTCGACGACGAGCGGGCGGTCGACGCCGCCTTCGCCGAGTTCGACCGGGTCGGCCGGCCATACCTCACGGCGCCAGGGGTCGGCGACGTACGGGCGCGGGTCCGGCGCCGCCGGGTGGTCCGGCAGTCGGCGCTGACCGGTGCGGCCGGCGTGCTGGTGGTCGTCGCCGCGATCTCCGGTACCGCCCTGGTCCAGCGGCCCTCGCCCAGCCAGTCGAGCGCGGTCGTACCACCGGCCGTTCCGGCGACCACCGCCTCCGCCGGGCCGAGCCCGACCGGCCCGGCCAGGTCCACCGCGCCCACGCAGCGGCCCTCGGCGACGACCACCGGCCGACCGTCCGGTGCGGCGCCGCGCGGCAGCACCCCGACGACCTCGTCGCCGGACGCGGCGGACGTCTCGACCAGCAGCAGCTATCTGACGTTCGAACCGCCGAGCGCCGACTCGCGGGCGGGAACCCTGTTCGTCATGGTCGAGAACACCGGCCCGGCGGGAGTCGCCGCACTCTCCGTGCTGGTGACCACTCCGGCCACTGTGGAACTGGGGGAGCCGGGCGGCGGGTGCCGGCTGTCCGGGTCCGCCGGCACCTTTCGGTGTACGGCCGGACCGCTGGCCGCCGGGGCGACCGTACGGTTCCGGTTCGACTTCGTCGCACCGCCCGGCCCGGTGGCCCGGACGCCCGCGACGGTGACGGTACGCGGCACCGGGCACGACCCCGACCAGTCGAACAACCAGGTGGACTATCTGATCCAGGATTGACCTATCCGGGAGCGTGCTGACAGAGATCGATTATTGCTTACCGGTTTCCGATGGATGACGATTGATGCCCGGGGGGATCTTCCAAGGAGGCATCTCATGGCGGAAGCGACACAGGTCCCGGATGTCCACTCCTATCCACTCGGCGCCAGCCGTCCCCCGCTCGCCGTGGCCGACCTTCCCGAGCCCGAGGAGGTCTTCAAGGTCCGTAGGCTCGGCCCCCGAGAGCTGGTCAAGTACGCCCTCGGCCCGAGCCTGATCGCGCTGGGCATCTCGATCGGCAGCGGCGAGTGGCTGCTCGGCCCGCAGGCGGTCGGCCAATTCGGCTTCGTCGGAGTCGGCTGGGTCATCCTGATCTCGGCGGTGCTGCAGACCTTCTACAACATCGAGTGCTCCCGGTACGTGATGGCCACCGGCGAGGCTCCGGTGGTCGGCTGGGGACGGGTGCCGCCCGGCTACCTGCTCTGGGTACCGCTCTCGGTGTTCCTGGTGATCTTCGCGTTCATCGCCGGGGGATGGGCGGCCTCGGCCGGCCAGGGCATGTACGCGCTGGTGCACGGTGAGGCGCCGCCGTCCGGGGCGGAGGAGCCACGGCTCTGGGCGATCGCCCTGCTGGTGCTGGTCTTCCTGATCGCCGCCGGGGCGAAGCGGATCAGCCGGGCCCTCGAACTCGCCAACTGGGTGATGGTCAGCACCATCCTGCTCGCCCTGCTGCTGGTGGCGTTGCTGGTGGTGCCCTGGGACATCTGGTGGGAGGGGATCCGGGGCTTCGTCACCCCGGCCGCGCCGCCGGAGGGGATCACCGCCACCCAGCTCGGCGGGCTGGCCGGGTTCACCGCCCTCGTCTCCGGCCTCAACTGGTACGTGATGGGCCACTACCGGGACAAGGGCTACGGGATGGGCTTCCGGACCGGGTACATCTCCGGGCTGCGCGGCGAGCGGCGGGAACTGCTGGCCACCGGGGTCACCTTCCCGGACAACCCGGCGAACGCGGCCCGGTGGCGGCGCTGGTACCGGCTGCTGCTCATCGACATGTGGGGGATCTTCTTCGTCGGCGCGATGCTCGGCATGCTGCTGCCCACCATCCTGATGGCGCAGGCGGTGCAGCTCTCCGGCGAGGCGCCGACCGCGTCGAACGTACCGACCTTCGTGGCCACCGCCCTCGAACCGGACTACGGGCCGCTGATGTTCTACGGCATGCTGCTGATCGGCGTACTGGTGCTGTTCAGCACCCAGCTCGGGATCTTCGAGGGGATGGTGCGGGTCAGCACCGACGCCGCGCACGCGACCAGTCCCCGGCTGCGCCGGCTGCTGGAGGGCGACCCGCGCAAGTTCTACTACCCGTTCATGCTGCTGCTGCTCGTGATCATTTCAGTGGTGCTGCACCTGGCGGTGCCGGTCAACCTGGTGCAGTGGTCGGCCAACATGTCGAACCTGGGCGCGCTGCTCTATCCGTTCCTGCTGATCTACCTGAACAGCCGGCTGCCCCGGCCGGCGCGACCGCGTCCCTGGCACTACGTACTGCTGGTGCTCAACGTGCTGTTCTTCGGCTTCTTCTTCGTCAACTTCATCGCCGACTTCATCGGTGACCCGCTGATCACTTTCTGAGGTGTCAGGAGAGGTCCCCTCTCCGGCAGAGTGCGATAAGAGGGGGCCTTTCCGCGCAGTGGGCCGGTGACGGGCGCTCAACGGGCCGAGGTCGTCTCCCGTACCCACGGCAGGGCCAACCACTCGATCGCGACCAGGGCGTAGTAGAGCACGATGCTCATGGCTCCGACCAGGATGATCGCGGCCCAGGCGGTCGCGCTGTCGGCGACCCCGCTGTACTGAAGGATCTGGAAGCCCAGCCCCGCGCCGTCCGCGGCGTAGAACTCACCGAGGACGGCGCCGATGGCCGCCAGCGGCATGGCGACCTTCAGCCCGATGAACATCTGTGGCAGCGCGGCCGGGAACCGAACCTTGGAGAATGCCTGCCAGCGCGAGGCGTCCAGGGACCTGGCCAGCTCGGCCAGGTCCGCGGGGGTGGTGGTGAGTCCGGTCGTCGTGGCCAGGACGATGGGGAAGAACGCGAGCAGGACGACCATCGTCAGGATCGGCTTCTGACCGAAGTCCAGGGCAATGACCAGCAGCGGCGCAATAGTGATCTTCGGGACCGCGTTGACGGCCACGAGCAGCGGCGAAAACATCCGCTCGGTCGTGCGTGAGGCGGCCAGGGAGATGCCGATCAGGACTCCCGCGGCGGTGGCGAGCAGGAAACCGATCACGGTTTCCGCAGTGGTGGTCCAGGTGCCGTCGAGTAGCTCTCCCGGCTTGCGACGGAACGCGGCCAGAACATCGGCCGGCGGCGGCAGGACCGCCGGGTGGACGAGCGGGTACGCGGTGGTGACGAGCCACCAGGTGGCGATCGCGAGCAGCAACCCGAGGAGGGGCCATACCCCGGCGTACGCCACCCGGGCGGCGCTCCACCGGTCCCGGGTCGCGCGCGTCTCGGATCGAACCTCGACCATTTCAGGGCTTCGGCGTCAGGCTGGCGTCGACGATCTGCTCCGGCGTCACACCCGGGGGGATCGACCCGGCGGTCTCCAACAGGGCGATGCTGCCGGCCACCCGGCCCAGGTCGATCCCACCAATTCCGGTCTCCGAGGCCACGTACGTGGCCATCAGCTCCAACTCGGCGGCGGCCGGCGCGGCAGCCGCGGCCGGCACGTGCTTGTGGAGAATCTCCCCGGACTCCTCGGGGTTCGCGATGCTGTATTCCAGCCCCTTGAGCAGGGCAGCGGTGAACCGCTTGACCATGTCCGGATTCTCCGTCGCGATCTTCTTGGAGGTGACCAGCACGTTGCCGTAGAGGTCTCGCATGACGTCGCTGTACGGCAGGACGACTGCCTTCCTGCCCTTCGCGGCGGCCTCGATGGTGGGCTTGCCGACCACGAACTGCCCGATGCCCTGGACGCCCCCGCCGGCCAGCGTGCCGATCAGGGTCTGCGGGGTGCCGTTGACCCACTTGACCTTGCTCTCGTCGATCTTTGCGAGCTTGGCGTACGTCGGGAAGAGGTTCCGGACAACCGAACTGGGGCTGTCGGCCAGGGTCTTGCCTTCCAGGTCCTTCGGGACGGCGATTCCGTTGCCCTCCAGACTCATGATCGCGGCCATGGTCTTCTGCTGGATGGCGGCAACCGCGACGACGTCCTTGGCCTGTCCCTGCCCGGCGGCGAGGAGGAAACCGGTGAGGTCGACCGGACTGAACGCGGCCCGCCCCGCGGCGACCATCTTGAGGTTCTCGGCGGTGGCGTTGCCAGGCTTGATGTCCACCTCGAACCCAGCCTCCCGGAAGTACCCCTTTTCAAGGGCGACCCAGGCGTACGCGTCACGCCCGAAGTTCCCGAAACTGGTCAGGTATGCCACCCTCTGCACGGAGCCTGAACCGCCGCCGTCGCTGTCGTCCCCGGACGAGTCCGAGCAGGCGGCGGTGAGCAGCAATGTCGTGGCCAGAGCTGCGGCTGCGGTCGTACGCGCGAGTCTCACGAGAACCTTCCTTTCGATCCGGCGGTGCCCGACCGTCCGGAGTGGGGGTGGGGTTGAGTACGGGAGTTTGGCGGCGGCGCGGCCGGGCGGGGAAGGCGGGAGAGCCCGCGTACAGCGTAGGAGAAAGCCACTCTGCCTGCGAGGTCCGGTCCACACCCGGGCAATGCCACACTGGACCAGCGAGCGGGGCTAATCTTTGCCCGCCGGGTGGCAATGGCGTGAACCACTACCGGACTGCTGCCCGCCGATGGCGCGGGAGGCGCCGGCGCGCCGGGGCGGGAGGGGCATGACATGCGCGTAGCGATCTTCACCGAGCCGCACCGCGGCGCCAGCTACGACGACCAGCTCCGGATGGCTCGATTGGCCGAGGACTCCGGGTTCGACGGCTGGCTGCGGGCGGATCACTACCAGGCGATGGGCGACGACCCCGGGCTACCCGGCCCTACCGACGCCTGGCTTACCCTCGCCGGTCTGGCCCGGGAGACCTCGCGGATCCGGCTCGGCACGCTCGTCACCTCGGCCACGTTCCGACTACCCGGCCCGCTCGCCGTGCTGGTCGCCCAGGTCGATCAGATGAGCGGCGGCCGGGTCGACCTGGGCATCGGCGCCGGCTGGTACGAGCGGGAACACCGCGCGCTCGGGATCCCGTTCCCGGCCGTGGGCGAGCGGTTCGACCGGCTCGCGGAGCAGCTCGCCATCGTTACCGGGCTGTGGAGCACTCCGACCGGTTCCCGGTTCAGCTACGCCGGCGACCACTACCAGCTACAGGACGCCCTCGGCCTGCCCAAACCGGTCCAGCTGCCAGGACCGCCGATCATCGTCGGTGGCCGGGGCCCGAAACGGACGCCGGAGCTGGCCGCCCGGTACGCGGACGAGTTCAACATGCCATTCCGGACGGTCAAGGAGACCGCCGAGGCGTACGCGCGGGTCCGCGAGGCGTGCGACCGGCTCGACCGCCGGGCAACCGGCCGTGATCCGCTGGTCCTGTCCGCCGGAATCGTGGTGGCGATCGGACGGACCGATGCCGAGGTACGGCGGCGCCTCGCACCGCTGCACGAGAAGAGCGCCCTGCCACCGGAGGACCCGGTGGCCGGTTCGCCGGCCCGGCTCGTCGAGCGAATCGGCGAGTTCGCCGAGGTCGGCACCACCCGGGTGCACCTGCGCCTGACCGACCTCAACGACCTCGACCACCTGGAACTCATCGCCGCCGAGGTGCTGCCGAAGCTCGTAAAATAAGGCCCGGCTCACGACGTCGGCAGGAAGTCGTCGGCTGGGTGGGGCCACCGACGCGGGAGGTGGGCATGACGGTGCCGGCGGAGCTGGTGGAGGTCACATCCGAGGCCGAGCTGCGGGAGCTGCTCGGCGAGCCGATGCCACGGGCGGTGACCAAGGAGCGGGTACGACTGCACGAGATCGACCGCGAGTGGCTGGCCGCCTCGCCGTTCTGCCTGGTGGCCACGGCCGACCCGGCCGGCAACTGCGACGTCTCGCCCAAGGGCGACCCGGCCGGCTTCACCCTGGTGCTCGACGACACCACGATCGCCATTCCGGAACGGCCGGGCAACCGGCGCGCGGACGGTTACCGCAACATCCTGGCGAACCCGCACGTCGGGCTGATCTATCTGATTCCTGGCCGGGGCGAGACGCTGCGGATCAACGGTCGGGCCCGGCTGGTCCGGGAGGCGCCGTTCTTCGACGAGATGATCGTCAAGGGGCACCGCCCGATCCTGGCGTTGGTCGTCGAGATCGAACAGATCTTCTTCCACTGTGCCAAGGCGTTCATGCGGTCGTCGCTGTGGCGGCCGGAGACCTGGCATCCGGAGGCGCTGCCGCCGCAGCCGCAGATCGTCAAGCGGGTCCAGCAGACCGAGGAATCGCTGGAGGAACTGGAGCGCTACTACGGCGCCGAGTACGCTCGCCGGCTCTACCAGGGCTGATCCCACGTGCGGTCGGCCGATCGGCCGGGGAACCGCCGTCAGCGGGTGGAGAGCAGCCGCTCGACCGGCAGCCGCCGGATGGAGGCGTCGAGTACCTGCGCGGTGTGCGCCACGGCGATACCGCCGGCTCCGGCGGGCTCCGCCGAGGCCGTACCGACGAGCCGGGGGATGGCGGCGGTGATCTGCATCAGGCAGCCCGGATTGGCGGTCACCAGGAGTCGGGCGCCGGTGGCGAGCACGTCCCGGGCCTTGCGCTCGCCGAGCCGGGCCGCCGGCTCCGGGTTGAGGATGTTCCACACCCCGGCCGAGCCGCAGCACAGCTCCGGGTCGGCGATCTCCCGCAACTCCAGCTCGGGAATGGCCCGCAGCAGCTCCCGGGGCTGACTGCGCACACCTTGGGCGTGCCCGAGATGGCAGGCGTCGTGATAGGCGACGCTGACCGGCAGCGGGTGCCGTCGGGCGACCGGACCGAGTTCGACGAGGAGTTCTGCGAGGTCGCGTACCCGGGCGGCGAACCCGGCGGCCCGCTCGGCGTAGGCCGGGTCGTCGGCGAGCAGTTGGCCGTATTCCTTCAGCGACGAGCCGCAGCCGGCCGCGTTGACCACGAAGTAGTCGATGCCGGTGTCGGCGAAGGCGTCGATCAGGTTCCGGGCGAACGCCTGCGCCTCCGCCTCGCGTCCGTTGTGCACACTCAGCGCGCCGCAGCAGCCCTGCCGGCCCGGATTGATCACCACCTCGCAGCCCTCGGCGGCCAGCACCCGGGCCGTCGCCGCGTTCACCCCGGGGAAGAAGGCGCTCTGCACGCACCCGGTGAGCATCCCCACCACCGCCCGGCGCGGCCCGTACGCCGGTACCCGGTCGGGTGGCTTCGGCGCCCGGGTGAGCCGGGGTGCCAGTGACTCCAGGGTGGCCAACGTCGGCGCCAGCCGGGGCAGCAGCCCGCTCCTGGCCACCAGGCGACGCAGCCCGCTGGCCTGGTACGCCCGCAGCGGTCCGCGCAGCAGCCGCAGCCGCTTCGGGTACGGGAAGAGCGCGAAGACGGCGGCCCGGAGCGCCCGCTCCCGGGCGGGTCGGTGGTGCCGGCGCTCCACCTGCTGCCGGGTGTTCTCGATCAGCGTGTCGTAGCGGACCCCCGAGGGGCACGCGGTGACGCAGGCCATGCAGCCCAGGCAGGCGTCGAAGTGCCCCACCATCGAGTCGCTGAGCGGTTCGCCCTCCAGGCCCTGCCGCATCAGGTGGATCCGGCCCCGGGGCGAGTCCATCTCCTCGCCCCACAGCACGTACGTCGGGCAGGTGGGGAGGCAGAATCCACAGTGCACGCAGTCGGCGACGAGGTCGGCCGGCGGCGGCCGGTGCCCGTCGAAGGCGGGCCCGCCGGGCGCCGGCCCGAGCAGCCCGAGCACGTCCCGGGGCGCGCTGGCCGGCCGGGTACCGCCCGGGGACGGCGCCTCCGGCGCCGGCGGGCTGGCACCGGCTGCGGCGGATCCGGGCGGGAGCGGGTCGGGTGACGTCATCAGATTCCTCCCACGAAGCGTCCGGGCGCCAGCCGCGCGTCGGGATCGAACCGCTGCTTGACCCGGCGCATCAGCTCCAGCCCCTCCACCGGCCCCCACAGGTCGACCCGGTCCCGGACCCGGTCCGGCGCGGTCAGCACCACGGCGTGCCCACCGGCCTCGGTGGCGGCACCCCGCAGCTCCTCGACGACCCGGGCCACCCGGTCCGGCGGGGCCGCCGCCGGCAGGCCGGCGTAGAGCACCCCGGTGCCGGCCGAGCCGCGTACCCCGATCGGCACGTCGTGCCGGTCGGCCGCCGCCCGGCCCGCGGCCAGCAGGTCGGGTACCCCGGAGAGCACCCCGGTGAGCTTGAGCCCGGTGTCGCCGGGCTGCCACGGGTACCGCCCCCACCAGGGTGGCGCCGCCGTGCCGGGCAGCGCCTCGGCACCGAGCAGCCGGGCGGCGGCCTCGGCCCTTCCGGCGACTCCGGCAGGCGTCCCCTCCAGCAGCAGCACCACGTCGTAACCGCCCTCCGGCGGCGCCTCGACCTCCAGGGCGGCCGGCACCAGTTGGGCCCCGAGCACGGTACGGAGCAGTCGGCCGACCCGCGCCAGCCCGTCTGCCCCGGCGGCGGTGACCGGGCAGCGCACGTACGACCGGGCGGCCGGCACCGGGTGCAGCCGGAACACGCACTCGGTGACCAGCCCGAGCGTGCCGTACGCCCCGGTGACGAGCTTGCCGAGGTCGTAGCCGGCGACGTTCTTCACCACCTTGCCCCCGGCGTGCGCCACCACCCCGTCGGCGCGGACCAGGGTGACCCCGATCAGCAGGTCCCGGAGGGTGCCGTAGAGCATCCGGCGCGGCCCGCTGCCGTTCACCGCGACCGCGCCGCCGACGGTGGCGCCGCCGACCGGATCGTCCAGCCCGAGCTGCTGCCCGGCCGGAGCGAGCGCGTGCTGGAGTTCGGCCAGCGGGGTGCCGGCCCCGACCACCACGATCAGGTCGCCGGCGGCGTGCTCGACCACTCCGGTGAGCCGCCGGGTCTCCACCACCAGGTCGAGGCTGCGCGGCGGGTTGCCCCAGTCCGACCTGCTGCCGCGGCCGGCGAAGACCACGCTGAGCCCGAGCCCGGCGGCGGCCCGCAGCAGCGCCGCCGCCTGCGCGGTCGAGCCGGGCGCCGCGACGATCCGGGCCGGTACGCCGCCGATCGCGTCCGCCGGCCCGGCCGGCCGGACCAGTGGGAAGTCGACCCCGGCCGTGCCGTCGCGGGTCGCGCGGTCGGGGTGGGTGCCGGCCGGACGGGCACCGTTCGGGCGGGTGCCGGAGGATGTCGCCGGCCCGTCGTCCCCGGCCGCGGCGATCGCGGCCCGGAGCGTGTCGAGGTGCGCGGTGGTGGTGTCGGGTCCGGGCATGGGTCAGAACACCTCCGCGAGACCGGCCTCCTGGAGTGGATGGGGACCCTTGCGCCGGCCGGGCACCTCGCCACAGAGCCGGGGAGTGGGGAAGATCTTGCCGGGGTTGGCCAGCGAGCGCGGGTCGAAGGCGCAGCGCAGCAACTGCATGGTGTCCAGGTCGTCGTCGGTGTACATCCGGGGCAGGTACTTCGCCTTGTCCATCCCGACGCCGTGCTCCCCGGTGATCGACCCGCCGTACGCGACGCAGAGGTCGAGGATGGCGCCGGAGAGTTCCTCGGCGCGTTCGGCCTGCCCGGGCACCGCGTCGTCGAAGAGGACCAGCGGATGCAGGTTGCCGTCTCCGGCGTGGAAGACGTTCGCCACCCGGATACCGCGCTCGGCGGCGAGTTCGCCGATCCGGCGCAGCACCTCCGGCAGGGCGGTACGCGGGATCACCCCGTCCTGCACGATGTAGTCCGGGCTGATCCGGCCGACGGCGGCGAACGCCGACTTGCGGCCCTTCCAGAAGAGTGCCCGCTCGGCGTCGTCGGCGGCGATCCGGATCTCGAACGCGGCGTTGGCCCGGCAGAGCCGCTCCACCTCGGCGAATTGCGCCTCGACCTCGGCGGCCGGGCCGTCCAGTTCGACGATCAGCACCGCGCCCGCGCCGGCCGGATAGCCGCAGTGCACCGCCGCCTCGGCCGCCTCGATGGCGAGCGCGTCCATCATCTCCACCGCTGCCGGCACCACCCCGGCGGCGATGATCGCCGAGGTCGCCGCCCCGGCCGCGTCCGTGCTGGCGAAGGCGGCGAGCAGGGTACGCACCGACTCCGGCAGCCGGACCAGCCGGACGGTGACCTCGGTGGCGATCCCGAGGGTGCCCTCCGAGCCGACGAAGGCGCCGACCAGGTCGTAGCCGGGGCTGTCCGGTGCCGCCCCGCCGAGCCGGACCAGGTCGCCGTCCGGGGTGACCACCTCCAACCCGAGTACGTGATTGGTGGTGAAGCCGTATTTCAGGCAGTGCGCCCCGCCGGAGTTCTCCGCCACGTTCCCGCCGATCGAGCAGATCTGCTGGCTGGACGGGTCGGGGGCGTAGTAGTAGCCGTACGGGGTGGCGGCCCGGGTGACCGCCAGGTTGATCACGCCCGGCTCGACCACGGCCCGTTCGTCGGCCGGCAGCACCTCCCGGATGGTGCGCAGCCGGGAGGTGACGATCAGTACCCCGTCGGCGTGCGGCAGGGCGCCGCCGGAGAGCCCGGTGCCGGAGCCTCGGGCCACGAACGGCACCCCGGCGGCCACACAGGCCCGGACCACCAGGGCGCACTCTCCGGCGGTCCGCGGCAGCACCACCAGCGCCGGCACCACCCGGTACTGGGCCAGCCCGTCGCACTCGTAGGTCCGTAACCGGGCCCGGTCGTCGATCACCTGCTCGTCACCGAGAACGCCGCGCAGCTCGGCGGCCAACCTCTCGATCTGGGGTCGGGGCATCGTCGACCTCCGGTCTCTGCGCGGCGCGGTGGCCGGCGCCGCCTGCGCGCCTCGGCCGCCACGCGTCGGGTCTCAGGGCACTTCTACGCCGCTTCCGTTCAGGTGTGTCCGGCTCAGGGCATCCGCTCGTACGCGGGCAGGGTGAGGAAGTCGACGAACTCGTCCGCCACGGCGACCTCCATGAACAGCCCGCGTGCCTCGGCGTACCGGTCGGGGTCGGCGCCGAGCTTGGCGATCTCCTCGTCGGCGATCCGCTCGACCAGCTCCCGGGTCACCCGGACGCCGGTGTCCAGCGTGACGTCGTTGTGCAGCCACTGCCAGACCTGGGAGCGGGAGATCTCGGCGGTCGCCGCGTCCTCCATCAGGTTGAAGATGGCGACCGCGCCGGAGCCGGCCAGCCAGCTCGCCAGGTATTGGATGCCGACGCTGACGTCGTTTCGCAGCCCCGCCTCGGTCGGGGCGCCGGGGGTGGCCGCCACGTCGAGCAGTTGCGCCGCGCTGACCCGTACCTCGTCGCGGGTCCGGTCGAGTTGGTGCGGCCGGTCGCCGAGCACCCGGTCGAAGACCTCGCGGCAGACCGGCACCAGGTCGGGGTGGGCCACCCAGGAGCCGTCGAAGCCGTCGTTCGCCTCCCGGGTCTTGTCGTCCCGGACCTTTGCCAGGGCGGTCTCGTTGACCTGCGGGTCCCGCCGGCTGGGGATGAAGGCGGCCATCCCGCCGATCGCGTGCGCGCCGCGCCGGTGACAGGTCCGGACCAGCAGTTCGGTGTACGCCCGCATGAACGGCGCGGTCATCGTCACCGCGTTCCGGTCCGGCAGCAGGAAGTCGGCACCCCGGGTACGGAACTTCTTGATCACGCTGAACATGTAGTCCCAGCGGCCGGCGTTCAGTCCGGCGGAGTGCTCGCGCAGCTCGTAGAGGATCTCGTCCATCTCGAAGGCGGCCGGGAAGGTCTCGATCAGCACGGTGGCCCGGATCGTGCCGCGCGGGATGCCGAGCCACTCCTGGGCGGCTCCGAAGACGTCGTTCCAGAGCCGCGCCTCCAGGTGGCTCTCCAGTTTGGGCAGGTAGAAGTACGGGCCGGAGCCGGCGTCGAGCTGCGGCCGGGCGCAGTGGAAGAAGTAGAGGCCGAAGTCGACCAGGCTGCCGGAGGTGCGCTCGCCGTCGACCAGGATGTGCTTCTCCGGCAGGTGCCAGCCGCGCGGCCGGACCACGATGGTCGCCAGCTCGCCGTCGCGCAGCCGGTAGTGTTTCCCCTCCGGCGTGCGCAGTTCCAGCTTGCGGGCGATCGCGTCCCGGAGGTTGAGCTGGCCCTCGACCACGTTGCGCCAGAGCGGGGTGTTGGCGTCCTCGTGGTCGGCGAGCCAGACCTTGGCGCCGGAGTTGAGCGCGTTGATGGTCATCTTGGCGTCGGTCGGCCCGGTGATCTCGACCCGCCGGTCGACCAGCCCGGGTGCCGGCTCGGCGACCCGCCAATCACCGGCCCGGATCTCCGCCGTCTCGGGCAGGAAGTCGAGGGTGCCGCCGGCGGCCAGCGCCGCCGCCCGGTCGTCGCGCAGCGCCAGCAGTTCCCGGCGGCGGCCGTCGAACGACCGGTGCAGCCGGGCCACGAAGTCGAGCGCTTCGCCAGTGAGTATCTCCTGGTAGCGGTCGTTCATCGGTCCGGTGACCTGGACGCCCTGCGGCAGCTTCATCGCCGACCTCCTCGTAGATGATCCCCGTGATCAGGGTACGGCGCCCCGGGCGTTCCGGCCCGGCGTGCTCGACCCGGATCACGGGGATCGCGGTGGTGCACCGGCTCAGCGGATCGCGCCGCCGTTGGCCCGGCAGGTGTCCCGGACGTGCCAGAAGTCGCTGAGGTAGTCGTCGTGGATGCCCCGGCCCATCACCCGCAGCATCGCCTCGTCGGCCTGGCGCAGCGCGGAGACGTTGTAGTTGTGGCTGCCGGTGAAGACCCGGGGCACGATGTCGTCGTCGTACGCGCCGTCGATGATCATGTATTTGTTGTGCGTCCGGATGTCCCGGCCCGGCCCGACGTTGTAGTTGCACCGGGTGAGCTGGACGTTGCTGCCCAGCGCGTTCAGCACCCCGGCGTTCGCCTCGCTGTAGACGACGTCGACCCAGCAGCCGGCGTTGCGCAGCGCGGTGAGCTTCTTGGCCACCTCGGGGCGGTTGAACGAGAACATGTTGACCCGTACGTCGGTCTGCCGGCGGGTGCCGTTGTCGTCGTACGAGCAGGAGGCGACCGAGTCGAGCACGCTGACGATGGTGTCGGTGGCCGGGTCGCTGACCGGCTGCCCGGAGCGCTCCCGCCGGGGGAAGAAGTACGCCCGGTACGTCGTACCGGTCGGGGTGCCCCAGTAGTAGTTGTTGTTGCCGGCCGAGTTGTAGCGGTACGACCGCAGGTCCGCGAAGTACTGCCGGTACGCCTGGTAGGTGGTGGCGTCGCTGAAGGTCAGCCCGTTGTTGTACGCCTCGTTCGCGTCCCACCAGCCCAGGTTCGCCGAGCCCTGGAAGACCACGTTGGACACCGTCGAGCCGCTGTTGAGCACGATGCTGGACGCGATCAGGAACTTGTTGTGGTTGTAGGCCGTCACCGACGAGTCGGTGTAGTCGATCCGGCGGGTGCCGATGCAGCCCCGGTCGGCGCTGGGGAACTGGTCGGCGCAGTGCACGATGTACGACCCGGCGGTGTCGTTGCTGCCGAGCACCGGGAGCAGCCGCTGGTAGGGCCGCTGGCTGACCTGCTCGTGATCCAGGATGATTTTGACGCGTACCCCCCGCTGGTGCGCGTTCAGCAGCCGTCCGGGCAGGTCGGGAGTGGTCTCCGAGTCGGTGACGTCGGTGACGCCGAACCCGAACCAGGACATCTGGATCTCGCCGCCGGCCGGTACCCGGTCGATGATCCGGGCGAGCTGGATGAAGATCGCGTTCTGCTGCGCGGCCGTGCCGGTCGGCCGGTTGAAGACCGCGTCGTTCATCGTCGGATCCGGCTCGGCCGCGCTGGCCGGCCCCGCGCCCAGCGCCGGTGCCCCGAGCGTGCCGGCGGCGAGGATGAAGACGAGTGCCGACCGGGCGACCAGACGTGGCGAAAATCTACGCATCCGCATGGCTAGATGATTGCACCGAACTGTGACCGACGGAACCTCCGTTCCCGGTACGGATCGGCCGCCCGGCGCGGTTGCCCCGGAGGTGAGCGGTCGGGACGTGGACGTGGTGGTGATCGGGGCCGGTCAGGCGGGACTCTCCGCCGGCTACTTCCTCGGCCGGAGCGGATTCGCGCCGGAGACCGGCTACGTGCTGCTGGACGGCGGCGCCGGACCGGGCGGCGCCTGGCGGGACCGCTGGCCGACGCTGCGGATGTCCGCCGTGCACGGCGTGCACGACCTGCCCGGCCGAGCGCTCGGCGAGGTCGATCCGGACCGGCCGGCCGCCGAGGTGGTCGCGGACTACTTCGCCGGGTACGAGCGGGAGTTCGGCCTGCCGGTGCACCGCCCGGTGAACGTGACCGCGGTGCACGACCGGGACGACGGCCGACTCGAGGTGCGGACCGACGCCGGGCGATGGCGTACCCGGGCGCTGGTCAACGCGACCGGGACCTGGCGGCACCCGTTCTGGCCGTACTATCCCGGCCAGGAGTCGTTCGCCGGCCGGCAGTTGCACACCGCCGACTACCGGGGACCGGCCGAGTTCGCCGGCCGCCGGGTGGTGGTGGTCGGCGGCGGCACCTCCGCCCTCCAGTTGCTGGACGAGATCGCCACGGTCGCCGCCGAGACCCGCTGGGTCACCCGACGGCCGCCGGTGATCGTCGAGGGTGCGTACACCCCGGAGTGGGGTCGGGCCGCGGTCGCCCGGGTCGACGCCCGGGTCCGGGCCGGACTGCCGCCGGCCAGTGTCGTCGCCGCGACCGGTCTGGTGTGGACGGAGCAACTGCGCCGGATGCGGGCACAGGGCCTGCTGCACCGGCTGCCGATGTTCGCCCGGATCACCCCGGACGGCGTCGTCTGGCCCGACGGCACCAGCTTCGCCGCCGACGTGATCCTCTGGTGCACCGGATTCCGGGCCGCCCTCGACCATCTCGCGCCGCTGCGGTTGCGAGGGCCGGGCGGAGGAATTGTGATGGACGGGACCCGGGTGGTCGCCGACGACCGGGTGCACCTGATCGGGTACGGACCGTCGGCGAGCACGATCGGCGCGAACCGGGCCGGCCGGTCCGCCGTACGGGAGATAAGGCGGCTGCTCGACGCAGTTCCGGCTCCGGCGTGAATGCCGCGCTGACCTGCTGAAACGTCCTGCCGAGCGGACCGGCGGAGCGCCCTAACACGCCCCGCCGGGCGGCTCACCGCATTTGACGAATCGGGCTGGAAGCGGCAACGTAGGGCAAGTACGGCCTGTCGCCACGAGTTGGGGGCTCGGCGCGACGTGCACCGGCCGTACCCAGGCGTCAGCCCGGTCCGCGCAGCGGGTGGACCAGACGAACGGGCTGGCTACATGACCGATGGCCGTCGCGCTGTAGGGCCCAGTTGGCCTGACGCGGGTGCCCGGGGCACGCCCGCCGGATGGGCGCACGGGCCGAGCACACGAAAATCCACGAGGAGTCTGCATGCTCACCATGACCGAGAACGCCGTACTCGTGATCCGGGACCTGACCGCACAACAGGAGGTGCCGGACGGCGCCGGCCTGCGTATCGCCAGCGACCTCACCGCCGGGTCGCTCAACCTCACCCTGGCGGAGAGCCCCGCCCAGGGTGACCAGGTGGTGGACAGCGACGGCGCCCGGGTCTTCCTCGACCCGCAGGCCGCGCAGATTCTCGACGACAAGGCCCTGGACGCCGCGGTGGACGCACAGGGTGCGGTGCAGTTCGGCTTCGCGGAGCAGGGCCCGACGACCTGACGCCGTAGCCCGGACCTTCGACCTGGATCGGGCCTCCCGCCGGCTGGGATCACCGGCGGGTGGCCCGGTCCTGGTCAGGTACAGTCCAGCCGTGCATCGCTGCTTCCCGATCACCCCGCCCCCGCGCCTCTGAGCGGGGCGACAACCCCAGCGCGTCGTGCCGATCCGGCCGGTGCGCTGTTTCCTGTCGGGTGATCCTGGGCTCGCCCCGCTTCCGCGACCATTTCCCCCTCTCGTCGCAGGAGCGCGAACCCTCATGCACACCTCTTCCGCACCACTGGCCGCCGTGCGCCACCGGTCCGGTGCCGGCCTGTGGTTTCTGATCGTCTCTGGCACCCTCTGGGGCACCGGTGGGCTCACCGGCAGCCTGCTGGGTCGGCACACCGGGCTCTCTCCGGTCGCGGTCGCCGGATACCGGCTGGCCGTCGGCGGGATCCTGATCGTGGCCTTCCTCGCCCTCACCGGACGCCGCCCGCCGCGCGGCCGGGCGGCCTGGACCCGGATCGCCGTCTTCGGCGTACTGGCCGGGCTCTACCAGGTCTGTTACTTCGGCGCGGTGTCGCTGACCTCGGTCAGCCTCGCCACCCTGGTCACCATCGGCGCCGCCCCACTGCTGGTGCTCGGCGCCGAGGCGGTCGCCGGCCAGCGCCGGGTGGACCGGCGTACCGCCGGAACCTGCGCGCTGGCGGTGGCCGGGCTGGTGCTGCTGGTTGGGCTGCCGGCCGGCGGCTTCGGGGCACTCGCGGTGCTCTCCAGCGCGCTGCTCGCACTGGTCTCCGCCGCCGGATTCGCCGCGATCACCCTGGTCGGGGCCCGGCCGGTGCCGGGACTGGACGAACTCGCCGGCACCGGGTACGGCTTCACCCTCGGCGGGCTGCTGGTGGCGGCACTGGCCGCCGGCACGGTGGGGCTCGGTTTCCCGCCCGGTCCCGCCGCCCTCGGGCTGCTGGTCGCGCTGGGCACCGGGCCGACCGCGGTGGCGTACCTGCTCTACTTCCGCGGGCTGCGTACCGTCCGGCCCGGCACCGCGGCGCTGCTGGCGCTGCTGGAGCCGCTGGTCGGCGCGGTACTCGCCGCGCTGCTGCTCGGTGACCGGCTCGGCCCGGTCGGCCTGCTCGGCGCGGCGCTGCTCGGTACGGCCGTGGTGCTCGCCGCCCGGTCGCCGGTCGCGCCGGCGTAGAGTCGCGGGCCGACGTCCACCGCCCCGTCTCCGGCCCGGGACCGCGCCAGGGCGGGGACGGGGGAGGGAGACGACGGGACTTCAACGAGCGTGCCCGCCGCCGCGGTGCGGCGGGCCGGGCCGGCGAGCCGGGCCAGCTCCGGCAGCACCTGGCCGAGCGGTGCGTCGATGGTCAGCTCGGCGTAGTCGTCGCCCCGGGTCGGGCCCTGGTTGACGATCACCACCGGAATGTCGAGCTTCGCGGCCCGGATCACGAACCGGCGGCCGGACATCACCGTCAGGGAGGAGCCGAGCACCAGCAGCAGCCGGGCCCGCTCGACCAGTTCGAAGCAGGTCCGGACCCGGTCCGGCGGTACGGACTCGCCGAAGAAGACCACGTCCGGCTTGAGCATGCCGCCCGGGCACGCCTGGCAGTCCACGGTCTGGAAGCCCTCGACCAGCTCGTCCGGCAGCTCGACGTCGCCGTCCGGGTTCACCGTGTCGGACCGGGCGGCGAACTCGGGATTGGCGAGCCGCAGCCGCCGGTCCAGCGTCTCGCGGTCGGTGGTCTCGCCACAGCCCAGGCAGATCACCCGGGCCAGGCTGCCGTGCAGTTCGACCACGGACCGGGCGCCGCCCGCCTGGTGCAGGCCGTCCACGTTCTGGGTGAGGATGCCGGCCAGCAGCCCGCGCCGGTCGAGTTCGGCGACCGCCCGGTGCCCGGCGTTCGGGGTGGCCCGGGCGATGGTACGCCAGCCGAGGTGGCTGCGCGCCCAGTAGCGGCGCCGGGCCACCGGGTCGCCGACGAACGCCTGGTACGTCATCGGGGTGTGCCGGCGCAGCGCCCCGCTCGGCCCCCGGTAGTCGGGAATCCCGGAGTCGGTCGACAGGCCGGCACCGCTGAGCACCAGCACGTCGCCACCGGTCAGCAGTTGCGCCAGCGGGGCGTAGCGTTCGGCGCTCGGGTTGTCCACCCGTCCATGCTGCCTCGCCGCACACCGCCGTGGCGAGTCGCCGATGCGTGGCGAGTACGGCACCGGCCAGGGGTAACGCAGATCACCGAGCCCCTTCAGCCGGAACCGTGCGGCCCAGCTCCCCGGTCAGCGTGCCGTGCGCCGAGCAGGTGCCGTACCGGCCGACGGAGGTGGCGACGGTGCGGTCCCGTCCGCTGCCGGTTCGGCCGGCGGGGTGCTGAAGGTGAGCGGTTCGGAGAGCGGGCTCAGGGTGTAGCCCGAGCCGACCAGCGCGGCGGCGCGGACCGCCACGGTGTACTCGGTGCCCGGGGTCAGCGCGACGAAGGTGACGGTGGTGGACGGCATCGAGGAGAAGCCCTGCCACTCGCCGTCCACCAACCGCTGCATGGAATACCGGAAGACCGGACCGGCGGACGGCGCCCAGGTCAGCGTCGCGCCGGTCGGGGTGATGCCGGTGGCCACCGGTTGGCCGGGCGGCGGGAGCGGGATCAGTGGATCGGCCTGCGCGGGGGCACCCGGCAGGGCCAGCAGGGCGGCCACGGTGAGGAGGGCGGTGTGCAGGAGGGTGGGCAGCTTGCGTCCGAGCATGGTGAGAGCCTTTCTGAGTACGACTGCTCCAGCGCCCGGCCCCTATTGACAGTTATCAAACTATGTCGGCTCCCCCGTTGTCCAGAGGTGGCGCCTCCGGTCGGGTCGCAGCCCGTGTCCTCGATCGGACAGGCGTACTAAGTGTGGTCGAATGTTGACTGAGAGTAATGTCGACCGGGCAGGTATCGCCGCGCGGACCAGGCGTTCCACCTGTACGTCTCCCCCTGAACCACACACCGACGTCAGGCCGGCGCGCCACCGGCCGGGCGTCCCCCGGTCCCCGCGGTGCGGCCCGGCACCGCGGGGACCGGCCTGCTTCGGGTGGGGCCTGGCCGCAGGTGGAGCGGGGCCGGCCACGAGCGCGCGGCGCCGCCGGTGGAACGTTGGCGTCGCCGCGCTCTGGCCGTCTCCCGCCCGCGCAGCCCATCGGCGGTACGCCAGCGGGGACCTGGCTCGACCGGTCCGCCTCGTCGGTCGTTCCGGCTAGGTGTGGGGTTTCCCACCGTGCCCGGAAGCAAACCCGATGCCCGGCCGGACCTGGTAGGGGCTGAACCGGGTGGGTTCGTCGGCCGTCCCAGCGGCCACACCCGTCCCAGGAGGCGCGGAATCAACGCCCCGCTTCCTGGGTAAGGAGGGGGCCATGGAGCACTTCACGATCGCTACCGTCGCCGAGGAGAGCCCGGACTTCCGCCGGGTGTTGTGGACCGGCAAGCACACCCAGTTGGTCATCATGACGATCCCGCCGGGCGGCGAGATCGGCGAGGAGGTGCATGAGGACATCGACCAGATCCTCACCTTCGTCAGCGGCACCGGGGAGGCCCGGGTCAGCGGCCAGACCCGCAAGGTGACCCAGGGCGACCTGGTGGTCGTACCGGCCGGGCGGAAGCACAACTTCGTCAACACCGGCCCCAACCCGCTGGTGCTCTACACGATCTACGGCCCTCCGGAGCACGCCGACCAGGCGGTGCACCACACCAAGGAGGAAGCCGACGCGATGGAGGAGGCCGGCAAGGACGAGCCGCCGACGAGCTGACCGGGGTACGGCCGCGTCAGTCCATCGGTTCCGCGAGGAGATCGAGGGTGAGCGCGGCCGTCCAGCTGAAGGCCGCAGAGCCGATCCCGGCACCGCTGTCGGGGTGGAAGTACTCGTAGTAGCCGGAGTTCCGGGCCAGGTCGAGCAGTGCCGAGCGCAGCTTGTCGGCCAGCCCGTCCCGGCCGTGCGTACGCAGTCCGGACCGGAGCAGCCAGTTGATGTTGAACCAGACCGGTCCGCGCCAGTACCGGAACGGGTCGAAGTCGACGGCGGAGCGGTCGTAGCTGGGTACCGGCATGGGACCGACCCCGAACCGGGTCGACTCCAGCGCGGCCACCAGGCTTGCCACCTGCGCGGCCGGCAGCCCCGGCAGGACCAGCGGCAGCAGCCCGTTGACGCACCGGGCCGGGCTGTGCCGGCCGGTCCGGACGTCCAGCGCGTGGAACATCCCGGTGGCCGGGACGAAGAGCCGGTCCAGCAGTTGCCGGGTGATCTCGGCGGCCTGGTCCCGGTGCGGTGCCGGGTCGGCGCCGACCACCTCGGCGATCCGGGCCAGCGCCAGCTCGGCCGCGCCACGCAGCGCGTTGAACCCGGGGCATTCGACGAGGAACGGATGCCGTACCGCCAGATCCGCGTCCCGGTAACCCCCGTCCCGGTACGACAGCGCGATGGCCAGGTAGCGGGCGTAGTCGTCGTCGGTGGGGCGGTGGTCGGAGGAGACGACCTGGTTGTCCCGCCGGACGTACCGGCGCAACACCTCCGCCGCCACCGGTACGGCGCCGAGCGCCTCGTCCCAGCACGGGCTGTTGTCGAGCCCGGACTCCCACGGGTGCACGATCGCGGCGAGCCCGGCGCCGCCGACGTCCCGGGCGGTGGCCAGGTATTCCTGCTGGGCGACGAGTCGCGGATAGAGCCAGCGAAGTTCCGCCGTGGCCGCCTCGTCCGGCGCGCGCCGATAGACCTCCCAGGCGCCGACCGCGTGCACCGGTGGCTGGACTATCCCGCTGCTCAGCCTGACCGGCCCGGCACCGTTGCCCGACGCGCCGATGCCGCCGGACGCCGCCCTGCCGTTGGGGCTCGGGAGTCCGCCGGATGCCGTACCGACGCTGGCGGCCGGGAGGTCGCCGTCGTGCGTCACGCCACCCGGGCGGGGTGGACTGCCGCCGGTCCAGAAGGTCGGGCCCGGGAAGTAGTCGCGTTCGGTGACCCCGGGGTCGAAGACGATGTGCGGTACCCGCCCGTCCGGCCACTGCGCCGCGAACAGGCTGCGCAGGTCGCGCCAGGCGCGGTCCGGTGCGACGTGGGCCAGCCCGATGCTGATGAAGCCGGCGTCCCAGCTCCACTGGTGCGGATAGAGGGTACGGGACGGCACCGTGTGGGTGCCGGTCCAGTTGGTGGCCAGGATCGCGGCCGCGCCGCGCCAGGTCTCCGCGTCGGCCTCGCCGAGGTGCTCCGGTACGTCAACTGGTTCGCTCGATCCGGTCGCCCGGACGCGCTTCGCGGCGTGAGACATAACCACTCAACGCCTAGTGCCAGTACGCCGTCGTTGTCAAATTTCGGTCCACCTCGCCGCCCCCGGTCCGGCCACCGGCGCCGACCCGCCGGGGTGCGGTCACCGGGAGGTCGCCGAGGTCGCGCCGCGACCGGGAGATCGCCGACGTCATCCCGCCACCGGCAGGCTGTCCACGTCGACGGTCTCCGGGTACTTCAGCCCGGCGCCGGTGTTCAGCACCACCACCCGCTCGTCGGCGCGGATCCAGCCGCCGGCCCGTAGCTGCCGGACGGCGGTGAGGCAGGCGGCTCCCTCGGGGCAGAGCAGCAGACCCTCCCGGGCGCCGAAGTCGTGCAGGTCGGCGAGGATCGCCTCGTCGTCGACGGCGACCGCCGTACCGGCGGTGTCCCGGAGCGCGTCGAGGATGAGCTCGTCGCCGAGCGGCGCCGGCACGTTGATGCCGAAGGCGACGGTCCAGGCGTCGGCCCACGGCTCGGCCCGGGTCGCACCGGCGCCGAAGGCGCGCACGATCGGGGCGCAGCCGGTGGACTGCACGGCGACCAGCCGGGGCAGGGTGTCGCCGATCCAGCCGAGGTCCCGCATCTCGTGCAGTGCCTTGTGGATGCCGATCAGCCCCACCCCGCCGCCGGTCGGATAGACGATGACGTCGGGCACCCGCCAGCCGAGCTGCTCGACGATCTCGTACCCCATGGTCTTCTTGCCCTCCAGCCGGTACGGCTCCTTGAGGGTGCTGACGTCGAAGATCTCCCCGTCCGGTGAGCCGCCCGAGCCGGCGATCAGTTTTCCGACGTACCGGCCGGCGTCGCCGATCAGGCCGTCGATCAGGTGCAGTTCGGCACCGGCCGCCACGCACTCCCGGCGGGTGATGGTGGGCGCGCCGAGCGGCATGGCGATGGTGGCCCGCAGTCCGGCCCGGGCGGCATAGGTGGCCCAGGCGGCACCGGCGTTCCCGTTGGTCGGCATCGCCACGTGCCGAATGCCCAGTTCGCGGGCCCGGGACACCCCGACGGCGGCGCCCCTGGCCTTGAACGAGCCGGTCGGCACCAGCCCCTCGTCCTTGATCAGCAGACCCGGTACGCCGACCGACTCGCCGTACCGGGCTGCCGGCAGCAGCGGGGTCCAGCCCTCGCCGAACGTGGTGACGTGCCGGTCCTCGGCGACCGGCAACAGTTCGCGGTAGCGCCAGAGGTCGGCCGACCGCCCGGCCAGCGCGGCCGGGTCCACCGCCTTGCGCACCTCGGCGAGGTCGTACCGGGCCAGCAGCGGCGAGCCGCACGAGCAGAGGTTCTGCGGGCGGTCCGCGGGGTAGCGGGTGTCGCAGCGCGGGCAGTGCAGGTGCGTCAGATACACCGGGCGGCCTCCGATACCTCGGTTTCTCCCATGATCCCTGCCGGGCGGCCGGCCCGCGCGGTAACGGCCGCGTGTTCGATCACTCTTTCGCGCCCCGGCCACCGGGAAGTCGGGCACCGCCGGTGCCGAAAGTGGCGTCGCGGGCGTCGGGTCAGTTGTCGACGGCGAGCCAGTGCCGACTGCGCCGGCCCGGCAGGTATCCGGCGTCCAGCCGCTTGGCCAGCACGCCGGCCAGCCCCTGCTCGCGGCTCGCGTCGAGGGCGTACCGGCCACCGCCGGGAAAGTACGGGGGCGTCTGCCAGTGCGGCCCGGACAGGGCCAGGCCGTCGAGGAGTTCACGGCGCTGGGCGTACGGCAGGTCCAGGCTGCTCGTCCCCTCCAGCCAGAGCAGGTCGAAGATGAGGTACTGGCTGCCGTCCCGGGCCGGAGGGCGCTGGCCAGCCGAGCGGGGCGCCGCCGGGCGTACCCGACCGGCCCGGTCGAAACTGACCAGCTCGCCGTCCAGCACCGCCTCGGTGGGAGCCAGCGCCTCGGCCAGCTCCCGCAGTTGCGGGTACGCCGAGGTGAGGTCGTCGTCCTCGCCGGAGCGGAGCCGGAGCCGGCCGCCGGAGATGTACCCGATGGCCCGCAGGCCGTCCCAGCGCATCTCGTAACCCCAGGCCGCGTCGTCGGCCGGCAGCTTCGCCGCCGTGGCGGCGCGCATCGGGCGGACCCGTTCCGGCATCGACTGCCAACCCGGCGGTGCCGGATCCAGCCGGCGGACCATCCAGTCCCGCTCGCTGCGCCCGGTGCCGGCCCGGCCCGACTCGCCGCCCCGGGCCGCCCGGAACAGCACGTAACGCCCGGAGACCTTCCCGCCGCGCAGCGCCACCAGCACCTCGTCGTCGCGCCACTTCTCGCAGGTGTAGTCGCCCCGGTCGAAGACGGTCATCCGGCCGCCGCCGTACTCGCCGGCCGGGATCTCGCCCGAGAACTCCAGGTATTCCAGTGGATGATCTTCGGTGTGCACCGCGAGGTGGCTGCGCCCGGGCTCGCGCGGCAGCCCGCGCGGCACCGCCCAGGAGGCGAGCACCCCGTCCCGCTCCAGCCGCAGGTCCCAGTGCAGCGCCCGGGCGTGGTGCTGCTGGATGACGAACCGGTTCCCGGGGCGCGCCGCGGCCGGCTCCGCGCCCGGTTCCGGCTCCGGCACCGGTTCGGGCGTGCGCGCCCGGTCGCGCTTGCGCCGGTACTCGTCCAGCCGGTCACCCATGCCGGCCATTCTCCGCCGATCCGGCGCCGGATGCCGGAATGCATGGTCAGGGCGTACCCGGGTAGAAACCCACCATGACCTCTGCGATCGACCAGCCCACCGTCACGTTGCCGAGCGAGGTCCGGATGCCGCTGCTCGGCTTCGGCACCTGGCAGCTTCACGGTCGCCGCGCCTACGACGCCGTCCGGGAGGCGCTCGACGTCGGCTACCGGCACCTCGACACCGCCACCATGTACGGCAACGAGGACGAGGTGGGCCGGGCGATCCGGGACAGCGGAGTGCCCCGGGAGGACATCTTCGTCACCACGAAGCTTCCGCCGGAGCAGGCCGGTCGGGAGCGGCAGACCATCGCGGCCAGCCTCGCCGCGCTCGACACCGGGTACGTCGACCTGTGGCTGATCCACTGGCCGCCCTCGCAGGACCGGGCCAGCATCGCGAGCTGGCGGGAGCTGCTGGCCGTCCGGGACGAGGGTCTGGCCCGGACGGTCGGGGTGAGCAACTACGGCACCGGCCAGCTCGACATGCTGATCGAGGCGACCGAGGAGGCTCCGGCGGTGAACCAGGTCCGCTGGGGTCCGGCACTGCACGACCCGCGCCGGCTCGACGAGCACCGGGAGCGGGGCGTGGTGCTGGAGGGGTACAGCCCGTTGAAGACCACCGACCTGGACGACCCGGTACTCGGGGAGATCGCCCGCGGGCACGGGGTCACCCCGGGCCAGGTGGTGCTCCGCTGGCACATCGACCACGGCATCGTGGTGATCCCGAAGTCGGGCACGCCGTCCCGGATCCAGGAGAACTTCGACCTCTTCGGCTTCGCGCTGAGCGAGAGCGAGCTGCGCCAGCTCGACGCGATGGGCCGCTGACCCGCCACACTCCCGACCCGCCGCGTCCCGGGACTGAGCCCCGCATTCCCCGGCTGAGCCGCTGAGCCGTCGCGTCGCCGAGCGACTACCCTGACCGGCAGCCGCCGCCCGGGGCACCGCGCGCACGCGCCGTCCGGCCCACGGGGCCGTCGACCCGGCGTGGCGGCGCGAGGGGAAGGTGCGGGATGTACGACCAACTGCTCGGCGGCGGCCTCGGCCAACCCGGGCCGGAGGAGAACGGGCCGGAGCCGGACTTCGTCACCTGGCTGCTCTACCTCGACCGGGCCGAGGATCCGGGCTGGCTGGGAACGTTTGCCCGCTGGTGGCACGACGAGGTGTGCCGGATGCTGCTGCCGTTCGTCCATCCGGTCGGCGCCGCCGCCCCGACCACCTCGTTGACCGCGTTCGAGCAGGACGCCGCTGGGCGGGGGCGGCGCCGCCGGCCGGGACGCTGGGTGGACGGGATCACCGCCGACTTCGCCCAGCTCTCGGCCAGGTGGTTCGACGTCGCGCCGACCGCGATCGCCTCCGAACTGGACGTCTTCCTGGCCCGGTTCGCCGGTCGGCGGCACGTCCGGCTGCAGATCTCGATCGGCTTCGAGGGACGGTCCGGAGGGCTGCCGCTGGTGCTGCCGGCCCTGGTCGAGCTGGCCCAGCTGGTCAGCGACGCGACGGACCCGGCGTACGGCGAGATTGTGGTCAACGCCGGCCTGCTCTCCCCGGCGACGATGCTGGACGCGGCGCTCGGCCGGTCCGCGGAATCCTCCGCCGAGCTGAGCCGTACGCACCTGCGCGGCTACGAGTGGGTGACGGTCTGTCCCCGGGAACTGGTCGCCGAGCTGGGTGGGCCGGAGCGGCTCCGGGCGAGCGGCGCCTTCGCCGAGGTACGCCCGCTGCGGCACGGCGGTGTACTGCTCCGGGCGACCGACGATCCGGCCGACTACCGCGCCGACCGGGTACGCGCGGCCTTTTGCGCCCTGGCACCGGTGCTGCCGCCCGGGCAACCGGGTGCGCTGCCCACGGTGCCGCCAGCCGGCTCGGCGATGCTGTCGGCGGTGCCCGGCGTGCTGGCCGGCGACCCCGGCGGGCACGACCTGAGCCGGGTGGTCTTCGCCGACCCCCGCACGCTGCACCCCCACCTCCCCGGCCAACGCCTCCACCTGGGCCCCGGCCCCACCACCCGCTGACCGGCGGGTGCTCCTACCACCCCGCCGGGGTGGTAGGAGCACACGATCGGAGCTGTGCCCGGGACGGGGCGGCTGGATGGGAGCGGGTCAGGCAGGGGTCAGGCGCGGGTGCAGGGGGAGCCGTTCAGGCTGAACGACGTCGGTGAGGAGTACGTGCCGCTGAACGTGCCCTGGTAGCCGAACGAGGCCGTGCCGCCCGGTGCGATGGTGCCGTTCCAGCTGATGTTGCGGGCGGTCACCGCCGATCCGCTCTGCGTGACGGTGGCGTTCCAGGCGTTGCCGACCTGCTGCCCGGACGGCAGGTTGTAGGTCAGCGACCAGTTGTTGATGGTGCTGGAGCCGGTGTTGGTGATGGTGACCGACGCGGTGTACCCGTTGTTCCAGGAGTTCGCCGTGTAGGCGACCCGGCAGGGGGTGCCGCCCGGCGGGTTGGTCGGCTGGCTGGTGGGCGGGTTGCTCGGCTGCGGGTTGCCGCCGCCGTTCACCGACGCGGAGAACGAGTTCACGCCGAGACCGGTGCCGCCGATCCACGGCTCGAAGCCGGCCTGGATGCTGGTCAGGTACCACGAGTTGGTGATGGCACCCCGGTTGCGGACGTCGTTGATGAAGTCCAGCACGCTGAAGTTCCAGCTGTTGATCGGGGACGGCGCGAGGTACGAGATGACGTTGTTGGAGCCGTTGCTCCCGCGCCACACGTCCCAGGTACGCCCGGCGACGGTGGCGCTGCCGACCGAGGAGCCGATCGGCTGGATCGAGCCCTGCCGGTTGAACCAGATCATGATCTCCATCTGGTTGACGCCGTCCCGCTTCGGTGTCGGGTCCAGCCAGATGTCGTACGAGGCGTTGTAGGTGGCGCCGCTGACGAAGTTGTAGTTGATGCTGCTGCTGGCGCTGCTGATCTGGCTCACCTGCATCGGCAGGTTGGTCCCGGGCGAGCAGTTGGTGTAGTGGCAGCCGAGGAAGACCGACGGGTACGAGACGGGGGCGCCGCTGGTGTTGCCCTGGCCGTCCTGCCGGGTGATGGAGAAGCCGGTGTCGGTGACGTTGATGCACTGCTGGGCGGTGGTGCCCCAGCGGTTGTTCTGGACCACGTACCGGCCCTGGATGGTGGTCGAGCCGTACTGCTCGCAGATCTGGACGTCGGCCTGGGCGGGGCCGGCGGCGCTGAGTACGGCGATGGCGGCGCTGGCCAGCAGGCCGGCGACCGCCGCGAAGACGGGGACGGAACGTCTCATGATGCTCCTTGGCGTGGTGGGTGTCCGTGGAGTGGTGCGGTGCCGCGAGGTACCGGGCGGTGCGGCGGGGTGGTGCGAGGGAGCGCTCCCATGGCAGCCAGAGACACATTTACATGCTTGAAATCGGAAAGCAACTGGGCGAGAGTCGCCCCGGTGTCGTTCATGTCGATGAGCCGGTTATGGCGGTAACGCAGCCGGGCTGAACGGCGTACCGGAAAGCAGGGCGACCGGCGGCGGTGGCCGGGTCAGGCGCCGGCCAGCAGGGCGCGGGCGGCCCGCACCTGCCGGACCGCGCCGTGCAGCGCGGCGACGATCCGCTCCTCGCTGTCCGCGTCGAGCCTGGTCGCCGGCACGGAGAGGCTGATCGCGTCCACGGCCGGGGAGTGCAGCGGCACCGCCATCGCGAAGCAGACGATGCCCTCGGTGTTCTCCTCGCGGTCCACCGCGTAGCCCCGGTCCCGCACCGAGGCCAACTCCGCGTGCAGCAGTTCCGGGTCGGTGATGGTGTGTCGGGTGAGCGCGGGCAGCGGCCAGTTCAGCAGCCGGTCCACCGCCTCGTCGGTGCGCTGCGCCAGCAGCGCCTTGCCCAGCGCGGTCGCGTGCGCCGGGAGGTGCCGGCCGATCGCGCTGTACAGCCGCAGCCGGTGCACCGACTCTCGCTTGGCCAGGTAGACGACGTGCGGCCCGTCCAGCCGGCCCAGGTGCACGGTCTCGCCGAACTGGCCGGCCAGGTCGTCGAGCACCCCGGCCAGCAGGCCGGTGGCGTCGTCCGCCTCCAGATAGGCGGCACCGACCTGGAGGGCGCGTACGCCCAGCCCGAACCGGGTGCCGGTGGCGTCCGCCTCCACCCAGCCGCGCTGGATCATCGTGCGCAGCAGCCCGTGCAGGCTGCTCTTCGGGATCCCCAGCGCGCGGGCCAGCTCGACCAGGGAGCGGCGCTGCGGCGAGTCGGCCAGCGCCTCCAGCACGTCGAGGGTCCGGCCGGCCGACTTCACCGGCTGGAACGCCTCGACCGCCCCGAGCGGAGCGGTGGCGCCGGACGGCACCGTCCGGGCGGCCTGCTCCGACCGGCCGGTCAGTGCCGGGCCGGCCTGGTCCGACCGGCCGGGTACGGGCTGGCCGGCCGGGCCCGGCCGGATTTCCGCGCCGCTGGTCGTACCCGTCGTCATGCCGGCCACTCTAGTCGGCTTGACAGTGTCCGGGAGCGCAGTAGGGTCGCGTATGTGACCAGCGTTCAACATGATGAACAGATTGCCGGCGTACCAGAGACCATCGCGGCGACCCGGATCCTGCCGGTCGTGGTCCTCGAGGACGCGGCCTCGGCGCCGGCGCTGGCCGCCGCGCTCACCGAGGGCGGCCTGCGGGCCATCGAGGTGACCTTCCGGACGGCCGCCGCCGCCGACGCCATCCGGGCGATGGCCGAGCGCCCCGACCTGTTGGTGGGCGCCGGCACCGTGCTGACGCCGGCCCAGGTCGACCAGGCCGCCGAGGCGGGCGCCCGGTTCGTGGTCAGCCCCGGCTTCTCACCCGCGGTGGTACGGCACTGCCAGGAGCGCGGGCTGCCGGTCTTTCCCGGCGCCGCCACCGCCACCGAGATCCAGATGGCGCTGGACGCCGGACTGGACACGGTCAAGTTCTTCCCCGCCGAGCAGCTCGGCGGGGTCGGCATGGTCAAGGCGCTGGCCGCCCCGTTCCGGTCGGTCCGGTTCATCCCGACCGGCGGCGTCAACACCGGCAACCTCGCCGACTACCTGGCACTGCCCGCCGTGCTCGCCGTCGGCGGCACCTGGATGGTCGCCCCCGCGCTGCTCGCCGAGGGGCGCTGGGACGAGGTCACCCGGCTGACCGCCGCCGCCGTCGAGGCCAGCCGCTCCGCCGGCTGAGCCCGACCAGCCCGACCCGACCCGACCCGGCCCGCGCCTGCCCGACTCGGCTCCCGTCCCGCACCCTCCACCGCTGACCGCCGTCCCCGCGCCGTCCGGCCCGCCTGAAAGGTCCGCCCATGCTGACGCTCCGCTCCGCCGACGACTGCCGCTTCGACCTGGTCTCGCTCGGCGAGGTGATGCTCCGGCTCGACCCGGGCGAGGGCCGGGTACGCACGGCGCGGGCGTTCCGGGCCTGGGAGGGCGGTGGCGAGTACAACGTGGCGCGGGGGTTGCGCCGGTGCTTCGGGCTGCGTACCGCGCTGGTCACCGCGTTCGCCGACAACGAGGTGGGACGGCTGCTGGAGGACCTGATCCTGACCGGCGGGGTGGACACCTCGTTCGTCAGGTGGGTGCCGTACGACGGCATTGGCCGGAGCGTCCGCAACGGGCTCAACTTCACCGAGCGGGGCTTCGGGGTACGCGGTGCCGTCGGCACCTCGGACCGGGGGCACACCGCGGCCAGTCAGCTCCGCCCGGACGACGTCGACTGGGACCACCTCTTCGGCACCCTGGGCGTGCGCTGGCTGCACACCGGCGGCATCTACGCGGCGCTCTCCGAGGTCACCCCGGAGACCATCGAGGCCGCGATGACCTCCGCCCGCCGGCACGGCACCCTGATCTCGTACGACCTGAACTACCGGCCCAGCCTCTGGAAGGCGGTCGGCGGCCAGGCCCGGGCGCAGGAGGTCAACCGGCGACTCGCCCGGTACGTCGACGTGATGATCGGCAACGAGGAGGACTTCACCGCCTCGCTCGGCTTCGCGGTGCCGGACACCGACGAGTCCCTCGCCGAGCTGGAGGTGGCGAACTTCCAGCGGATGATCGAGGCGGTCACCAAGGAGTACGACAACTTCCAGGTGGTGGCGACCACGCTGCGCACCGTACGCAGCGCGACCGTCAACGACTGGGGAGCGATCGCCTGGTCCGCCGGAAGCGGCTTCGTGCAGGCGACCCACCGGCCCGACCTGGAGATCCTCGACCGGGTCGGCGGCGGCGACAGTTTCGCCTCCGGGCTGATCTACCGGTTGCTGACCGGCGGTGACCTGGCCAGCGCGGTGGAGTACGGCGCGGCGCACGGCGCGCTGGCGATGACCACCCCCGGCGACACCTCGATGGCGAGCCTGAAGGAGGTCGAGGCACTCGTCCGGGGGGCGGGTGCCCGGGTCCAGCGGTGAGTCGGTGACCCGACCACCTGGTCCTTGGGGTCGACGCCGCTGATCTAGTGGCCGATGCCGGCGACCCGGTCGTGAGCTGGGCACATCCGATCGGATCTTCCCTGGGGTGATAGCGCGGAGTAGTGTCTTGCCTTCAACGCGTGCCCATCCCTCCGGAGGCGTCACCAGATGGCCGCATCCCACCTGCGCGTTCTCGTCGTCGGCGCGGGGATCGCCGGGCTGGCGGTCGCGCGTACCCTCCGGCTCGCCGGCTTCCGGCCGGAGGTCACCGAGCGGTCGTCCGGGACCGGTGCCCCCGAGATCGGTCTCTACCTGCCCGGCAACGCCGAGCGGGCGCTGCGGGAGATCGGGCTGGACGATCCGGTGCGACCGCTCGGCCAGGTCATCCGCTGCCAGCGGTTCTTCGACGCGCAGGGCCGGGAACTCTGCGAGGTCGACCTCGACAAACTCTGGTCGGGGGTCGGCGAGTGCCGGGCGCTGCCCCGATCCGACCTGCACCGGGTGCTGCTGAGCGGGGCCGGCGGCGAGGTGCGGTACAACACCGAGGTCCGCGCCCTCGACCTGCACCGGGACGGCGTCACGGTCACCTTCGGCGACGGCGGCCGGGCCGAGTACGACCTGGTGGTCGGTGCGGACGGGCGCCGCTCGGCGGTCCGCGCGCTGGCCGCGCTCGGCGGCCCGGCCCGGCCGGCGGGGCATGTTGGCTACCGTGGCGTGGTCAGCGGCGGCCCGCCGCTCGACGACTGGACCGGATTGCTCGGCGAGCGGGCCGCGTTCGTCGCGATGCCGATGGGCGCCGGCCGGCTGCACTGCTACGCCGACGAGGTCGGCACCGCGCCACCGGCCGACCCGCTGGCCCGGCTACGGGAACTGTTCGGCGGGTACGGCGGCCCGGTGCCGGCCATCCTGGCCGCGATGGACCAGGTGCAGGTGACCCGTACCGACGAGGTGGAACTGGGCGCGTGGTCCCGGGGCCGGGTGGTGCTGGTCGGTGACGCCGCACACGCCACGGCGCCGACGCTGGCCCAGGGCGCCGCGATGGCCTTGGAGGACGCGCTGGTGCTGGCCCGTTCGCTGTCCCGGTCGGCGAGTGTGCCCGAGGCGCTGGACAGCTACGAGAGCCGGCGCCGGCCCCGGATCAAGTGGGTGCTGGACCGGACCCGCGACCGCGACCGGACCCGGGACGTACCGCCGCCGCTGCGCGACCCGCTGTTGCGGATCCGGGGCAACCGGATCTTCCAGGAGCACTACCGGCTCCTCGTCGACCCGGCGTGACGGTGCGCGGACCAGATGGTCCGGAGCGGGCGGCGCGGCCACGGGATCCGGAGCGGGCGGTGCGGAGCAGGGTGCTGCGCCCGCGGGGACCCGCGAAAGCGCTGCGGCCCGCGCGGCGAGCCGACTGACGGCGGGTTCCGTCGCCCCGCGCGGCGGTGCCGGGCGGGGCTGGTGGGGCGGTCCCGGCGGGTCGGGGCGTACCCGAGGAGGGACCCGCCGCTGCCGGGGACTATTCTGCCTGCGAGGTACGGCTCGCAGATCAACAGCGCGTGCCGAGTGGGACTAACGAGAACCGGAGGCCACTCGTGACCACCGTCGCACCCAAGCCGATCGTGACCCGGCCCTGGCCGGTCCGCCAGCCGGTCAAGGGCTCGGCACTCACGCGGCTGCTGCGTACGACGGACGCGAAGCAGATCGGGATCATGTATATGGTCACGGCGTTCGCGTTCTTCATGATCGGTGGCCTGATGGCGCTGCTGATGCGCGCCGAGCTGGCCCGGCCAGGACTCCAGTTCCTGTCGCCGGAGCAGTACAACCAGCTCTTCACCATGCACGGCACGATCATGCTGCTGTTCTTCGCGACGCCGATCGTCTTCGCGTTCGCGAACTTCGTGGTGCCGATCCAGATCGGCGCCCCGGACGTGTCGTTCCCCCGGCTGAACAGCTTCGCGTACTGGCTCTATCTGTTCGGCGGCACGCTGGCGCTGGGCGGCTTCTTCACCCCCGGCGGCGCGGCCGACTTCGGCTGGTTCGCGTACACCCCGCTGAGCAACGTGGAGCACTCGCCCGGGGTCGGCGCGAACATGTGGATCGTCGGCCTGGCCATCTCCGGTCTGGGCACCATCCTCGGTGGCGTCAACATGATCACCACGATCCTGACGCTCCGGGCACCCGGCATGACGATGTTCCGGATGCCGATCTTCACCTGGAACATCCTGGTCACCAGCCTTCTGGTGATCATGGTCTTCCCGCTGCTGGCGGCGGCCCTCTTCGCGCTCGCCGCGGACCGGATCCTCGGCGCGCACGTCTTCGACGCCGCCACCGGCGGCCCGATGCTCTGGCAGCACCTCTTCTGGTTCTTCGGGCACCCCGAGGTCTACATCGTCGCGCTGCCGTTCTTCGGCATCATCAGCGAGGTCATCCCGGTCTTCTCCCGCAAGCCGATCTTCGGCTACAAGGGTCTGGTCGGCGCGACCATCGCGATCGCGGCGCTCTCGATGAGCGTGTGGGCACACCACATGTTCGCCACCGGCCAGGTGCTGCTGCCGTTCTTCTCGTTCCTGAGCTTCCTGATCGCGGTGCCGACCGGTATGAAGTTCTTCAACTGGATCGGCACGATGTGGCGGGGGCAGCTCAGCTTCGAGACCCCGATGCTCTGGTCGGTCGGCTTCCTGGTCACCTTCCTCTTCGGCGGCCTCACCGGCGTACTGCTGGCCAGCCCGCCGGTCGACTTCCACGTCTCCGACTCGTACTTCGTGGTGGCGCACTTCCACTACGTGCTCTTCGGCACCATCGTCTTCGCCGTGTACGCCGGCATCTACTTCTGGTTCCCGAAGATGTTCGGCCGGATGCTGGACGAGCGCCTCGGCAAGGTGCACTTCTGGCTGACCTTCATCGGCTTCCACACCACGTTCCTGGTGCAGCACTGGCTCGGCAACGAGGGCATGCCCCGGCGGTACGCCGACTACCAGCCGCTGGACGGGTTCACCACGCTGAACATGATCTCCACGATCGGTTCGTTCATCACCGGCATCTCGACCCTGCCGTTCCTCTACAACGTCTGGAAGTCCTACAAGGCCGGTCCGGTGGTGGAGGTCGACGACCCGTGGGGTCACGGCAACTCGCTGGAGTGGGCGACCAGTTCGCCGCCGCCGCTGCGCAACTTCGACCGGATGCCCCGGATCCGCTCCGAGCGGCCGGCCTTCGACGCGAAGTTCCCGGAGCTGGCCGCCGGCGGGCAGTCGCTGGCCGGCCCGCCCGAGGGCGGCGCCAAGCCGCTGACCAGCGAGTCCGATCACGGCGCCAGTTACACCGAGGACACCGCCAGCAACATCGACCAGCGGTAGCCCACCCCGTTCGATCTCGCGGCCGGCACCCGGAGCAGCCCTCCGGTGCCGGCCGCGAGCGCGTTTGCCCGGTGGACCCCGCGCCGAGCGGCGCTCAGGGGTCCGACGCCGAGTCGGGCAGCAGGTCGAGCATCCAGTCGGTGGACCCGCGCCGAGCGGCGCTCAGGGTTCGGCCGGGGCCCGCAGCGCGGGTGGCGGGACCAGATCGGCGTCTGGTGCCGGATCGGCGTCCGGTGCCGTTGGGTCGGCTCCGACGGCCGCGCGCCGCCGGCGCACCTCGACGGGCAGGACGGCCAGCCCGAGCAGCGTGCCGACCAGGCCGGTGGCGGCGAACCCCCAGGCCGGCCCGGAGGCGTCGATGACCGCGCCGGCCAGCGGTGCACCGAGGGCCAGTCCGACCGTGAGGGCCGAATTCTGCAACCCCATCGCCTCGCCCCGGGCCCCGGACGGGGCGAGCTGGCTCACCGCGTTGGAGGTGGCGGCGAGCGCCGGCGCGCAGAGCACCCCGGCCGGCAGCAGGGCGAGGCCCAGCGTCCACCACTGGGCACCGCCGAGCCCGATCGGGACGGTGCAGATCCCGAGCAGCAGGACGATCGCCAGCGGCGGGAGCGGCCGGGTCAGCATGCCGTACATGAAGCCGCCGACCAGGGAGTAGACGGCCCAGACGCCGAGCACCACGCCGGTCCAGTGCACCTGGTCGGCGGCGCGCAGCACCGCCACCACGGCGACGTCGGTGCCGCCGAGCACCAGGGTGGCGGCGGTGGTGATGGCCAGCATCCCGACCAGTCGGGGCGTCAGCCACTCCCGGCGGGACGGCGGCCTGCCCGGCACGGCCGGCTCGCGGTCGTCCCGGGTCGGCGGGTCCAGCCAGACCAGCGCCAGGCCGGAGAAGACGATGCCGGCGCCGACCACCAGCAGGGTGGCCCGGGGCGACACGCTGGTCGCCAGCAGCACCGCCACGGCCGGCCCGACCATGAACGACAGTTCCACCGACATCGAGTCCAGCGCGTACGCCGGCCGGCGCCGGTCCGCCGGCACCAGTGCGGCGATCGACTGCCGGATCACCGAGAAGACCGGCAGGGTCAGCAGGCCGCCCAGCAGCGCCCCACCCAGCAGCACCGGGTACGGCATGAGTGGCGAGCTGAACCAGAACGCGGCCTCGGCGACGGTGGTCAGCACGAGTACCGGCCGGAGCCCCCGGCGGTCGACCAGCCGGCCCAGCACCGGCGCGCCGAGCGCGGAGCCGACCGTCATCGCGGCACCCGCCAGCCCGGCTGCCGCGTACCCGTGCCCGAGGTGCTCCACCACGTAGAGGGTGAGCGCCAGCAGGGTCATGGTCTTGGGGACCCGGACCAGCAGGGCGAGCAGCATCAGGGGCCGGACCCCGGGCAGCGCCAGGGCGTCCCGGTAGGGCGTGAGCTTCATCGGGTGATCACCTCCCCGGCCATCCTGCCGGGCGGGTACGACGTACCCGCTAAGGGTTGCCGCCGACCCGGGGCGTGCCGCGCAGGGTGACGCCGGCCTCGCGGAGCATGGCCAGCGCCGCGTCGGTCGTGCCCGGGTCGACCCCGGCGGTCAGGTCGAGCAGTACGGTGGTGGCGAAGCCCTCCCGAGCCGCGTCCAGGGCGGTGGCCCGGACACAGTGGTCGGTGGCGATCCCGACCACCTCGACGGTGTCGACCGAGCGCTGCCGGAGCCAGTCGGCCAGCCCCTCGGCCCCCTCCGTGGTCCCCTCGAACCCGGAGTACGCCGCCGCCCACTCGCCCTTGCGGAACACCGCCTCGACCCGCTCGGTGGCCAGGTCCGGATGGAACTGCGCGCCCTCGGTGCCGGCGACGCAGTGCCGGGGCCAGGAGGTGGCGTAGTCGGGCCGGTCCGCGAAGTGCCCGCCCGGATCCACGTGGTAGTCCTTGGTCGCCACCACGTGCTCCCAGCGGTCCGGAACGGCTGCGAGCAGCCGGGAGATCCCGGCCGCCACCGCGCCGCCGCCGGCAACCGCGAGGGACCCGCCCTCGCAGAAGTCGTTCTGCACGTCGACGATGATCAGTGCTCGGCTCATCGCTACCCTTCCGGCTGGTCGGCGGAGACGACGGTGACCGGGATGGTCGGGTCGCCCGCCGAGAGCTTGAGTCCCTCCCAGGGGATGGAGATCAGGCACTGCCGCAGGTGCTCCCGCGACTCGGTCAGGCTCGGCAGCGGCTCCGGCTCGCCGTTCGTGACGTATCGCCGCTGCAACGCCCGGTCGCCGGGCTGCGGTTCGGGTGCGCCGTGCGAGACGACCTCCTCGGTCGCCGTACCGCTCGGCTTGTGCCGCCGGACGGCGACCTTGCGCCCGCCGACGGTCGCCTTGTGCTCGGAACGCTTGACCACCGAGCGGCCGTCCACCTCGACCAGCTTGTAGACCAGCCCGGCGGTCGGGGCGCCGGAGCCGGTCACCACGGCGGTGCCGGCGCCGTACATGTCGACCGGCTCGGCGGCGAGCGCGGCGATGGCGTACTCGTCGAGGTCGCCGGAGACGATGATCTTGGTCTCGGTGGCGCCGAGCGAGTCCAGCAGTTCCCGCGAGTGCTGGGCCAGCACCGCGAGGTCGCCGGAGTCGATCCGCACCGCCCGCAGGTCGGGCCCGGCGACCGCGATAGCGTTCCGGATGCCCTGGGCGATGTCGTAGGTGTCGACCAGCAGCGTGGTGCTCTTGCCCTGCGCCGCGACCTGCGAGGCGAACGCGGTCGGCTCGTCGTCGTGCAGCAGCGTGAAGGCGTGCGCGGCGGTGCCGGCGGTCGGTATCCGGTAGCGCTGCCCAGCGGCCAGGTTGGAGGTGTAGCCGAACCCGGCCAGGTAACTGGCCCGGGCCGCGGCCACCGCCGCCTCCTCGTTGGCCCGCCGGGCACCCATCTCGATCAGCGTACGGCCGCGGGCCGCGGTGACCATCCGGGCCGCCGCCGCCGCGATCGCCGAGTCGTGGTTGAGCACCGACAGCGTCAGCGTCTCCAGCAGTACGCACTCGGCGAAGGTGCCGGAGACGGTCAGGATCGGCGAGCCGGGGAAGTAGAGCTCGCCCTCGGCGTAGCCGTCGATGTCGCCGCTGAACCGGTATCTCGACAGCCACTCGGCGGTCGGCTCGTCGACCACTCCGCTGTCCCGGAGGAAGGCGACGTCCGCCTCGTCGAACCGGAAGTCCGCCAGCAGGTCGACCAGCCGGGCGGTGCCGGCGACCACGCCGTAGCGGCGGCCGGTCGGCAGCCGACGGGTGAAGACCTCGAAGACGCAGTGCCGGTCGGCGGTGCCGTCCCGGAGGGCGGCGCTGACCATGGTCAGCTCGTAGTGGTCGGTGAGCAGCGCGGGGCGGGAACTGTGCACCACGCCAGCCTAAGCGTGCCGCGCCGCCGCCGGTCGCCGGTCACCTCGTCACCCGGTGGCCGGCCCGGGTCAGCGGTCGGGCTCGCCCTCCTGCTCGGGTATCGCCTTCAGCGCCGGCCACAGTTCCCCGCGGCCGGCCACGCCGAGTTTGTTGTAGACCCGCTGGAGGTGGTTCTCCACGGTGCGGGTGGAGATGTAGAGCTGCTCGGCGATGTTCCGGCTGGCCAGCCCCCGGGCGGCCAGCCTGGCGATCTGCCGCTCCCGCTCGGTCAGCGCCGGCTGGCGTACCGACAGCGCGGGCGTACGCAGCACGTCGCAGCGCCGGAGCAGCCCGGCGAGTCGCAGGTTCGCCTCGTGCGACCGGTTCGACCGGGCCGCCCGGAGCCGGGTCACCGCCCGGCTGGTCGCCTCGGCCGCGAAGACGTTGAGGTCGAGTTCGGCGAAGCCCTCCGCGACGGCGAGCAACTGGTCGCCGGAGTGGCCGTACTCGGCCCGGGCGTGCCGGGCCATCAGCGCCGGCAGCGGGCCGTCGACTGTCTCGCTCAGCTCGGTCAGCCGCTGGGCCACGGTCCGCCGCCGGCCGGTGACGGTCGGCTCGCCGACCTCGGTGTCGGCCCGGCCGAACCGCACCAGGTCGTGCAGGGCCAGCACCTCGTGCCCGGCGAAACCGTCCGCCTGGAGCCGGTGTACCAGTTCGCGGAGCGTGCCGACAGCGCTGCCCAGGTCGCCGGTGGCGGCCTGCACGGTGGCCCTGGCCTGTTCGAGCCAGGGGTAGAGCACGGCCATCCCGGAGGTCTGCGACCGGTCCGACTCGGCCATCGCCTCGACCGCGGAGTCGACGTCGCCGCGCATCGCCGCCGCCTGGGCCCGCTCGGCGTGGGCCAGCCCGGCGAAGACCCGGCTGGTGGCAAGGACGGCACAGGCACCGAGGCTGGTCCGCAGCGCCTCACCGGTCTGGCCGCGCAGCCGGGCCGCCTGGGCACGCAGGATCGAGAGATAGCCGGAGCCGAGCCGGAAGTCGCCCGCGTCGGCCAGGTCGGCGAACTCGGCGGCGACGATCGCGTCGATCCCGGCCAGGTCGCCGGCGAGCGTCAGCCGGGTGCCCCGGGCCAGTTCCAGCGCGAGTTGCAGGTAGGGCATCTCGGTCCGCCACTGCGCGGCCTCGGCGGCCACCCCGTCGACGGCCCGGCCGCTGAGCGTCAGCTCGCCCCGGGCGGCCTGCAGGTGCGCGATGGTGCACCGGGCCAGGCCCCGGGCGGCCACCGTGGCGGCCGGCCGGTCCAGCACGGAGCGGCTCAGCCGCAGCGCCTCGGCGCATTCCAGCCGGTGCAGTCGCATGATCGCCTCGAAGGCGACCACCCGGGCCCGGTCGGCCGGGTCGGTCAGCCGTGCCGCGTCCGCCGCGATCTCGGCCACCGTGGACTCCCGGTTGAGCCCCCAGTACGAGACCATGCCGCGTACGGTCAGCCACCGGCTGCGCCGCTCGTCCGAGGAGATCTGGTCGGCGACCGAGTCGAGCACCCGGATCGCCTCCTCGGCCTGGTCGCCGAACATCAGGATGGTGGCCAGCAGCTCGGCGGCCTGGTAGCCGCCGCCGGCCCCGAGCGCGGCCCGGGCCAGCCTGGCGGCGAGCGGTACGTCGAACTGGCTGAACGCCTGCCCGCCGGCGCGCAGCAGCAGGGCCGGATCCTGCGCGGTGCCGGAGTCGAGCCGCCAGACCGCCACCCGGAGCAGGTCGTCGCGGCGCCGGGTGCCGGCCCGCTCGACCAGCTCGGCGAGGTGGGCGTTGAGCCGGCGGGCCCGGGTGACCGGGCAGCGCCGCCGGACCACCTCGCCGTAGAGCGGGTGGGCGAGCCGGACGTCCGAGCGGCGGTCGTGCACGTCGACCCGGATCAGGCCGCGCTCCTCGGCGGTCTCCACGCTGGAGCCGTCGGTCGCCCGGTGCAGCAGGGTCAGCCCGATCGGCTCACCCATCGCGACCAGTTCGACCACCGCGCGCACCCCCGGGTCGAGCTGGCCGATCCGGGCGTCGATCAGCTCGTCGAGGCTGGCCGGGAGCTGGCTGCGGCCGGTCCACCGCCAGACGCCGTAGGTCCGGGTCAGTTCATCGCTGGCGTGCGCCGCGATGACCAGCTCCCGGAGCATCAGGGCGTTGCCTTCGGAGAGCCGGTAGAGCCGGTCCGCCGAGGGCCCGTCCACCGGGTCGCCGAGCATCGCGGTGAGCAGGTCGTTGCTGTCGTCCGGGGTCAGCGGGGCCAGCTCGGCGTGGTCGACCAGGTCGTCCGTCCACAGCGCGCGGATCGGCAGCGGTACCGCCTCGCCGCTGCGCAGCGTGCCGAGCACCGTCGCGTTGTCGGAGCGGGCGATCAGATAGACCAGGGCGGCCGAGGAGGGGTCGAGCAGGTGCGCGTCGTCGATGCCGATCACGATCCGCCGGCCCGCCGCCTGCTGGTGCAGCGCGTCGACGGCCCAGCGCATGATGCCGGCCGGGGAGAGACCGGCGGGCTGGTCGGTCGGGAGCACCTGGGCGAGTCCGCCGAACGGGATGCCGGCGGTGGCGATGTTGGCGGAGGCGGACCAGACGGCGCAGCCGTGCGCGGGCAGCGCCGCCAGCCCCTCGCCGAGCAGGCGGCTCTTGCCGACGCCGGCGGTGCCGCTGAAGAAAATGCCTCGGCTGCCCGGGCTGGTGGCGGCACTCACCAACCGGTTGAGTTCATCCGTTCGGCCAACGAAGCTCCACCGCCCCATCGGGGCAGCATATAGACCGGATGCCATCCGCGCGCGTCTGGTGACTGAATGAATTTGAGTAGCCGTGCGGCCATCCATGAGTATCGTTGATGCTCGTAGCGTACCGGCATCGACACGTAGCGTTCCGATATTCGGCGGGACCTCGGCCAGTACCACCGGTCGAGCCTTGCCGACGGCAGCGGTCCGGCCGGAGTGTTCCGGTCGGCTGGGAGGTGCAGACGGCGATGGAGTTCCGGTCGCTCCCCGTCTCCGGGTCGCCGGCAGCGCCCGGCACCCGGACGCCCCGCCGTACGCCGGGCGACGAACCGGCGCTGGTCGAGTCCCCACCCGACGAACCGCTCGCCGTGATCACGGTCGGGCCGTCCGGCGAGGACCGCCGGGCCGTACTCGCCGGACTGCTCGGCACCGCCGCGCCACCGCTGCGAGTGCCGGCGGGCAGCTTCCTGGTGGTCGACTACGCGCCGTCCGTCGGCGGCGCCGCCTACGTGCCCGGGCTGCGCTCCTCCCGGGAGTACCGGCCGGAGCCGGTCGGTGCCGGCCCGGCCCTGGCCCGCCCGCCGCGCCGGGTCGAGCTGACCGTGCCCGACCCGCTGCTGCGGCACTTCACCCTGGTCGACGCGCCGGATACCGGCACGCTCGGTGTGGCCGGCATCCGGGTGGTCCGCGACGCCGTGCGCCGGGGCGGCGCGCTGCTCTACGTACTCCCCGACGACCAGCCGGTCGCCGGCGCCGAGCTGGACCTGCTGGCCGAGGTGGCGGAGGAGGCCGCGGTCTTCCTGGTCGGCACCCCGGGCGCCGCCGACCGCTGGGCCGCCGCCGGGTGCGGCCCGGCCGACGGCATCGGGCGCACACCGGCGTACTCCACCGGTTCCGCAGCCGCCATCGTCAGCGGGTTCGCGGCGCCCGGCCAGGACGACGAGGAACCGGCACCTGACGGGTCGTCGGCAGGCTGGCTGGAGGCGCGCCGGACCACTCTGGTCGCCGCGGTGCCCGCGCTCGCCGGAGTGGACTGGATCGACCTCGATCCGGCCGCCGCCGACACCGCCTACCTGCGCCGGGCCCTGATCGACTGGGCCAGTGCCGAGGGGCTGCGCCGGGCCAGCCTCACCCCGCCGGTCGCGCCCGGGTCCACCCGGACGGTTCCGGTCGCGCCGGCCGCCCGGACCTCCGACTGGGCCGACCGGTTGGAGCGGCGGTCCCGGGGCCTCGCCCACCAGCTCCGCCGGGACATCGCCCTGGAGATCGCCGCCATCCATCTGCGCTGCGTGCGCGAGGTGGTCGGCGGTGCCGGCGTACCGGGACTGCCCGGGCTGCTCGACCGGGAGGTCGAGGCGCTGTCGCTGGAGGTGGTGGCGGCCTGCGACGCGGGTGTGGACAAGATGCTGGGCGAGTCGCTCGCCCTGGTCTTCGGCGCGGTGCCGGACGAGGGCGTACGGCTGCGTGCCGCCGCCGCGGTCGGCTGGGGACTCGCCGCCGCCCGGGCCGCCCGGGACTTCGACCGGGTACTGCTGATCCGGGAGACCGGCGAGGTCGAGACCGTACTCGGGCTGGGTGCGGTCGGCGCGCTCGCGGCCTATCCCGGCGGTACCGGCGGGGTCATCCTGCCGCCGCTCGGGGTCGGCCTCTCCGGCGGCTGCTACCAGTACTGGCGCAACCCGTTCCGGGCCGACCCGATCCAGGCCCGGTCCTGGCTCGGCCGGGCGCTGCGGGAGACCGAGCTGGAGCTGTGCCGCGAGGTGTCCCGGCGGTTCGAGGCGGTCGCCGACTCGCTCACCGACGTGCTGGCCGAGGCGATCCGGCACGGTCGTCTGCTCGCCTGAACGAGCCCGGTTCGGGCCCGGGCGGCGTTCCGGTTCCTCGCTACGCCGTCGACGGTGGCACGATGGGGGGCATGGCGGCTCCACAGGTTGCACCGGTCGACGCGCCGGACACCGAAGACGTGCCGGTCGCCGACCGGGCATGGGTGACGATCGTCTGGGACGACCCGGTCAACCTGATGTCGTACGTGACCTGGGTGTTCCAGAAACTCTTCGGCTACAGCCACGAGAAGGCCGAGAAGCTGATGCTCGACGTGCACAACAAGGGCAAGGCGGTGGTGTCCAGCGGCGCCCGCGAGCGGATGGAGCACGACGCGTCCCAGCTGCACGCGTACGGGCTGTGGGCGACGGTGGACCGGGCGTGAGTACGTTTCGTCGACAGGGCGAGCACTGCGTCGCCACGTTCGCCGCCGACGAGGTGCGGGTGCTCCGCAAGGTCGCCTCCGAGGTGGTCGGCCTGCTCACCGATGGCTTCGACCACTCCGACCCGGTCGTCGGACGGCTCTTCCCGGACACCTATCCGGAGAGCCCGGGTGACTCGGCCGAGTTCAGGCAGTACACCGAGGGCGACCTGAAGACCGGCAAGATCGACCAGGCGGGCGCGGTACTCGCCGCGCTGCCCCCGGTGACCGGCGGCGAGGTACGCCTCGACGCCGAGGCAGCCGAGGCGTGGCTGCGGGCCCTCAACGACGCCCGGCTGGCCATGGGCGTACGCCTGGACATCTCCGCCGACACCGACCTCGGCGACGAACTGGACGACGCGGTGCTGCACGACCCGACCTCGACCCGGGTCTTCCAGCTCTCCATCTACGCCTACCTGGGCTATCTCCAGGAGTCGCTGCTCACCGCGCTGGTCGACGGCAAGCTCGCCGACTGACCGTCCAGGCCGGCGCCGCGCGTCGTGCGTTGGCGCGGCGCCGGTTCGTGCGGTTCGGGCCCGTCCGGGCGGTTCAGGCCCGGTCCAGGGCGGCAAGCTCGTCCGGGTCGAGCTGGAGTTCGGTGGCGGCCACCGAGTCCCGGATGGTCTCCGGCCGGCTCGATCCGGGGATCGGGATCACCCGCGGCGACCTGGCCAGCAGCCAGGCCAGGCAGACCTGCTGCGGGCTGACGCCCCGGGCGGCGGCGACCTCGGCGAACGGCGCGAACCGGCTGCCCAGCTCGCCGGCCCGGGAGATCCCACCCAGCGGGGACCAGGGCAGGAAGGCCAGTCCCAGCTCGTCGCAGAGCGCCAGCTCCGGCTCCGAGCTGCGGAACGCCGGGGAGTACTGGTTCTGCACCGAGACCAGCCGGTCGCCGAGGATCTCCCGGGCCTGCCGGATCTGCTCCGGGTTGGCGTTGGAGATGCCGGCCATCCGGACCTTGCCGGCGTCGACCAGGTCCCGGATCGCGCCGATCGCATCGGCGTACGGGACCCGGGGGTCGGGGCGGTGGTGCTGGTAGAGCCCGATCGCCTCCACCCCGAGCCGCTTGAGGGACGCCTCGCAGGCGCTCCTGAGATATTCCGGTGAGCTGTTCACCGACCAGCTTCCGTCGCCGGGCCGCAGGTGCCCGCCCTTGGTGGCGACCAGTACCCCGGAGGTGTCCCCGCCGTAGCTGGCCAGCGCCCTCGCGATCAGCGACTCGTTGTGCCCCACCTCGTCGGCGTGCAGGTGGTAGGCGTCGGCGGTGTCGATCAGGGTGACGCCGGCATCCAGCGCGGCGTGGATGGTACGGATCGAGCGTTCCTCGTCCGGCCGTCCCTCGATCGACATCGGCATGCCGCCGAGACCGATGGCGCTCACCTCGGTGTTCCCGATGCGGCGTGAGTTCATCGCACTACCTCCTCCACTCGGACACCCGGCCGGCGGCCCGGCGCGACCGGGCCTTCCCGTCGCACTCTTTCTGTCACAGGCTGGCACCGCCCGCCACGTGGGATCACGTGAGGTCGGCCACTCCCGTCGGCCGAGCTCGACCGCTCCCGACCGGCCCGACAGGCGGTAGGCTGGGCCTGTGCTGAGCATCGACCGGTCGATAGTCGAGGCGATCGTCGCGCACGCCCGCCGGGACCACCCCGACGAGGCGTGCGGCGTGGTCGCCGGCCCGGCCGGCGCCGACACCCCGACCCGGCACATCCCGATGGTGAACGCCGCACGGTCCATGACGTTCTACGAGTTCGACTCGATGGAGCAGTTGCGGGTCTGGCGGGAGATGGACGATCGCGACGAGGAGCCGGTGGTCATCTACCACTCGCACACCGCGACCGAGGCCTATCCGTCCCGCACCGACATCTCCTTCGCCGGAGAGCCGGGCGCGCACTATCTGCTGGTCTCCACCCGTGATCCGGAGACCGAGGAGATCCGTTCGTTCCGGATCGTGGACGGGGTGGTGACCGAGGAGCCGGTCAGGGTCGTCGACGCCACGGTGGACCCGAACGCCGTGCAGTCGTACATGTTCGGGCAGAGCCCGGCGACGGTCGACTACGAGTGTTCCGGCCGCTGACTTCCGCAGCTCAGCAGCCGTTTTCGTAGTCCGTTCCCCCACTCCGTCGTTCCAAGGAGCACATCAGTCATGGCCATCGAGGTTCGCATCCCCACCATCCTGCGCAGCTACACCGGCGGCGCCAAGGTCGTCGAGGGGTCCGGCGACTCCATCAACGAACTCCTGTCCGACCTGGACGGTAAATACGCCGGTCTGCGTGGCCGGCTGGTCACCGAGCAGGGGGCGCTGCACCGCTTCGTCAACGTCTACGTCAACGACGAGGACGTCCGGTTCCTCGGCGCGCTGGACGCCAAGCTCTCCGACGGGGACACCGTCACCATCCTGCCGGCCGTGGCCGGCGGCGCGTTCGGCTTCGCCGCAGCCGCGGCGATCATCGGGCACAGTGCGGCGGCAGCCGCGAACATCGGGCCCGGCACGTCAGTGCCGGCCGCGTCCGCCGCTCGCTGAGGAGGCCGCCATGACGCGGTACGAGAGCCTGCTCGACGCGTGCGGCGGTACTCCGCTGGTGGGGTTGCCCCGCCTGTCGCCGACGGTGCCCGACGGGGCACCGCCGGTGCGGCTCTGGGCGAAGCTGGAGGACCGGAACCCGACCGGCAGCATCAAGGACCGGCCGGCGATGTTCATGGTCCGCGAGGCCGAGCGGGCCGGCCGGCTCCGGCCGGGTGACACGATCCTTGAGCCGACCAGCGGAAACACCGGGATCTCGCTGGCCATGGTGGCGAAGCTCCGGGGCTACCGGCTGGTCTGCGTGATGCCGGAGAACGTCTCGGCGGAGCGGGTCCAACTGCTCCGGATGTACGGCGCCGAGATCATCTTCTCGCCGGCCGCCGGCGGCTCCAACCAGGCGGTGGCGACCGCCAAGCAGATCGCCGCCGAGCACCCCGACTGGGTGATGCTCTACCAGTACGGCAATCCGGGCAACGCGCAGGCGCACTACGAGACCACCGGTCCGGAGCTGCTGCACGACCTGCCCACGATCACGCACTTCGTCGCCGGGCTGGGCACCACCGGCACCCTGATGGGGACCGGGCGCTACCTGCGGGAGAAGGTCGACGAGATCGAGATCGTCGCCGCCGAGCCCCGGTACGGCGAACTGGTCTACGGGCTGCGCAACATCGACGAGGGCTACGTCCCGGAGCTGTACGACGCCCGCGTGCTGACCCGGCGCTTCTCGGTCGGTACCCGGGACGCGGTGCTGCGTACCCGGCAGCTCGTCGAGGTGGAGGGGATCTTCGCCGGGTTCTCCACCGGGGCGATCCTGCACGCCGCGCTTGCCGTGGCGCACGAGGCGGTCAAGGCCGGCCGCCGGGCCGACGTCGCGTTCGTGGTCGCCGACGGCGGCTGGAAATACCTGTCGACCGGCGCCTACGGCGGCACCCTCGCCGACGCCGAGGACGCGCTGGACGGCCAGCTCTGGGCCTGACCGGCGAACCCGTCCGGCCGGGCGCGGTGCACCGAACCGACCCGGCCGGCGGGGTTCCGGCCCGCTGTCGTACCCCGGTGGTCTGATCTTCCCGACCGCGACCACGACGGTGGCGGGAACCACCGGGGAGGTCTTCGATGGGCGTGCTGTACGACTACTTCCGCGCGCGGGACGCGGACGCCGTGCTGGCGCTGATGACGGCGACCGGGGGACACGCGCTGGACCCGGCGGCCCATCCCGAGACCGGCGTGCTGGACCTCAAGGGCATCGAGCCGACGGTGACCCTCGGCCGGCTGGTCGGATTCGTCCTCGGCAAGCAGTGGAGGACGGACCTGGTGCCGACCGACCTGGTCTGGCCGCCCCCGGACCAGATCGACCAGCGAGAATACGAGGGCCCGTGGGTGTTCACCGTGGGGGAGCGGGCCCGGGACGCACTGGCCGGCGTGACCGACGACCAGGTGCCGGGACTGGCCGCCCGGTGGGCCGCCATCGAGGAGTTCGCCTGGCACCCGCCCGAACCGCAACTGCTGGCCTCTACCCTCGCCGAACTGGTCGCACTGGCTCGGGCGGCGCGGGCCGCCGGGGACAATCTGTACTGCTGGTGCTGCCTGTAGGCGACGGTGACCGAGGGTGCCCTCGGCGGGGTCGGAGGCGGATACCGACATGCCCGTCGAAGGTGACGGAACGTAATGGTCGGGCCGTTTGCGGCGTCTAACCCGTACCGGGCCGGGTCGCCCAGACCGGATGTCACGTTGACGACAACTGTACCCAGATCTTTCTTGTGCCCAGGTGTCGCGGCGTAGGCTGCGCACCGTGACAGACCTTCCGGCGTTGATCGTTCGCGCATTGGTCGGCGGGCTGTCCGTGACCATCAGTAATGGCGGGGCGACTTGATGCGACTGACCATCCTCGGCTGTGCGGGCAGTTTCCCGGGCCCCGAAGCGGCCTGTTCGGCCTATCTGGTCGAGGCCGACGGCTTCCGGCTGCTGCTCGACTTCGGCTCGGGCTCGCTCTCCGCGTTACAACGTTATGTCGGGCTGAAGGCGGTCGACGCGATCCTGCTGACCCACCTGCACGGCGACCACATCCTCGACGCGGTCCCGTACATCGTGGTCCGGCGGTACGCCCCGGACGGCCCCTACCCGCCGCTGCCGGTGTACGCCCCGAGCGGCGCGCCGGACCGGCTCGCCAACGCGTACAGCCTGGACGAGGGCCTGCTCGACGACGTCTACACCTTCTACGGCCTGCAACCCGGGACGTTCCCCATCGGGCCGTTCGCGGTGACCGTCGACCGGGTCAACCATCCGGTGGAAACCTACGGGGTGCGGCTGGAGCACGGCGGCCGGTCGCTCTGCTACTCCTCGGACACCGCCCCCTGCGAGTCGCTGCTCCGCCTGGCCCACCGCGCCGACCTGTTCCTCTGCGAGGCAAGTTATCTGGACGGGGTGGAGAACCCGCCCGACCTGCATCTGACCGGGCGCGAGGCGGGCGAGGCCGCCGCCAAGGCGGAGGTGGGCAAGCTGCTGTTGACCCACCTGGTCGCCGCCTGGGGCAGCGAAGCGGTGACCCACGAGGCGGCGCTCTCCGCCTTTGCCGGCCCGGTCGAGATCGTCCGGCCCGGCGCCCGGTACGAGGTGTAGCCCCGAGATCTGCCCGCCGCCGGACCCACCCGCCCGGCCCCGACCCGGCACGTGGGCGCCGGGGGCACCCTCGGGCGGCGCGATCGGGCGAGCACATAGGCTGCGGGGATGGCGCGACCTGACGGGCGGCGGCCCGACCAACTCCGACCGGTGACCCTGACCCGACGCTGGAGCATCCATCCCGAGGGGTCCGTACTCGTCGAGTTCGGCGACACCCGGGTGCTCTGCACGGCGAGTGTCACCGAGGGGGTGCCGCGCTGGCGCAAGGGTTCCGGCCTGGGCTGGGTCACCGCGGAATACTCGATGCTGCCCCGCTCCACCACCACCCGCTCGGACCGGGAGAGCGTCCGGGGCAAGATCGGCGGCCGTACCCACGAGATCTCCCGGCTGGTCGGCCGGAGCCTGCGGGCCTGCATCGACCTGAAGGCGCTCGGCGAGAACTCGATCGTGCTGGACTGCGACGTGTTGCAGGCCGACGGCGGCACCCGGACCGCCGCGATCACCGGGGCGTACGTCGCGCTGCACGACGCGGTGAACTGGCTGGCCGAGCGGAAGGCGTTGGCCGGCAAGCCGGCGAAGGTGATGCACCGGTCGGTGGCGGCGGTCAGCGTCGGCGTGGTGGAGGGCGAGCCGCGACTCGACCTGAACTACCTTGAGGACGTGGCGGCCGAGGTGGACATGAACGTGGTATGCACCGGCACCGGGGACTTCGTCGAGGTGCAGGGGACCGGCGAGGCCGGCGTCTTCGCCCGCGAGCAACTCGACGCGCTGCTCGACCTCGGTGTGCTCGGCTGCGCCGAGTTGACCGACGCCCAGCGGAAGGCGCTGGCCGAATGACCAAGGTGCTGCTGGCGACCCGGAACGCCAAGAAGCTGACCGAACTCCAGCGGATCCTCGACCACGCCCTCGGCCCGCAGCGCATCCAGCTCGTCGGGCTGGCCGACGTCGCGCAGTACCAGGAGGTTCCGGAGACCGGACTGACCTTCGGGGAGAACGCCCTGCTCAAGGCGCGCGAAGGCGTCAAGTGGAGCAACCTGCCGACGATCGCCGACGACTCCGGGCTGGCGGTGGACGCCCTGAACGGCATGCCCGGGGTGTTCAGCGCCCGCTGGTCCGGCAGGCATGGCGACGACCGGGCCAACCTGGAGCTGGTACTCGCGCAGATCTCGGACGTACCGGACGAGCACCGGGGCGCCGCCTTCGTCTGCGCGGCGGCCCTGGTGCTGCCCGGCGGCAAGGAGCACCTGGTCGACGGCCGGCAGACCGGACGGCTGCTGCGGGCGCCCCGTGGCGAGGGCGGCTTCGGCTACGACCCGATCTTCCTCGCCGACGGGCAGGACCGGACGAACGCCGAACTCTCCCCGGAGCAGAAGGACGCGATCAGCCACCGGGGCAAGGCACTGCGGGCGTTGGCGAAGGTGATCGCCAAGGTACTGCCGGAGCCGGGCCGCCCGTAGCGGGCGGCCCCGCACCCGAACCGGGCAGCCGGCGATCGCCATCCCGTGCCGGTCGGAACAGGTCGGTCAGGCCGGTCCGGGGCTTCCGGGCAGCCGGTGCCCCAGCACGGTCAGCTCGGCCAGCAGGGTGACCAGCAGGACCAGGTTCGCCACGACCATGATCCCGAGCGGCGGGAGCAGCGGCATCGCGGGGCCGAGCGCGGCGAGTGCGAGGATCGCGACCAGGCGGGGCCGGAAGAGCCGGCCGGTCACCACGTAGTCGAACAGGCAGGTGCCGAGCAGGAAGAGCGCCGGGCCGCCGAGCAGGGTGACTATCCAGGCCACCGGCGCCGGGCCGAGCGGACGGCCGAGCACCAGGGTGGTGCCGGCGGACACCACCACGGTGCCGGCCACCATCACCAGGTGGGTGTACGAGGTCGAGGTGCCCGGCCGGACCCGCTCCACCGACGACACGTTCCGGGGGGACAGCAGTTGCTCTATGCGGTGGAAGTAGAGCAGGAACAGCAGTACGGCGTTGCCGAAGGCCACCGCGCAGACGGCGAGCCGAATCTCCCCGGTGCGGTCGAAGGCGAGACCGGCGCCGGCGGTCAGGATCAGCTCGCCGAGCGCGATGAGGAAGATCTCCCGATGCCGCTCGGCCAGGTGGTTGCCGGTGAAGATCTGGCTGGCCAGCTCGGTGCGGCCGAGTCGCGGGGTGGGCCAGCCGATCCGGGCCGATCCGAGGTCCACCGCGACCGCCGCCGCCCAGAGCACCAATCGGGTCGTACCCTCGGCGAACACGCCGCCGACCCACAGCCCGGCGGTGACGACGAACCAGAAGAAGACCCGGACGCTGCGGGCCTGGATCGCCCGGTGCACCCGGGTACCCGGAATCAGCACCGCGCCCCGGGCCAGGTGGATGCCGAAGTACGCAGCGACGAAGACGAAGCCCAGCTCGTCGAAGGCCCTCGGTACGGTGACCGCCATCACCAGGGTGCCGAACATGACGACGAGCACCAGGGCCTGGATCACCGGTAGCCGGGGATTGAACAGGTCGGTGAGCCACGCGGTCAAGACCCAGACCCACCACGCCGCGAGCAGCAGCACGGCCATCTGCGCCGCGGTGCGGACGCTGGGATCCTCGGCCAGCCCCTGCGAGAGCCGGGAGAGCATGAACACGTAGACCAGGTCGAAGAAGAGTTCCAGGAAGGTCGGGTACTCGGGCTCGTCGCGCCGGCGGAGGATCCTCGGCAATTCGCTGGTCGTCACGGGTTCTGGCCTCCTGCCGACCTTCCCGAGGCATCCGTTCGCCCGCGGCGGGGCCGGACTCCCGACGCCCCTAAACCTACAAAACCGGGCGTTAGCAGAGAGCGAAACCTCTAGTCTCGGGGCGGTGACGTGCCGGGTCGGGCGCTGTCGGGACGGGGCGGGCGCGCGCCGGGAGGGAAACGGGCTGACCGATGGCGATGCGCGGTGAGGCCGGTGAACCCGCCCCCGCCTCGGCCCGGCCCGATCCGACCCGTCCGACGTACCTGGAGCTCTTCTTCGACCTGGCGTACATCTTCGCGCTGATCGTCGTCACCGAGGAGTTGCTCAACGACCTGAGCTGGGGCGGTACCGGTCGGGCCGTGGTGCTGTTCCTGGCGTTCACGCTGATCTGGGCGCTCGCCACCTGGGCCGGTGACCTGCTGGACCTGACCCGGCCGACGGTGGTGCCGCAGGTCGTCGGCGTGATGGCGGGCAGCCTGCTGCTGGCCGGTACGGTGCCGGAGGCGTACCAGGAGGGTGGGCTGCTGTTCGCCGTCACCTACCTGGCGATCCACTTCGGCAGCGGGCTCTACTACACCCTGGTCCCGTCGGGCGCGGCACGCACCCGCACCCACCGGACGATGCTCTGGGAGGCGGTCGCCGCCGTACCGTGGATCATCGGCGGGCTCCAGGCGAACGCCGGGACCCGGGCGACGCTCTGGGCGGTGGCGCTCGCGGTCGAATACCTCGGCGTCGTGCTCGGCTGGCCCACCCCCTGGGCGTGGCGCCGGCCGCCCCGGGAACCCCGGCGCGTCGGGGAGCGGGTCGCCGAGCGCTACCGGCAGTTCGTGATCGTCGCGCTCGGGGCGTCGCTCTTCCTGGTCGGCAGCGAGTTCAGCGAGGGCCGCTACACCCGGGACCGGGCGGTGGCCCTGGTGGTGGTCTTCACGACCACGGTGCTGATCTGGCGCATCTACATCTACCGGGCCGGGCAGTTGATGACCGGCACCATCGCCAGGGCCGCCAACCCGGCCCGGCTCAGCGAGATCACCGCCTTCGTCCACCTGGTCATGGTGGCCGGCATCGTCGGCACCTCGGTCGCCAGTCAACTCGTCATCCGCCAGCCGTTCGGTGACACGCCGCCGGCCCTGGCGGCGGTCATTCTGGGCGGCCCGGCACTCTTCCTGGTCGGCCGGGCGCTGCTCGACTACACCGTCTTCGCCCACGTGAACCGGGCCCGGTTGGTCGGGCTGCTCCTGCTGGCCGGTCTGGCGGCGGCGACACCCCTGCTGCCACCGGTCATGGTCGGGCTCACCGTGGTAGGTGTGCTGGCCGGCATCGCGACGTCGAACCTGATCCAGACCCTGACCAATCCGCCGAGGCCGGCGACCCGGTAACCGCCGCCGGGCCGGGGTGCCCCGACGGCGGGACACCCCGGACGGTACGCGCCGATGCTCGGCTCAGCTGATGTACCAGGAGGAGGCGTGGTCGTTCCAGCCGAAGCCGCCGAGGTTCGGCGTGTAGTGGTTGACGGTGAACGACGGACCGGTGAAGCGACCGTGCTGGTAGATCCGTACCGAGCACCTGGTGCTGGCGGTGCTGCGATCGGTCTTCACCGAGGTGAGCTTGTCGTTCCAGCCCGCCGGCACGACCGGGACCGAGATCTCCCGGTCGGCCATCGTGGCGGTGCAGGCCCGGGACTTGTAGTAGCGCAGCGTCCCGCCCTGATAGCCGGCGTCCTTCCACAGTTGCGCCACGAGATAGCTGGCCCGGCTCCCCACGTCCCTCCTGGCCTGCTCCGGCGTGGCGGCACAGGCCAGCTCCGCGGTGTCCGCGTTGTACGCGCAGTGCGGCGCGGCCGCGCCGTCCGGCCCGGCGGCGTACGCGGTGGAGGTGCCGAGGACGGTCGAGGCGACGGCGAGGGTGAGCATCGTGCCGACGGTGGCGGTGAAACGTATTCTCATTCTCTTTCCCGCTTTCTTCCGAGGCCATTTCCGATTGATGTTCATTGGTCATCGGAATCCGGCAGCGCCAATCTCTCGCTGTCGGATCGACGTCCCTTGTGCTTCGAGGCTCGGCCGCCGTCCCGTTGTACGGTAGGGTCTGACGTAGGCTGACAACGCTTCTGACAAGGTGGGGGTCTGGATGCGTGCCAGCGACGATCCGGATCGGGACCGCATTTCCGCCGGACCACCCGACCCGGTCACCGAATTCGCCGACGCATTACGCCGACTGCGCGCCGGGGCGGGAAACCCGTCGTTTCGGCGAATGGCCGCGATGTCCCGGTCGATCTCGCACACCACGCTGCACGAGGCGGCCTCCGGAACGCGATTCCCGTCCTGGGAGACCACTCGGGAATTCGTCCGGGCGTGCCACGGCGACGAGACGGCGTGGCGGGCCAGCTGGGAGTCGGCCCGCCCCGCCGCCGACTCCACCCCACCGGCCACCGGAGAATCCGGATCGGTGAACCTTTTTCAACCTCCCCTTGCGGTCCGGCGGACCGCAAGGTCGGACGCGGTGCGTGAGCGCCGCGCGGTCCAGGTGGAAAAAGGTTCAGTGCCGATGACCCGCGAATCCCCGGTGGTGGCGGCGTGGGGTCGTCGTCTTGGCCGGGGGTGGGGCCGGCCCGGTTCGGCCCGGCTCGGCGGGGCGGTCGCGCTGGGGGCGCTGGCCCTGGCGGGCACGCTGCTGGCGGTGGCCCTGCTCGTCGCCGCCCGGCCCGACCCCGAGCGGTCCGGCGCCCCGACCGGCGTCGCGTCGGCGGGCACCGGCACCACCGCCCCGGCCGGGGTGCCGACCGGACCGCTGATCGACGGCGACCGGAGCCGGTTCATCACCGACGTCACCATCCCGGACGGCACCCGGGTACGGGTCGGCGAGAACTTCGTGAAGGTCTGGGAGATCCAGAACGCCGGTACGGTGTCCTGGCGCAACCGCTATCTCCAGCGGGAGGACGTGCCGGCCCAGCCGGGGAGCTGCCGGACCCCGGAGCGGATCCCGATCGGCGACACGCTGCCCAACGAGCGGGTGTGGATCACCGTCGCCGTGACCGCGCCGTCCGCGCCGACCACCTGCATGGTTCGCTGGAAGATGGTCGACGCACTCGGCCGGCAGCTCTTTCCCACCGCCCGACCGTTGTTCTTCCTGGTCCACGTCGACGCCACGACCGGCACTCCGAGCCCGCTCTGAGCCGGAAGGCCGGTCGACCGGCCGACGGGTCAGCGGCTCCGGACCGGAGCCGGTCGTCGGGTCAGCGGCTCCGGATCAAAGCCGGTCGGCGGGTCATCGGGTCAGCGGCTCCGGACCGAAGCCGGTCGGCGGGTCAGCGGTCAGCGGCTCCAGGCGGGGTCGCGGCCGACGACTCCGAGGATCCGGTCCAGGGTCGGCGCCGTGGCCGGGACCGCGACCTCGGGCCCGTAGACACCCATCTGCCGGCCCTGCTCGGCGGTCTTCGCCACCTCGTCGTGCACGTAGCCGAGCAGGTCGTCGTCCCAACTCGGGCGCTGCCCGGTCGCCTTCGCCAGGTCCCAGGCGTGCACCACCAGCTCGGTCACGATCATCCCGCCGACCAGCGCGGCCGGTAGCTCCGTCGGGCCGCCCATGTGGGTGGTGCCGTCCCAGGCGGCCGGCTCGGCCCAGGTGCCGGCGATCCGCTCCACCAGCGCCGCCAGGTCGGCGGTCCAGTCGTCCCCGGTCAGGTCCAGCTCCGTCTCGCTGCCGGCCGGCGGCGGTACGGTCTCCTTCCGCCCGGCACCCTCCAGCGACGGACCCCAGAACAGCAGGTGGTTGACCAGCTTCCGGACGTCGTACTCGGCGCACGGGGTGGGGTTGTCGAGCTGGTCGGGTTCGATGTCGCGGATGATCTCGATCAGCGGTGCGGCCGCCCTGGCCACGAATGGTGCGTCAGGCATGTCGGCAAGCACACCACGAGGTGTGGCGGTCGTCTTGAACGAACGCGACATACCCTGGCGGGAGTGCGGAGGGACGTACGCGAACTCGGCGGGGCGTGGACCAGATACCAACGGCACGCCTTCGCGACCCCGTCGCCGGACCTCGCCCCGTACGTCGAGCGCTACTGGATCGTCTCCTGGGAGTACCCCGAGCCGTACCGGCAGTTGATCGTGCCGTACCCGAACGTGCACCTGACGTTCCGCGGCGGTCGCGGGATCGTGACCGGCGTCAGCAGCGGGCACCAGGTCAGGGTGCTGACCGGCGTCGACGGGGTCTTCGGGGTGGCGTTCCGGCCGGGCTGCTTCCGGCCCTTCCTGGGCGCGCCGGTCTCGACGATCACCGACCGGTCGATCGACGCGGCGGAGGTCTTTCCGGGCGACCTGCCCGATCCGCTCGACGTGCCGAACGTGGAGGAATTTCTGCGGCGCCGCCGGCCCGAGCCCGATCCCCGGGCGGCGGAGGTCGCGGAGATCGTCGCCACGATCGCCGCCACTGGCCGGATCAACCGGGTGGACGCGCTCGCCGAGCACCTCGGGACCGGCGTTCGGGCGGTGCAGCGGCTCTTCGCCGAGTACGTCGGGATCGGGCCGAAGTGGGTGATCCGGCGCTACCGGCTGCGCGAGGTGACCGAGCGGCTGGCCCGGGGCGAACCGGTCGACTGGGCCGCGCTCGCCGCCGAACTCGGCTACGCCGACCAGGCGCACTTCACCCGCGACTTCCGGAAGATGTTCGGCGAGTCGCCCACCCACTACGCCGCCCGCTACTGACATCCACCCCGCCAAGATCTTGACGACTTGTTGCGGTTGGAGCGACAAAAAGTCGTCAAGATCTAACGGATTCGGCCGCCCGGTGGCGGCGGACGGCGTCGCGGTTGGCGCAGCGGGGCGAGCAGTACCGCTGTTGGCCGCCCCGAGAGGTGTCGACGTAGATGGTCCGGCAGCCGTCGGCGGCACAGCGGCCGAGCCGGGACATTCCCCGCCCGGCGAGGTGTAGCGCGGTACCGACGCTGACCAGGGCCCGCAGCACCGCACCGAGCGGTACGCCCTCGTCCCGGTAGTGCAGGTGCCATCCGGTACCGCCGTGGTCGGTGAGCCGGGGGTACGCCGACGCCGCCGCCAGCAGCCGGTTGACCAGGGCGGCCCGCTGGGCCGGCTCGGTGGCGTCGACGATCTCGGACCACTGGTCGACCAGCTCCAGGGCCACGGTCAGGTCCTGCTCGCCGACGGGCATGTCCAGCACCAGCCCGGCGGCGCCGCACCGGCGTACCAGGTCGGGCAGGGAGCGGGGCGGGTCGTTGGCCAGGTCGGCGATCAGTCGTACGGCGTCCTGCCCGTAAGGGTTGAGATGCACAATGCCATTACAGCAGGCTCGGACCATGAACGACGAGAACGGGCACCTCTGGCGGACCCGGTCACGCCACCGGACCAGTGACGGGATCGTGAGCTACCAGTCGTGCCACTGCGGGATGTGGCGGCTGCTGGCCGGGACGGCACGACCGTCGGCGGTGCCGACCGGGGTCGCCCGAGCGCCGGTCAGCACGTTCGCGGCGGGCGGCCCGGGCTGGTTCAGCCGGCGGCGTTGGCGCAGGTGACGTACCAGGTGAAACGCCGCAGGGTGGTTCCGCCGGCCCGCGACCGGACCGGACGAACCACCCCGGGTGTTCGCGCTGCGCTCAGCTTCCGTTCGAGGCCGCCGCGACGACGGCGATGAGGACGAACCAGAGCACGGTGAGTGCGGTGAAGACGATGCCCAGCCAGAAGCCCGCCTTGGCGAGCCCGCTGCCCTGCTCGCCGGTCTGCTGGATCTGCCGCTTGGCGACGACGCCGAAGACGATGCCCAGTGGCGCGAAGACGAAGGCGAAGACCAGGGAGAGGATCGCCATCACGTTGGTGCCGCGAACCGACCCACCTGCCTGCCCGGCCGCCCCGCCGGTGCTCTGCGATGCCATTTGTCCTCCTCGGTGTGGGTGTCCACAGGGGAGTTACCCAGACGGCTCAGCCCCGTAACGCTCCGAGCGGAAGTCGAGCCGTAGCGACCACTGGGGAGTAGACCGCCTTGAGGTGGCCCGCCAGCGGTAGCCGGCGAGCACCTACCGGACAGCTCCGCCGTCAGCCTTCGTCCGGCCCGTCGACCGGGGCGAAGCTGAGCCCGTCCGCCGGGTCGACCTCGACCACCTCGCCGTTCCGCACCACGTACGCGACGTTGTGCCGGGTCCTGGCATGGTATTCCGTCCACTGGGCGTCGCCCCACTCGCCGGGATCCGCCGCGTCGATCTCGTCGTAGTCGGGCGGTGCCGCGTAGTGGACCGCGTAGACGACGTTGTCCCGCACCTCCAGCCGCCACCGGTCGTCCGGCTCGTCGCCCTGGGCCTCGATCACACCGTTGACCACATGGTCGAAGGTGAACTCCGCGAATTCGTCGGCGTAGACCCGCTCCGGAAGCGGCGCGGCGAGTTCCCCGGCGAGCGTGGCGCCGGGCTTGAGGAAGGTGTCGACCAGGTACGCCATCCAGCGCTCGGCGTCGTAGAACTTCTCCTCCTCGTCCCAGCCGAGGGTGCAGCCGTCCTCGGACGGCACCCACTGGCACCAGAGGCCGGGCTGCCCGGGCGGTGGCTCGCTGCCGCCGTCGAGTACGTCCGGCTCGATGTCCTGCCCTGCGTAGCCGCCGCCGTCGACGAAGTACGGTCCCTTGGTCCGGTGCATGTGCCGGACCTCGGCGAACCGGGTCAGGTAACGGACCTCGGCCGGGTTGAGTGGTGGGGAGATGCTGACCCGGCCGGTGAACCATGTCTCGTAACCCATGCCGGATGTTCTACCCCAGGGGGCCGACCTCCGCCTCGATCGCGGCCCGCAACTCCGGCCCGGCGATCACCGCCCGGGCCGCCTCCATCACCGGGGCGAGGAAGATGTCCGGCCCCGGCTCGCCGACTGCCTCCCGCAGCGCCGCCAGCGCTGCCCGACCGGCCGGGGACGGCGTCAGCGGGGCCCGCAACTGCAGGCCGCGTACCCCGGCGATCAGTTCCACCGCGAGCAGGCTGGTCAGGTTCTCCAGCACCGTACGCAGCTTCTTGGCCGCCGCCCAGCCCATCGAGACGTGGTCCTCCTGCATGCCGCTGGTCGGCAGCGAGTCGACCGAGGCGGGTGCGGCGAGCCGCCGGTTCTCCGCGACGATGCCGGCGGCGGTGTACTGGGCGATCATCAGCCCGGAGTTGACCCCGGCGTCGGGGGAGAGGAACGCCGGCAGCTCCCGGGACCGGGTGACGTCGAGCAGCCGGTCCACCCGTCGTTCGGCGATCGCCCCGACCTCGGCGGCGGCGATGGCCAGGAAGTCGGCGGCGAAGCCGAGCGGGGCGCCGTGGAAGTTGCCGGTCGACTCGACCCGGCCGTCCGGGAGTACCACCGGGTTGTCCACCACCGAGCGCAGTTCCCGGCCGGCGACCTGGTCGACGAAGGTGAGGGTGTCCCGGGCCGCCCCGGCGACCTGTGGGGCGCAGCGCATCGAGTACGCGTCCTGCACGGCGTGCGACAGGTCGTCCCGGTGCGAGTCCATGATGGACGAACTCTGGAGCAGCCGGTGGATGTTGGCCGCCGACACCGCCTGCCCGGGATGCGGGCGGATCGCGTGCAGTTCCGGCAGGAACGGCCGGTCCGAGCCGAGCATCGCCTCGATGGCCAGTGCCGCCGTCACGTCGGCCATCGTGAGGAGGTGGCGTGCGTCGGCGACCGCCAGCAACAGCATTCCGAGCATCCCGTCGGTGCCGTTGACCAGCGCCAGCCCCTCCTTGGCGGCCAGTGTCACCGGGCGCAGCCCGGCCGCGCGCAGCGCCGCCGGGGCGTCCTGCCGGCTGCCGTCCGGGCCGAGCACCCAGCCCTCGCCGAGCAGCACCAGCGCGCAGTGCGCCAGCGGGGCCAGGTCGCCGGAGGCACCGAGCGAGCCGTGTTCCGGCACCCACGGGGTGATGTCGGCGTTGAGCAGGTCGGCCAGCGCCCGGGCCAGCTCGGGGCGTACCCCGGAGTGGCCGAGGGCGAGGGAGCGGATCCGCAGCAGCATCATCGCCCGGACCACCTCGCGGGGCATCGGGGCGCCCACCCCGGCGGCGTGCGAGCGGATCAGCGCGTGCTGCAACTCGGCCCGACGCTCCGGGGCGACGAAGGTGGTGGCCAGCGCGCCGAACCCGGTCGAGACGCCGTACACCGGGCGGCCGGTCTGCTCGATCCGGTCCACGATCGCCCGGCTGGCCGCCATGGCGTCCAGGGTGGACGGATCGAGGACGACGGTGGCGGTGCCCCGGGCCACCGCCAGCACGTCGGCCGGGGAGATCCCGGTGGGCTGGACGGTGACGACGGGTCGGGTCACGGTTGACATTGCGGTACTCCGTTGTGCAGGACCTGGCTGATCAGTGGAACACCGGGCCGGTAGGCCAGGTGCAGATAGGAGGGCGCGTCGAGGATGCTCAGGTCGGCCGGTACCCCCGGACGGAGCACTCCGGCGTCCGCGCGGCGCAGCGCCCGCGCGCCACCGGCGGTGGCCGCCCAGACCGCCTCCGCCGGGGTCATGCCCATCTCCCGGACCGCGAGCGCGATGCAGAACGGCATCGACGAGGTGTACGACGACCCGGGGTTGCAGTCCGTGGCCAGCGCCACCGTCACCCCCGCGTCGAGCAGCCGCCGCGCGTGCGGGTACGGCGACCGGGTGGAGAACTCCGCGCCGGGCAGCAACGTCGCCACCGTCTCCGACATCGCCAGCACGTCCACGTCCACATCGGACAGGTGCGTGCAGTGGTCGACGCTGGCCGCGCCCAGCTCCACCCCGAGCTGCACCCCCGGCCCGGGACCGAGCTGGTTGGCGTGCACCCGCACCCCGAGCCCGGCGGCCTGCCCGACGGTGAGGATCGCCCGGGCGTGGTCGGCGTCGAAGGCGCCCCGTTCGCAGAAGACGTCGATCCACTTCGCGTACGGCAGCGCGGCCCGGAGCATCGGCCCGCAGACCAGTCCGACGTAGTCGTCCGGCCGGTCGGCGTACTCCGGCGGCACGACGTGGGCGCCGAGGAACGTCGTCTCGGCGGTGAACTCGGCGGCGATCCGCAGCGAGCGGGCCTCGTCGGCGACGCTGAGCCCGTACCCACTCTTGATCTCGATCGTGGTGGTGCCCTGCCGGACCGCCTCGGCGCGCAGCCGCCCGACGGTGCCGCGGAGCCGGTCGTCGTCGGCGGCCCGGGTGGCAGCGACGGTGGTCCGGATGCCGCCCCCGGTGTACGGCTCGCCGGCCATCCGGGCGGCGAACTCGGCGGCCCGGTCCCCGGCGAAGACCAGGTGGGCGTGGCTGTCCACGAACCCGGGCAGCACCGCGGCGCCGTCGGCGTCGATCCGCCGGTCGGCGGCCGGGGCGTACCGGGCCGGGCCGATCCAGGCGACCTCGCCCTCCTCGACCAGCAGCGCCGCCTTGCGGCGGATGCCGAGCGGCCCGCCCTCGCCGATCCCGGTGTTGGTGACCAGCTCGCCGATGTTGTCGATCAGCAGGTTCACGGGGCCACCGTCCCGATCAGCAGGTTCACAGGGCCACCGTCCCGATCAGCAGGTTCACGGGGCCACCGTCCCGATCAGCAGGTTCATCGCGTCACCGCCGCGATCGCCGCCGCCAGCTCGGCCGGGACGTCGACCGTCGCATGCCGCCCGTCCCGGACCACGGGCCGGCCGTCGGTCAGCACGTCGGTCACGTCGACCGCGCCGGCCGCGAAGAAGATCCCGACCGGCGGCACCCCGGCGGTCCGGGCGGTGTCCAGCCGCACGGTGACCAGGTCGGCCCGGCCGCCGGGCGCCAGAGCGCCGGCGTCCGGCCAGCCCAGCGCGGCGTGCCCCCCGGTCGCGGCGTGCAGCAGCTCGGCCGGGGTGACGTGGCCCCGGGTCAGGGTGGCCAGCCGCAGGTTCAGCTCCACCGCCCGGGCCTCCTCGAAGAGGTCGACCACCGCGTGGCTGTCGCTGCCGAGGCTGATCGGGCTGCCCTCGTCGGCCAGCTCCCGGATCGGCCCCACCCCGTCGGCCAGGTCCCGTTCGGTGGTCGGGCAGACGCAGATCCCGGTGCCGCTGCGGCCGAGCACCCGGACGTCCGGGCCGGTCAGGTGGGTGGCGTGCACCGCCGTGGTGGCCGGGCCGAGCACGCCGGCCTCGGCCAGCAGCGCGGTCGGGCTCTGCCCGTGGTACGCCAGGCACGCCTCGTTCTCGGCCGGCTGCTCGGAGAGGTGCAGGTGCAGCGGGGCGGCCCGGTCGGCGGCCCAGCTGGCCACCTCGGCGAACTGGTCGGCGGGTACCGCCCGGACCGAGTGGATCGCCGCACCGACCCGGGCGTGCCCGCCGGCCGGGGTGAAGGCGGCGGCCCGCTCGGCCCAGCGCACCGCGTCGCCGTCACCGAACCGCAGTTGCGGCCCGGCCAACGGCTTACCGTCCACGCTGGCGGTCAGATAGCAGGTGTCCAGCAGGGTGAGCCGGACACCGGCCTGGGCGGCGGCTTCGACCAGCGCCGCGCTCATCGCGTTCGGGTCGGCGTACGGGGCGCCGCCCGGAGCGTGGTGCAGGTAGTGGAACTCGCCGACGCAGGTGATGCCGGCGAGCGCCATCTCGGCGTACGCCGCCCGGGCCAGCGCGAGGTAACGCTCCGGGTCGAGGCGGTCGGCGACCGCGTACATCTGGCTGCGCCAGGCCCAGAAGTCGCCCCGGCCGCCGTGGGTGCGCCCGCGCAGCGCCCGGTGGAAGGCGTGCGAGTGCGCGTTGGCCAGCCCCGGCAGGGTCAGCCCGGGCAGCCGCCGGGCGTCCGGCGGCGGCACCGGCACCCCGGCGGTGACCCTGCCGAACCGGCCGTCGACCACCTCGATCAGCACGTCGGAGTCGGGCTCGGGGCGGTCCGGCAGCCAGGCGTACTCGGCGTGGTAGCGCGCCGGCTCGGTGGCGGTCATCCGGCGGCCAGGTGGGCGAGCAGGTCGGCCAGCCGGCGTACGCCCTCGGCACAGTCGTCGTCGCCGGCCGCCTCGGCCGGGGAGTGCGACACCCCGGTCGGGTTCCGCACGAAGAGCATCGCGGTCGGCACGTGCTCGGCCAGGATCCCGGCGTCGTGCCCGGCGGCGGTCGGCAGCACCGGTACGCCCTCGGCGAGCACCTCGCGGAACGCCTTGACCAGTCCGCCGTCGAACTCGACCAGTGGGCTGAGCGACTCGCGGGTGACGGTCAGTGTCGTACCGTCCCGGGTGGCCCGGTCGGCGGCCTTGGCCCGTACCCCCTCGACCAGCGCCTCCAGGGTGCCAGCGTCGGCGGCCCGGGCGTCCAGCCAGCCGCGGACCCGGGCCGGGATCGCGTTGGTGGCGTTCGGTTCCACCTCGACCCGGCCGATCGTGGCGTGCGCACCGCGCAGTCGGGCCTCCTTGTTGGCCGCCAGCACGGTGAAGGCGTAGGTCAGCATCGGGTCACGCCGGTCGGCCATCCGGGTGGTGCCGGCGTGGTTGGCCTCGCCGGTGAAGTCCAGCCGCCAGCGGCCGTGCGGCCAGATGCCGCTGGCCACCCCGACCGGCGCGCCGAGGTCGACCAGCGCCCGGCCCTGCTCGACGTGCAGCTCGACGAAGGCGCCGATCCCGTCCAGCAGCTCCGGTCGGGCCCCCGCCGGCCGACCGCCCATCGCCTCGGCCAGGGTGACGCCGTCCCGGTCGGTCAGCGCCGCCGCCCGGTCCGGATCGAGCGCCCCGGTCAGCAGCCGGGAGCCGAGGCACGGTACGCCGAACCGCGAGCCCTCCTCCTCGGCGAACGCCACCACCCCGACCGGGCGGCGGAACTCCCGCCCCTCCGCCCGGAGCGCCCGTACCGCCAGCAGGGCGCTGACGATGCCGAGCGGGCCGTCGTAGCCGCCGCCGTGCGGTACCGAGTCGAAGTGGCTGCCGAGCAGCACGGCGTCGCCCTGCTCGGGCGGCGGGCCGTACCAGGCGATCAGGTTGCCGTTGCCGTCCGGCACCACGGTGTGCGCCCCGTCGGCCTCGGCGACGCCGCGGAACCACCGCTCCAACTCCCGTACCGGCTCGGTGAAGCCGTACCGGAGGTAGCCGCCGGTGCCCGGGTCACGGCCGATCGGGGCGATCTCCGCCCAGAGCCGGGGAAACCAGGTGTGCACCGGGATCGGGTTCGACGTCAACGCCCGCCTACCCTTCGGCCATCGGGATACGCAGGTTGCCCCGGGCGGCGGCCGCGACGGCCTCCGGATAGCCGGCGTCGACGTGCCGGAGTACGCCGGTCGCCGGGTCGTTGCTGAGCACCCGCTCGATCTTCTGCCCGGCCAGCGGGCTGCCGTCGGCGACGCAGACCTGGCCGGCATGGATGGAACGGCCGATGCCGACCCCGCCGCCGTGGTGGATGCTCACCCAGGAGGCGCCGCTGGCGGTGTTGACCAGCGCGTTCAGCAGCGGCCAGTCGGCGATCGCGTCGGAGCCGTCCGCCATCGCCTCGGTCTCCCGGTACGGCGAGGCGACCGACCCGGCGTCCAGGTGGTCCCGGCCGATCACCACCGGGGCGGTCAGCTCGCCGCTGGCGACCATCTCGTTGAACCGGACCCCGGCCCGGTCCCGCTCGCCGTGGCCGAGCCAGCAGATCCGGGCCGGCAGGCCCTGGAAGGCGACCCGCTCGCCGGCTAGCCGGATCCACCGGGCCAGCGACTCGTTCTCCGGGAACAGCTCCAGCACCGCCCGGTCGGTGGCGGCGATGTCGGCCGGGTCACCGCTGAGCGCCGCCCAGCGGAACGGTCCCTTGCCCTCGCTGAACAGCGGCCGGATGTACGCCGGCACGAAGCCGGGGAACGCGAACGCCCGGTCGTACCCGCCGAGCTGCGCCTCGCCCCGGATCGAGTTGCCGTAGTCGAAGACCTCGGCACCGCCGTCGGAGAAGCCGACCATCGCGGCGACGTGCGTGACCATGGCGGCCCGGGCCCGCTCGGTGTACTCGGCCGGCTTCACCCGGGCCAGCTCGGCGGCGTCGGCCAGCTCCAGCCCCTCCGGGACGTACGACAGCGGGTCGTGCGCGCTGGTCTGGTCGGTGACGACGTCGATCTCCACGCCTCGGCGGAGCAGTTCGGGGAAGACGGTCGCGGCGTTGCCGACCACCCCGACCGAGAGCGCCCGGCGCTCCCGCTTGGCGGCGAGGACCTGCGCGACCGCCTCGTCGAGCGAGTCGGCCACGATGTCCAGATAGCGGGTGGCGACCCGGCGGGCCAGCCGCTGTGGGTCGACGTCGACGATCAGGCAGGCGCCGCCGTTCATGGTCACCGCGAGCGGCTGCGCCCCGCCCATCCCGCCGCAGCCGGCGGTCAGGGTCAGGGTGCCGGCCAGCGAGCCACCGAACCGTTTGGCGGCCACGGCGGCGAAGGTCTCGTAGGTGCCCTGCAGGATGCCCTGGGTGCCGATGTAGATCCACGAGCCGGCGGTCATCTGGCCGTACATGGTCAGGCCGAGCTGTTCGAGGCGGCGGAACTCCGGCCAGGTGGCCCAGTCGCCGACCAGGTTCGAGTTGGCGATCAGCACTCGGGGCGCCCACTCGTGGGTCCGCAGCACCCCGACCGGCCGCCCCGACTGCACCAGCATCGTCTCGTCGTCGGCGAGCGAGCCGAGCGTCCGGACCAGTGCGTGGTACGACGGCCAGTCCCGGGCCGCCCGGCCGGTCCCGCCGTACACGACCAGGTCGTCGGGGCGCTCGGCCACCTCCGGGTCGAGGTTGTTCATCAGCATCCGCAGCGCCGCCTCCTGCGGCCACCCGGCGGCGGTCCGGGTGGTGCCGCGGGCGGCGCGGATCGGCTCGGGCATGTCAACTCCTCCTGCAGTGGAACGGTTCGATGGTGGTGTGCGGTGCGGGGCGGTGCTGCGGGATCGGCGACTGCCGGTGTTATCCGACGAACAACTGGCGGCGGGCGGCCGACTGCTCGAACTCCTCCAGCCGGCGCTGGGCGTCGGCCGGTGCGGCGTCGCAGACGGCCTGGAGCAGCACCATCGACAGCGCCATCGGCGCGGTGTGCAGGTCGAAGACGAGCTGGGCGCCGACCGCGGCCGGCAGCACGATGTCGGCGTACTCGGCGGCCGGGCTGACCGCCGAGTCGGTGATCACCACCACCGACATCCCGGCCGCGCGGGCTTCCCGGAGCGCGTCCAGCGACTCCCGGGGATAGCGGGGCAGCACGATGCCGAGCAGCGCGCTCGCCCCGGCCGCCCCGGCCTGCTCCAGCCGGTCGGTCAGCAGCGTCCCGCCGGAGTCGAGGACCCGTACGTCCGGATGCACCTTCGCCGCGAAGTACGCGAAGTAGCCGGCCAGCGGGGCGGCGGCGCGCAACCCGAGTACGACCAGCGGGCGGCTGCCGGCCAGCAGCGTGCCGGCGGCGGTCACCCCGTCCCGGTCGGCGAGCTGCTCGGCGAGCCGGTCCAGGTTGTCGGCCTCGGCGCGGATCGCCCGCTGCATCTCGTTGCCGGCCGGCATCCCGAGGTCGGGCCGGCCGTAGCCGGCGGCGGCGATCTCCCGGAGTCGGCGGCGCAGCGCCGGATAACCGTCGTAACCGAGGGCCATGGCGAACCGGGTCACCGAGGGCTGGCTGACCTTGGCCAGTTCGGCGACCTCGGCCGCGGAGAGGTACGCGGCGGAGGCGGCGTGCTGGACCAGGCTGTGCGCGATCCGTCGCTGGGTCGGCGTCAGCCGGATGCCCTGGAACAGGTCGAGCACGCGGTCCATCGGCGGCGCCGCGATGACAGCGCTGTCATTCACAAGAAGACTGTATGCATGAAATAATTCAGAGGGCAATGGGGACCCGGGAACGTGACAAAACCTCGGGATGGGTGGGGTGATCTCCGGCGTGCGATCGCCCGCACCCGCCTCGCCCCCGTTGCCGCCTTCCCCAAGCGGTTCATGCGGGTGGCCCGGCACGACGCCCGGGTGATCACTCTCTCGGCCAAGTGGCTGCTCACCTCCCGCGAGCACCACAACTACACCTACGACCTGACCACGCTCAGCCGGGAGCACCTCGCCTGGTTCGTCAGCCTGACCTGTGACGTACCGGTCAAACAGGTGCGGGCGTACCTCACCGAGATCGAGCAGGACGAGCCGCTGCGGCGGCACATCGAGCAGTCCACCGCCGCCTCCTACCGGCGCGGGCTGGCCGACCGGCGCGTCCGGTACGCCCGCCGGATCGGCTGGTACGCGATCGTCCGGGCCATCCGGCCGAGGCACGTCGTGGAGACCGGGGTCGACAAGGGGCTCGGCACCTGCGTACTCGCCTCGGCCCTGCTGCGCAACGCGACCGACGGCGAGCCGGGCCGGGTCACCTCGCTGGACATCAACCCGGAGGCCGGTTACCTGGCCAAGGCCGAGCCCTGGGCCAGCGTGGTCGACCTGGTGATCGGGGACTCGCTCGCCTCGATCAAGGCGCTGGACCGCCCGGTCGACCTCTTCCTGCACGACAGCAACCACAGCACCGGGCACGAACGCCGGGAGTTCCAGGCCGTGTCCCCGAAGCTGGCTTCCGGGGCCCGGCTGCTCACCGACAACGTCACGGTGACCAACGTGCTCGCCGAGCACGCCGAGAAGACCGGCCGCCGCTTCCTCGCCTACCGGGAGACCCCGGCTCAGCACTGGTACCCGGGCGACGGGATCGGCATCGCCTGGTAGGCGTCCGGTTCCGCGCTCCGCGCCCGGTGGCCGGAAACCACCTACCCGACCACCCGAACCGCTGTGGCAGGGTGAACACCATGCGGCTGGTCTCCCTGCACACGTACCCGGTCAAGGGCTGTTACCGCCTCGACCTCGACGCCGCCCGGGTCGAGCCGTGGGGCCTGGCCGGCGACCGGCGCTGGATGATCGTGGACGACGACGGCATCGGCGTCACCCAGCGCCAGGCGACCGGTCTGGTGGCCATCCGCCCCGAACTCCGCCCCGGCGGGCTGGTGCTGCGCGCCGCCGGCCGGTCCGCGCTGGAGGTCACCGAGCCGACCGACGGCGAGCCGGTCGCGGTACGCGTCTTCTCGAACATGCCCGCCGCGCCGGCCCGGCGGGCGGAGCCGGCAGCCGACGACTGGCTCTCCCGGCTGCTCGACCGGAAGGTCCGGCTGGTCTGGCTCGGCGACCCGACCGTGCGCCCGATCCCGGACACCGGTCTGGCCGACCCCGCCGACCGGGTCAGCTTCGCCGACGGCTACCCGCTGCTGCTGGCCAACCGCGCCTCGCTGGACGCGCTGAACGAGTCCCTGGTCGAATCCGGCAACGTCGAGGCGCCGCTACCGATGACCCGGTTCCGCCCCAACGTGGTGGTCGGCGGGGCCGACCCGTGGGCCGAGGATGGCTGGACCGGCCGCCGGCTCCGGATCGGTCCGGTGACGTTCCGGGTGGCCAAGCCCTGCGGCCGCTGCCTGGTCACCACCACGGACCAGGAAATCGGGGTACGCGGCCGCGAGCCGCTGCGCACCCTGGCGAAGTACCGCCGGATCAACCAGCAGTTGGTCTTCGGCCAGAACCTGGTGCCGGTGTCCGGCCTGGCCGGTTCGAACGGCACGCTCAGCGTCGGCGACCCGGTGCAGCCGCTCGACTGAGGCGGTCCTCTTCCGCCCGGCGGTAGCCGGGCCGGGCGGCCGGCGCCGGCCCATCGGCGCCTGTCGACCGGCCCGGCTCGCGGCCGCTGGAGATCTTGCGAAAGCCGCGACGGCTACGGCAACATGCCCCGGGTGACCGAGGCGGAACTTCCCGACAGTACGGACGGCGGCGCCCCGGCGGCTGCCCCGCAGTCTGGCGACGGCGCGGGCGCGGGTGCCGCGGTGTCACGGCGGCGGCCGTCGTGGCGCTGGCTGGCCGGCGGTTTCGCGGCGGTACTCGCCGCCGTCCTCGGGCTGGTGCTCTGCTGGCAGCTCTCCGAGTCGGCCGCCTGCGCCGCCGCACTGGCCGCACCGCCGGTGGAACGGCTCGGGCCGATTGTGGAGCGGGCCGGGCCGCCGGTGGAGCGGCTCGGGCCGCCGCTCGGTGCGACCGTCTACAAGGGAAAGGCGTCGCACTACGACGGGGGCAGCTCGGGCGGCAACTGCTCGCTGCCGGGCCCGCCGGCCAACCGGCTCTACGTCGCGCTCGGCTCCAGCCAGTACGCCGGCTCGGCCGCCTGCGGCAGCTTCCTCGACGTGACCGGCCCGAAGGGCACCGTCCGGGTGATGGTGCTGGACCGCTGCGCGGGCTGCACGAACAACAAGATCGACCTGTCCAGGCAGGCGTTCGCCAAGATCGCCGACCTGTCCCAGGGCATCGTCCCGGTGCGTTACCGGGCGGCGGTCGACCCGCCGCTGCCCGGCCCGCTCACCTTCCGGCTCAAGAGCGGCGTGTCGCAGTACTGGTTCGCGGTGCAGGTGGGCAACCACGGCAACCCGGTGAAGTCGGTGGCGGCGAAGCGGGCCGGTTCGGGCTGGCGGGCGGCGAAGCGCGGCTCGGACAACTACTGGGTGATCGACGGCGGGATCGGCCCAGGGCCGTACTCGATCCGGGTGACCGACGTCTACGGGCACCAGGCGGTCGCCACCGGTATCCGGCTGGCGCCCCGGCAGGTGCAGCGCGGCACGGTACGGATGTACGACGCCACCCCGGCGGGTACCGGCTCGCCGCGCCCGTCCGCCTCGCCCGCCCCCAGCACCACCCCGGCGCCGACCGCGTCGTCCACGCCCGACCCGGGTACGCCGACCGGAGCGGCCCCGTCCGGACAGCCGGTGGCCGGCGCGGCCGGCGGCCCCGCCCCGGCGGTCGGCTGCGGCTGACCGCCATCTCCCGAGGGCCGGTCGTCAGGTCAGCGGCAACCACATCTGGATCTCGTCGCGGTCGTCGCCCGGCCCGACCCGGAGCGCCCCGGGCAGCCGGCCGACCTCCCGATAGCCGAGCCGCCGGTAGAACTCCTCCACACCCCGGCCGTCCCGGACGGTCAGGTGCAGGGCCTCCCAGCCCGCCTTCCGGGCCACCTGCTCGGCCTCGCGCAGCAGGGCCTGGCCGTAGCCGTACCCCTGGCGGTCGGGGTGCACCATCACCCGCTTCAGCACGCACCAGTGCGCCTTGAGGTGGAACCGGTTGTCGGTGAGGAAGAGCAGCGCGATCAACTCGTCGCCCTGGTAACCGACCAGGAGCTGGTCCGGCCCCTCGTCCGCCGCATGCAGGGTGGCCAGCGCGAACGGCCGGACGTCGTCCTCGGTTACCGGGCCGACGAACCCGACCGCGCCACCGGCGTTGGTCACCGCCGTCCACAGTTGGACGATCTCGTCGCGCAACTCGGGGGTCGACGGCGGGTCGAGTACGAAGCGGATGCCCACCCGAGCCATCCTCGTCCGCCCCCCGGCTACCCCCGTCGGCCCGCGCGCCGGGCGTGACGGTGCTAACAGCGGGGCCGGCGCCCGCGCGGGCGCCGGCCAGACCGAGCTGTGCGGGAGAGGGGAGTCGAACCCCTACGCCCGAAGGCACAGGAACCTAAATCCTGCGTGGCTGCCATTACACCACTCCCGCTCGCGCTCAAAGTCTAGACCGCTGGCGGGCTCAGTCCAGGCCGAGGTCCCGGCGGAGTTTGGCGACGTGCCCGGTGGCCTTGACGTTGTAGAGCGCCCGCTCGATCCGGCCCTCGGAGTCGATGACGAAGGTCGACCGGATCACTCCGGTGATCGTCCGCCCGTACGACTGCTTCTCGCCGTACGCCCCGTACGCGACGAGTACCGCCTTGTCGGGGTCGGAGACCAGCGGGAAGGTGATGGCGTCCCGGTCCCGGAACTTCGCCAGCGCGGCGGGGGAGTCCGGTGAGATGCCGACCACCTCGTAGCCGGCGGCCTGAAGCGAGGCGAGCGAGTCCCGGAAGTCACAGGCCTGGGTGGTGCAGCCCGGCGTCATCGCCTTCGGGTAGGCGTAGAGCACCACCTTGCGGCCGCGGAGTTCCTTGAGCGAGAGCGTCTCTCCGGAGTCGGTGGTCAGCGCGAAGTCGGGCGCGGTGTCCCCGGGGGCGAGGCGGATCGGCGAGGTCATGGCCACGACCCTATCGCCAGGTGGACCGGAGATTGCGGTTGCCGTACCAGCTCTTGCAAAATCTTGGCAATAGTGATGGCCGGCTCCTAGGCTGGGCCGGCCGGCGGGGCGGATCCCGCGCCGGCACCTGGGAGGTGGCGTGGAATACCTGGCAATGCACATCTCGAACGGGATCATCAACGGTCCCGTGGCGGCGGCGTTCGGGGCGTTGGCCCTGGTCGCGCTCGCGCTGTGCGTGTTCCGCGGTCGGCAGGACCTGGACGACCGGCTCGCTCCGATGGCCGGGCTGGTCGCCGCGTTCATCTTCGCCGTCCAGATGCTCAACTTCCCGATCTTCACCGGCGCGGTCAGCGGCCACCTGCTGGGCGGGGCACTCGCCGCAGTCCTGGTCGGGCCCTGGGTCGGGGCGCTCTGCGTGGCGGTGGTGCTGATCGTGCAGTCGCTGATCTTCGGTGACGGCGGGGTGGCGATGCTCGGCCTGAACATCACCAACATGGCGCTGATCGGCGTCGCGGTCGCGTACCTGCTGGTCGCGCTCCTGCTCCGGATCCTGCCCCGTACGGTGACCGGGCTGGCCGTCACCGCGTTCGTCGCCGCGGTGCTCAGCGTGCTGGTCGCCTCGCAGGGCTTCGTCCTGCAGTACTGGCTCGGCGGCACCACCGACGTCGGCAGCAGCCTCGGCGGGCTGGCCGGCACGATGGCCGGGATGCACCTGCTGATCGGCGTCGGCGAGGGCCTGATCACCGCGACCACCGTGGTCACCGTGGCGAAGGTCCGGCCCGACCTGGTCTACGCGCTGCGCTCGCTGCGCCCGCTCCAGACCGCCAACCAACTGCCGCTGGCCGGAGGTGCCCGATGACGACCGGAGGAACCCGGATCTCGAAGCGCTCCGGCGCATTCATCCTGGGCGGCCTGCTGGTCGCGCTGCTCCTGGCCGGAGTGGTCAGCAACTTCGCCTCGGCCCACCCGGACGGCCTGGACTCGTCGCTGCGCGAGGGCTGCACCTTCGACGCGGACGACAACATCACCGGTGGTAGCTGCCCGGCGCAGCAGGCCAAGGACCACGAGTTGGCCGACTCGCCGCTGGCCGACTACGGGGTCCGGGGCGTCGACAACGCGTTCCTCTCCACCGGGCTCTCCGGGGTACTCGGCGTGCTGATCACCTTCGCCGTCGGCGGCGGCCTGTTCTGGCTGAGCCGCCGCCGCTCGACCACCGCTTCGCCGGGAGCCACCGGTTCGGCGGGCACCGAGTAGGGACGGCGGAGATGGGAGCCGGGCACGCCCACGTGCTCTACCGGGACCGGACGTCGGCGGTGCACCGGCTGCCGCCCGAGGTCAAGATCGCGGCGATGGTGGTCTTCACCCTCGCCGTGGTCGCCACCCCCCGGGAGGCGTTCTGGGCCTTCGGCGGCTACCTCCTGCTCGTGCTGCTGGTGGCGGCGGTGTCCCGGGTCGGGCTGCGCTGGCTGGCCAGCCGGTCGCTGATCGAGCTGCCGTTCGTGGTGTTCGCGTTCGCGCTGCCGTTCCTCGGCACCGGCGAGCGGGTGAGCTGGCTGGGGCTCGAACTCTCCGTCGACGGGCTCTACGGCGGCTGGAACATCCTGGCCAAGGGCACCCTCGGGGTGCTGGCCTCGCTGCTGCTCGCCGGTACCACCACGATGCGGGACCTGATCCTCGGGCTGGACCGGCTGCACTGCCCGCAGATCCTCACCCAGATCGCCACCTTCATGCTGCGCTATCTGGACGTACTGGTCGGCGAGGCGCGGCGGATGCGGGTCGCCCGGATCTCCCGGGGTGACGATCCCCGGTTCCTGTGGCAGTTGCGCGGCTTCGCCGCCGGGGTGGGCGCGCTCTTCCTGCGCGCCTTCGAGCGGGGTGAGCGGGTCTATCTGGCGATGGTCTCCCGGGGCTACCAGGGCCGGATGCCGGGAGTGTGGCTGGCCACGGGCGCGGCCACCACCCGGCACTGGCTGGTGGCGGCGACGGTGCCGCTCGCCGCCACCGGCATCGCCGCCGCCGCGGTCGTGCTGGGATGATCGGGGCCGTGGACACCGCCCCGGCCGCCGACCCGCCGTCCCTGGACGTCCGCGGAGTGCAGTTCAGCTATCCCGACGGTCAGGTCGCGCTGCGCGGTGTCGACCTGACCGTGCCGCGCGGCGAGCGGATCGCCCTGCTCGGCCCGAACGGCGCCGGCAAGACCACCCTGGTGCTGCACCTGAACGGGATCCTCGCCGGTGGTGCCGGCACGGTCACCGTCGGCGGGCTGACCGTGGACCGGGACCGGGCCACCCTGGCCGAGATCCGCCGCCGGGTCGGGATCGTCTTCCAGGACCCCGACGACCAGCTCTTCCTGCCCACCGTCGCCGAGGACGTGGCGTTCGGCCCGGCGAACCTCGGTCTGCGCGGCGCCGAGCTGGCCGAGCGGGTGACCGAGGCGCTGGAGGCGGTCGGGATGGCCGAGCACCGGGACCGGGCGCCCCAGCACCTCTCCTTCGGGCAGCGCCGCCGGGTGGCGGTCGCGACCGTACTGGCCATGCGCCCGGAGATCCTCGTCCTGGACGAGCCCTCCTCCAACCTCGACCCGGCCGCCCGCCGTGAACTGGCCGGGATCCTGCGCCGGCTGCCGGTGACCCTGCTGATGGTCACCCACGACCTGCCGTACGCGCTGGAGCTCTGTGACCGGTCGGTGATCCTGGACACCGGTCGGATCGTCGCCGACGGGGCGACCGCCGAAATCCTCGCCGACGCCGACCTGCTCGCCCGGCACCGCCTGGAGCTGCCGTACGGGTTCGACCCGGCGGTGGCCGCCCGGCAACTCGCCGCCAACGGCCCTACCGCTGCTAGCCGCTGACCGCCGGCTCGTCGGCGCGCCCTGCGTCGGCGCGCCCTGCGTCGGCGGCGGAGCCGGGCTCGCCCGCCGGCAGGGTCACCGACCAGCGGCGGGCCGGCTCCCGACGTGCACCGGTGCCGGTCGGTGCGGGGCCGGCCGACCGGCCGGTGGCGCGCAGCCGCAGCATCCCGGCCACGGCCAGCCCGCCGCCGACCGCGATCACCACCGCGACCAGGACCCGGGCCCACTGTGCCGGCCACGGCACCGGGACCACCGAGCGCAGGAAGACCGCCGCGTTGGTCACCCCGGTGAAGAGCGCCAGACAGGTACCGGCCAGCGCCAGCGCGAAGTCGCCGGTCGGTCGCCGGGTCAACGCGTACACCCCGGCGGCCAGTGCGGCCGCGCCGGTCAGGGTCGGCCAGAGCTGCCCCGTGACGAGTCCGAGCAGCATCCCGCCGAGCCCGGCGTCGGCGCCCCGGGCCAGCGCGAAGCCCAGCGCCGCCACCCCGCCGACGACCGCGAGTACGGCCAGCCCGACGGTGACCCGGCGGCCCGGTCGGGAGTTCCGGGGCAGCACCCCGAGCGCCCCGATCGCCAGCGCACCGAGCAGGCTGGCGCTCCACCAGGGCAGCGGGTCGGGCGGCGGCAGCCAGTCCAGCGTGCCGCGCAGCTCCACCGGGCGCAGCCCGTCGCGCAGCGGCACCACCCAGTCGCGTACCCGATGCGGCCGGTCCGGGCCGGCGGCGACCTCGGGCGGTGGCGCCTCCGCCAGCCAGCGGCTGCGCTGGTCGTGCCAGCGGACCACCGGCTCGGTGCCGACCCGCCGCCAGGACGGTGCCCGGGTCGGATCGGCCCCGGCTGGCAGCGCGGTGTCCCCGGCGAGGGTCCGGTTCAGGTACGTCGCCGGGGAGGCGGTGTTCTCGTAGACGCCGTCGGGGCGGATCTCCAGGTACGGCTCCCCGGCGTAGCCCAGCACCTCGACCGTGCGACCCGTCCGGTTCTCCAGTTCGAGCCGCGCCCCGCCCTCCACCACCCGTACCCGCAGCCCCGGCAGCGCCGGACTCACCCCGGTGACCTCGGTGCGGTAGTTGGTGCCGTCCGGGGTGTCGGCGGCGTGTGCGGCGGCCGGCGCGGCGGACCCGAGTACGCCGGCCAGGGCGGCCACCAGGGCGATCCCGATCCGCCGCAGCAGGCCGCTCCGGCCGCTGCCGGGGGTGGGGAAGCTCACTTGCCGGCCGCCGCCACCGCCGCGGTGATCGCCTCGGCGCTGGCCTGCACCTGCTTGCCGGCGACGAGCACGGTCGGCGTGCCGGTCACCCCTGCCCGGGCCGCCTCGTCGGTCACGTGCTCGGTCCACTTCTCGAAGGTATTCTCCTCGACGCAGTTGCGGAAACTGTCCCCGGCCAGCCCGATGCTGGTGGCGACCTCGACGAGCTGGTCGTCACTGAGCCCGGCGCCGCCCTCCGGCGGCTGCCGGTCGAAGAGCGCCTTCGCGTACTCCCGGAACTTGCCGCTCTGCGCCGCGCACCCCGAGGCGGCGGACGACCGGGTCGAGTACTCGGTGCTGGAGAAGCGGTTGAGGAACGCCACCGGGTGGTAGGTGACCCGTACCTTGCCCTCGGCGACGAGCTGGTCGAGGGTACCGCCGGCCTGCTGCTCGAAGGTGCGGCAGATCGGGCAGATGAAGTCCTCGTACACGTCGATGTTGACCGGTCCGGAGCCGAGCACGATGCCGGTGCCCTCCGGGTTGGCCCCGCCCGGCGGGGTGAAGTCGCCGGAGTCCTGGCTGGCCGAGACGCCCCAGCCGATCAACCCGGCGATGATCAGCACGACGACCGCGCCGACCGAGGTCCACAGGGTGCGCTTGCGGCGCCGCTCCCGGGCCATCTGCTCGCGTACCACCCGGGCGGGCCGGCGCTGCCCCTTGCGGTTCCGGTCACTCATCGTCGCTCTCCTCCTCGCGGGTGTCCCGACCCAGCGCCGCGTCCACCGAGACCGGGGTACGCGGCCAGACCAGCAGGAAGCCGGCGAGCACCAGGAAGCCCACGTCGCGGAGGACCTCTGTGCCGTACGTCGGGTCCTGGCCGGCGGCGAGGTCACCACCGCTGCCGAAACAGCCGCAGTCGATGGAGAGGCCGCGCGCCCAGGCCGAGGCGATCCCGGCGATGAAGATCACAAGGAGCGCCGCGGAGATCCCGGCGGCGAGCCGGGTGGCGAGCCCGACCAGCAGGATCAGTCCCAGGGCCAGCTCCACGAACGGCAGCGCCGCGCCGATCACCACCGCCAGGTCGTACGGGAAGATCTTGTACGCGCTGACCGCCCGGCCGGAGGCCGCGAGGTCACCGACCTTGGACCCGCCTGCGGTGAGCCACACGGCGGCGAGGCCCAGCCGGGCGGCCGTGCCGAGCCACGGGCGGGCGGCCCGCCAGCGGCTGTGGCCCGGTGCCGGGGTGCTTGCTGTGGTCCGCTCAGTCACAGTCATTAGTCGTCTTGGTCGGTGGGAGGGTTTCCGGCTCCGGTGTGGCTTCGGTCATCCGGAGCGCCGTACCGGGTGAGATCACGCTCACCAACGGTAGGGGGCATTACGGTGGCAGGTGGGCATTACCGGGCAGAACCTCCGGCCGTCGGTCGCCGGAGCCCGGTGGCGGAGCCGATTCATGCGTCGGTGGTGCCTGCCGTCCCCGGGCTGGTCCACCGTCTCTTGGATCGGTGTCGCGGGGTCGGGAACTTTTTCGGCTCCGGCGCCGACTATCGATCCGTGACTTCTGACGGGACCGGGCCCGGGCGGCTGGCAGCCGAGGACTTCTGCGCCGCCCGGCGCGCCGGGCGCCGGCTGGCCTCCGGTCGCCGTTCTCCCGAGCAGGCGGCCGGTGCCCGCCGTCCGGGGCTGGCGGCCGGTGCCCGTCGTCCGCGGGTGGCCGCCGGTGGCCGTGGTCCGCGGGTGGCCGCAGGTGGCCGTCGTCCCGTGTCGGGCGGTGTGACCGAGGGGGGCCGGGCGTGACCCGAGGTCGCGCGGGGCCGGGGTGGTCGGCCACGATGTCGGGCATGATTGCTGCGAATCGTCGATGGTTGGCCCGCACCGGCGCCAGTCTCGGCCTGCTGCTGGCCGCCCTCGCCCTGCTGCTCGGCCCGGCCGCCCCGGCCAGCGCGCACGCGGTGCTGGTGAGCAGCAGTCCGGCCGCCGACGTGGTGCTGCCCAACTCGCCCGCCGAGGTGGTGCTCACCTTCAGCGAGAGCGTCCGGGAGGTGCCGGACAAGATCCGCATCCTCGGCCCGGACGGCGCCCGGGTGGACCGGGGCGACCCGACCTTCAACGGCGCGGTGGTGACCATCCCGGTCGACGCGTCCGGTGCCCAGGGGACCTACCTGGTCAGCTACCGGGTGATCTCGGCGGACAGCCACCCGGTCGCCGGCGCGTACACCTATTCCGTCGGTGCCCCGTCCACGCCGCCGTCGGACAGTGGCGCCGAGGACGTGCACCCGGCGGTGGGCGCGGCGGTACGGGTCTTCAAGTACGTCGGCTACGCCGGCCTGCTGCTGCTGATCGGGCCCGTGATGGTGCTCAGCCTGCTCTGGCCCCGACGGCTCGACCGGCGCGGCCCGGCCCGGCTGATCTGGACCGGCATCGGGCTGATCGTGCTCTCCACCCTCGCCGGGCTCTGGCTCCAGGTGCCGTACACCACCGGTGGCGGGCCGTTCGCGGTCAGCGGCAGCGCACTCGGTGACGTACTCGGCAGCACCTTCGGCGCGGCTCACCTGGTCCGGCTCGGCATCCTGGCCGCGGCGGCGATCCTGCTCCGCCCCGTGATCAGCGGCCGGGCCGGCCGGGGCGACCAGATCCTGCTGACCGTGCTCGGGGTGGCTGGCCTGGGCACCTGGCCGATCGCCGGGCACGGTGCCGCCTCGCCGGTGCCGGCGGTCTCGGTGGTGGTCGACAGCGTCCATCTGGCCGGCATGGCGGTCTGGCTCGGTGGACTGGTCATGCTCGGCGGGTTCCTGCTCCGCCGCGCGAGCGACCGGGAACTCGACGCGATCCTGCCGGTCTGGTCCCGCTGGGCGACCGTCGCCGTCTCCGCGCTGCTGCTCGCCGGGGTCGTCCAGGCCCTCATCGAGGTGAGTACGCCGTCCGCGCTGGTGTCGACCACGTACGGCCGCTTGATCATCGCCAAGGTCGTGCTCTTCGCCGCGGTGATCGCGGTGGCCGCGTACTCCCGGCAGTTGGTCCGGCGGCGGCTCCTCGCCGACGGCCCGACCGAGCCGGAGGACGGCTACGCCGAGCCGGAGGACGGCTACGCCGACGACGAGCCGGACGGGACCGGCGGCGCGGGCGAGCGGGACGAGATCGACGGCGCGGGCGAGCGGGACGAGATCGGCGGCGCGGACGAGCGGGAGGACGGCGGGCGAAACGAGCCGGCTGGTTCCGGTTCCCGTGGCTCGGGTGGTCGCGACGAGCCGGCCGGAAGGGCGCTGGCCGGCGGTGCGGTCGCGGGCACCGCCACGGCGCTCCTCGCCGACGACCCGGCCCGGCCGGTCGGCTCGGCGCGGCGGATCCGGCGGGCGGTCTGGGTCGAACTCGCGATCACCGCTGTCGTGCTGGCCCTCTCCGCAGTACTGGTGCAGACCCCGCCGGCCCGGACCGCCGGCGAGTACGGGGATGCCGGCGGTCCCGGCTACTACACCACCACGCTGACCAGCTCGCTCTACTCGTTGCAGGTCGAGGTGGACCCGGCCGGGACCGGCAGCAACTCGGTCCACCTGTACGCGTACACCCCGGACAACAAGCCCCTGCCGGTGGTCGAGTGGCGGGCCACGGCCGCGCTGCCGGACCAGGGTGTCGAACCGATCGAGATTCCCCTGCTGCCGCTCACCGACAACCACGCCACCGGCGAGATCAGCCTGCCGACCGCGGGCAACTGGCAGCTCAGCTTCACGGTCCGGATATCGGACATCGACCAGGCCACGGTGACCAGCACCGTGCCCATCACCTAGAGAGGTACACCATGATCCGTCACCGTCGGGCAGCGCGCGCCGCCGCCCTCGTCGTCGGGGCAGCCGTGATCGGCGTGTTCGGACTGGCCTCGTCGGCGTCCGCGCACGTCACGGTGAATCCGAGGGAGGCGACCCAGGGCGGTTACGGGCGCGTGGCGTTCCGGGTACCGACCGAGAGCGACACCGCGTCGACCGTCAAGCTGGAGGTGACGTTCCCCGACGACGCGGCGCTCGCCTCGGTCTCCACGATGCCGGTGCCCGGCTGGACGGCGGTGGTCGAGAAGCGCAAGGTGAACCCGCCGGTGGAGGTGCACGGCAGCCAGGTCGGCGAGGTGGTTTCCAAGATCACCTGGACGGCGTCGGCGACCGCCGGGATCAAGCCGGGAGAGTTCCAGGAGTTCCCGGTCTCGATGGGGCCGCTGCCCGAGGTCAAGCAGTTGGTGTTCCGGGTACTTCAGCACTACTCGGACGGCAACACGGCACGCTGGATCGAGCCGCCGGCCGCCGACGGCACCGAGCCGGAGAACGACCCCGCCCCGGTGCTGAAGCTGCTTCCGGCCGCCGGGGAGGGCACGCCGGCGAACTCCGGCCCGGCCGTGGTGCAGCAGCAGGAGCCGGCGGTCACGTCGAGCGAGGACGGCGGAGATTCGGCCGCGCTGGGGCTGGGGGTCGCGGGCCTGGTTGCCGGCCTCGCCGGCCTGGCGTTGGGCGGGCTGGCGTTCGCCCGTACCCGACGGCGGGCCGCGCCGCCCGCAGCCTGATCCCGGACGCTCCCGCACCTACCGGTGCTCTCGCTGGCCTGTCGGCAGAACTGCCGACAGGCCAGCGGCGTTTTCGGTTGATAATCCGTGTTGAAGCGATTTCGCTCGGTATGGTCGGCGGGTACTGCGACCCCGCCGCCGGTCGTGTGACGCCGTCGGCGGATACCGCGACCGGAGGGAAAGAATCGGTATGCGCTTCGTGCGGCTGATCGCCGGGATACTCCTGCTCACGATCGGGCTGCCGGTGCTCCTCGTCGGCGGTGCACTGTGGACGCTCTCGGAACAGCGGAGCGGCGACGGGGGCTTCGTCGCCGCCCTGGACCGGATCGAAACCGGCGGGCACGCTGTGGTCGTACCCGACCTGGCCGCGATGCTGCGCCGGGACGTGCCCTTCCTGGACAACGGCCGGACCGGGTTGCGGGTCGTCGCCCGTACCGGAGCGGAGCCGGCCTTTCTCGGCCTCGCGCCCACCGCCGAGGTCTCGACCTACCTCGCCAACTCGCCGCACGTCCGGGTCGCCCGGGTCAGCGTGACCAGGGGCAGCCTGCCGGTACGCGTCGACCCGGCCGACGAGCCGGCCACGGCAGCCGCACCCGCACGCCCCGGCGACCAGGGACTGTGGATCCGCAGCGGTCTCGGCACGCTGGACCTGACCGCCGACGACGTACGCGCACCCCGGCTCAGCCTGGTCGTCATGCGCCCTGACGCGGGAGCCGGCGTCGTCGCCGACCTGCGTGCCGAGGTACGCCCCGGCTGGCTCGGTCCGGTCGCCTGGAGTTCGTTGGCCGTCGGCGGCCTGTTGGTGCTCTTCGGCGTCGTGTTGCTGGCCCGGCCGGTTCGTCCCCGCGAGGTGGTCTTCGTCGTCGAACCGAGCCAGGTGCCGGTGCTCGCCGCCAGGTTCGGTATCGCCACCCTGGACGAGGTCGGAGCCTCCTCGGACCGTCCCGCCAGGACGCCGGAGCGGCGGGCGGAGCTGCCGGGTCGGGCCGGGGGGCCGCCGGACCGACCAGCGGGCCTGCCGGCTCAGCCTGGGAACCCGCCGGGCCGTGCCGGGCTCGGTGAGTCTGCGCCGCTGCCCGGCCCGATCGGTGCGCCGGTGCGGGAGGCTGCCGTGTCGCCGACCGGTGCGGCGTCGACCAGGGGCGCGTCGACCGACCTGGCATCGACCGGAGTGGTGTCGGGCATGGTGGCGTCGACCGATGTCGCGTCGACCGATGTCGCGTCGACCGATGTCGCGTCGACTGATGTCGTGTCGACCGGCGTGGCGTCGACTGATGTCGTGTCTACCGGGATGGCGTCGACTGATGTCGTGTCTACCGGGATGGCGTCGACTGATGTCGTGTCGACCGGGATGGCGCCGGGCAGGGTGGTGCCGGGCAGGGTCGTGCCGCCGGGCCGGCGGGTGCCGTCCAGCCGGCCGGCGACGCTGGCGGACGTGCTGACCCCGGCGGGCGGCACCGGAGCGGTGCGATCCGGCCCTGAGCCTTCTGCGCGGCTGTGCTGGCCGCCGCTGAACCCGGCTGCCGGTGCCTCGACCGGCGCCGCGACGGTACCCGCCGCCGAGGGTGCGGTCCCGGCCTCGGCTGGCTCTCCCGGGTCGCCCGGCGCGGTCAGACCGCCGGGCGCGGCCGGATCGACAGGCTCGGTGGCAGCGGTGCGGTCGGCCCGTGCTCCCGCACCGGCACCCGCGCCCGCGCCGGTACCAGCGCCACCGCCCGCGCCGGTGCCGGCACCTTCGCCGACGCCGCCGTTGCCAGCCCCGGCACCGCCGATGCCGGCGCCGCCGAGGCCCGTACCCGTTCCGGCGGCCGACGTCACCCCGGGACCGACCAGCGCCCCGACGACGGCGCGGACGGCCGGACCCGCGTCAGGCGCCGAGTCGACAGCCGCGGCAGCCTCCTCGGCCGAGGACGGACCGGTTCGGCAGATCCCGCTGCGTCCGGCGACTCCGGGAACGGCGGCGTACGGCGCCGGGCAGCCGCGTACGGGGCGTGGTGCACTGAACCGGCCGAGGGGCTACGAGCCGGCGACCAGGTCCGCGGCGATGGACGCTCCGGCGGGGCGGCACAGTGGCAACGCCGCCCCTGGGTACCCGCGTGTCCCGGGTCAGGAGGAGGAGCCGGCCGGGCGAGGGGGCGAGATCAGGCGGCCCAGTCCGAGTCCAAGGCCCCACTGACCTCGGCTGCCGGCGCATCCGCCCTCGGGGCGAAACCGGTCTGGGGCGTCGGGCTCGTGTCGCCCGACGGGGCGTCGGGCTCGTGTCGCCCGACCAGCCGGAGCCGACGGAGTCGAGGTCCGTTGCGAGGGGAAAACGGATGGCGGGTGGCCCCCCGCGCTGCCGACACGGGGGGCCACCTTCACCGGGGGATCGGTGTACCGAAGGGACGTTTCAGATGTTGTCGTTAGATTAGCGGCATCGAGACGTACTAGATAGATCTGTCCATTTGGTGCAACTTCTGCTATTGCTGGATACTTGGTTCGTGTTTCGGGGTGCCGCCGCCCGTACCCGTCCCTGGCGACTCCCGGCGGATCGGCAGCACGACGAGCAGCACCAGCGCGAAGAGCACGTAGAGGTTGCGCAGCAGGAACTCACCGGGGGCGTTGGTCCGGTCGAAGTCGCGTCCCCAGTCGTAGTACGAGACCACCCCGTACACGATCACGGCGGTGACCAGCGCGGCGAGCGCCAGCAGTGCCGCCCTGCGGCGGCGCCCGGCCCGGCCGGCGGCCGGATCGGGGGGCCGTAGTCCGACGTCCAGCAGCACCAGCACCGCCGGGATGAACCAGTACGCGTGATGGGTCCAGGTGATCGGGCTCACCAGCACCGCGACCAGCCCGGTGAGGGTCAGCCCGGTGACCTCGTCACCGGCTCGGGCGGCCCGGGCGGCCCGCCACAGCCCGTACGCCGCCACGGCGACCACCAGCACCAGCCAGAGCGCCTGGCTGGGTTTTCCGGGGGTGGTGAACCGGCTGAGCAGCCCGAAGAGCGACTGGTTGCCGGTGTAGTCGGGCCGGCCGACCCGGTCGGTCAGCCAGAGTTCGTGGGTCCAGAACCGCCAGGAGTCGCTCGGGGCGATCGCCGCCGCCAGCAGCGTCGCGCCGGCCGCCGTCGCGGAGGAGACCAGCGCCGCCCGCCACCGCCGGGTGGCGAGCAGATAGACGATGAAGATCCCCGGATAGAGCTTGAGCGCCGTCGCCAGCCCGATCCCGACGCCGGCCCAGCGCGAGTTCCGGGGTACGGCGAAGAGCAGGTCGGCCAGGACCAGCACCACGAGCAGCATGTTGATCTGACCGAAGACGATGGTCTCCCGGGTGCTCTCCACAGCGAAGGCGAGCGGTACGGCGAGTCCCGCCGCGAACCACCGGGGTACCCCGTGCCGGTCGGCGATCGACGAGACGAGCCACCAGGTGGTCACCAGCAGGGCCAGTACGGTCAGCGCGGTGAAGACGACGACGGTGACCCCGATCCGCAACCCGGCGAAGGGGCGCAGCAGCAGGGCGGTGAAGGGCGGGTAGGTGAAGTACAACTTGCCCTGCAACCCGTCCGCCTGCACGTAGTCGTAGAGCGGGTTTCCGTCCGCCCACCACCGCATCGCACTCATGTAGATCTTGAGGTCGTAGAAGTCGTGCGGGTTGCTGGCCAGATAGAGCAGCGGCACCGCCGCGGCGACCAGCACCACGATGATGATCTGGCGTGCGGTACGGCCGCCGGGATCGTCCTCGTCGGTGGCGGATGGCGCGGGGGGATCGGCTGGCACGGGAAAACCCTAGCGGGCCGTTCTGTCCACAGCGTTGAGGCGCGGGTCCCGGGGCTACGCGTAGTCTGATCGTCGTGGCTGATCTTCTCGTCTGGGTCGACTGTGAGATGACCGGGCTCGACCTCGGCAAGGATGCCTTGATCGAGGTCGCCGCGCTGGTCACCGACCGTGACCTCAACGTGCTCGGCGAAGGTGTGGACGTGGTGATCCACGCCGACGAGCAGGCACTGGCCGGGATGCCGGAGATCGTGCGGGCGATGCACGAGCGCTCGGGCCTGACCGAGGAGGCCCGCCGCTCGACGGTCAGCCTGCGCGAGGCCGAGGACCTGGTGTTGGAGTACGTCACCTCGTTGGTCAAGGACCCGCGTACGGCACCGCTCTGCGGCAACTCGATCGCCACGGACCGCGGCTTCCTGGCCCGTGACATGCCGCGACTCGACGCCCACCTGCACTACCGCATGATCGACGTCTCGTCGATCAAGGAGCTGTGCCGTCGCTGGTACCCCCGGGTCTACTTCGGCCAGCCGGCGAAGGGGCTGGCTCACCGGGCCCTGGCCGACGTGCGGGAGAGCATCCGGGAACTGGAGTACTACCGGCGGACGGTCTTCGTGCCGCTGCCGGGGCCGGACGTGGACACCGCCAAGGCCATCGCCGCCGAACTCTGACGGCCTCGGCGGAGCGGCCGCGCCGCCGACCGATCAGGGCGCAACCCGGTCGACGGCGGGGGGAGAGGTGTGGCTATCATTGGTCGTCGCCCCGCCGGGTCCGCTGATCCGGTGGTCGCGGATGTTCCTGATCAAACTGAACATGGTGGCTGTAGCTCAGTTGGCAGAGCACCGGGTTGTGGTCCCGGGTGTCGTGGGTTCAAATCCCATCAGTCACCCCACTTGTGGATCTCCTCCACTGCTGGTCAGGCCCCCTCATGGCAGGGGGCCTTGATCGTTTCAGGGGCCGGGTGGGGGAGATCACGGAACGCCCCCGCCCTCTCCGGAAGGTTCCGAGGAGGAGCGGGGGCGATGCCCGTACGGGGTCGCCGCCGGCTCAGCCCGTGGTGGTGCCGGCGGCGGTCGGCTCGGTCGTCGGTACGGTCGCCGTCTCGCCGACCGGAATCGCACTGCCCTTGACGTACTGGTCCCAGCTCATGTTCCAGTCGGTCCAGCCGTTGCCGTTCTCCAGCTTGCGTTCGGTGCCCTTGACCACGATCGGGTCGCCGATCCGGGTCTGGTTGAACAGCCAGCTCGCGTTGGCGGTGGACATGTTGACGCAGCCGTGCGACACGTTCGTACGCCCCTGCGAGGCGACGGACCAGGGCGCGGCGTGGATGAACTCGCCGCCCCAGGTGAGGCGCTGGGCGTACTCGATGTCGGTGACGTAGCGGTTGGCCGGGTTCGGGTCGTCGCGGGTGTCGAAGACGGTCTTCTTCAGCTTCTCGATGACCACCATGGTCCCGCTGGAGGACGGGGTGCTCCTCTTGCCGAGGCTGATCGGAATGGTCTTGATGACCTTGCCGTCCTTCTTGACCGTCATCTTCTTGGTCTTGTTGTCGACGGTCATCACCACCGCCGGCCCGGTCTTGAGGTCGACGGTCAGGTCGGCCCGGCCGTACCATCCGCCGCCCATCGGCAGCCCACCGGCCTGGATCTTGTAGAAGATCTTGGTATTGGCCTTCCAGTACGTCTTCGGGCGGTAGCGCACCTCGGTCGGGCTCACCCAGTGCCAGATCCCCTCCTGGGCCGGGGTGGCCCGGACGGTCATCCGGCGCTGCACGTCGTCCCGGTAGTCCTCCGGCACGGCCCGGCTGAACTTGACGATCAACGGCATGCCGACCCCGACCGTCTGGCCGTCGCCGAGGAAGCTGGTCACCCGGATCTGCTTGCTGGGCTTGGCCATGGTGGTGAAGGTGCTGGTCGTGGTCGCGGGCTTGCCGTCGTCGCCGGTCGCGGTCACGGTCGCCGTGTATGTCGTACCGTATTCGAGCGCCTTCTCCGGCAGCCACGTCCCGGTGCCGGTGAGCGCGCCCTTGACGCTCTCACCGGCCGCGTTCTTGACCTCGACGGTGGTCTCGACGGCATCCTTGCTGCTGAAGGCGATCTCCGCGGAGGCGGGTACGTCCTTGGCGTCCGCCGCCGGCGTGGTGATCGCGGCAGAGGCCTTCGGCTTCTGCTCGGCCTCGCTGCCGCCCTGGAACGACGGCCCGGCGCCCTTGTCGCCGTCGCCGGTGCAGGCGGTCGCGGTGACCGCCAAGGCGCCGGCGATCAGGACCGAGGCGAGGGCCCGGAGCGGCGCGGGCCGTCCCCGCGTCGCCAGACCCCGGTCGGAGGTACGACGGGTCAACTGATCTCGGCCTGGTCGCATGATCCCCTCACACTGCTGTTTTCCACAGCTGTACCCACTCGGTCCCCACAGTCATCCTCTCCCAATGACGTCTGTGAGCAAGCTTTCGTTTCCTGCCGTGCCGTAGAACACCATCGGATGGGGTCGATTTAGCCGGTTAGTGCCTCAAATGCCGATGGGGCGTCCTCGATCCGTCCCGTCAGGCGCCGAGGTCGGCGGGGACCGGCAGGGCGCTGCCCTTGACGTACTCCTTCCAGGGCAGGTTCCAGGCGGTCCAGCCGTTGCCGGAGACCAGCTTCCGCTCGGTGCCGGTGATCGTCACCGGGTCGCCCGGCTTGGTCTTCTCGAAGAGCCAGCGGGCGTTCGCGGTGGAGACGTTGACGCAGCCGTGCGAGACGTTGCGTCGCCCCTGGTCACCGACCGACCACGGGGCGGCGTGGATGTACTCCCCACCCCAGGTCAGGCGCTGGGCGAAGTCGATGTCGGTCACGTACCGGTTGGCCGGGTCCGGGTCGTCGCGGGTGTCGAAGACCGTGGTCTCCTTCTTCTCCATCACCACCATCGTGCCGCTCGACGACGGGGTGCTCTTCTTGCCGAGGCTCACCGGGATGGTCCGGACCAGTTTGCCGCCCTCGAAGACGGTCATCTTCTTGGTCTTGTTGTCGACCTTCATCTCGAACTTGCTGCCGATCTTGGCGGTCGCCTTGCGGTCGACGTTGCCGTACCGGCCGTTGCTCAGCGGGATGCCCTCCAGCCCGATCCGCACGCTGAGCGTGGTCCCGGGCTGCCAGTACTCCGGGGCCCGGTAGTAGGCCTGGGTGCCGTTGGAGACCCAGTGCCAGGCGCCGGGCTGCGGCGGGTCGGAGTCGACGAACATCCGCCGCTGCACCCTGGCCCGGTCCTTCTTGGCGATCCCCGGCGAGAACTCCACCACCACCGGCATGGCGACGCCGTAGGTCTTGTCGTCGAAGAGGTAGAGGCCGGAGCCGATCACCGACCTCGGCTTCGCCATGGTGGTGAAGGAGGTGGTCCTGGTCTCCGTCTGCCCGGACGCGGAGGTCGCGGTGACCTGCGCGGTGTAGGTCTTGGCGTACTTCAGCGGCGCCGCCGGTACCCAGGACGAGCCGTCCGGCCGCATCGCGCCTTTGACCGTACCCCCGCCGGCGACGGTCAGGCTGACGCTGCTGATCTTGCCGCCCTTGACGCTGGTGCCGATCTCGACGCTCACCGGCTGCTTCTTGGCGCCGTTGGCCGGGGTGACCGCGAATTCGAGCGACTCGGCGGGTGGTGTCGGGGTCGTACTCGCTCCCGCCGCCGCGCCGTTACCGCTGACGAACTGCGGCTTCTCGTCCCCGTCGCCGCCACACGCCGCCGTACCCAGCGGCGTGGCGACCGCCAGAGCGATGATCATCGCCCAGTTGCGCGTGCTCCTGCCCATCCCCACCTCGGTCCACTCGAATCCCGGGAGACATCGTGCACTATCGGGGCCACAGTTTTAGCCCCGGACGCCGAAACTTATGGGTGTAATGCCCGTTTTGCTGCCTGGGCTGGCCGGTCGCGACCGGGAGGGGAACTGGTTGGAACCCCCTCGTCGGGCCGTGTTAAGGTTTCTCCCGTTGTCAGCGAGCGCCGCTAGCTCAACTGGCAGAGCAGCGGACTCTTAATCCGCGGGTTCGGGGTTCGAGTCCCTGGCGGCGCACCAACCGATCAAGGCCCTGACCTGGGTTCCCACCTGGGCCGGGGCCTTTTTCATTGCTGCCGCCGCAGCCGGGGTGCTCGGCGGGTGCTCTGGAGCCGTTGGACCGGGCTGGCATGGGTGGGACGCGGTGTCTCGCCATCGGATAGGTGAATCCTCCATGCGCCGCCGTGGGTAGGCGTCCTTCCGAGGAACTCCGGTCAGAACGTCGGGGTTCCTTGGAATCCGACGGCACCTGTGCAGCGAGTCCACCTCGGTGACTAATCCGGCACGCTGACGGGCAGTGGCGTGAAGGACAATCTTCTCGATGCCGAGGGAGGGCGCGAGTGGCGGATTCACGTAGGGATGAACTGATCGCTGTGTATGGCGCGCTCCTCGACGACGCAGCGGCTGAGCCGGATCGCGTCGACAGGCTGTCTGATCTGGTCGTCGAGATCCTGAGCCGTTGCGAGGTGAAGGCGCGTCGGTCTCGGCCCGGCGTCCTGACCTCGGCCAGGACTGTCGCCGTGCCGCTGCCCTCGATGAACATCTCGATGGAGATCGCTGGCATCGATGAGCCATTGACTGCGGCTCATGTCGCCATGGTGGGAGCGCGTGCCACAGCGACGCTGCGACCGGCAGTGCTGTCCATGCAAGGCTTCGATGCGGAGTCGCTCGAGGTACGCGATGATGTGATGCTGCTCGATCGACACCATCTTGAGGCGATGCTTGGCGGGCTCGTCAACCCGGTAGAGCTGCTGGAAGCTGTCGCCCAACAGGCGATCTTCGACGCTCAGCCCTACCTCTCCCTGACCCGGTTTCTCACAACCCAGCAGCCGGCGCCCTGCCCACAGTTCGCGCCGCCCGATCGTGTACCCCCGCCGTGGGACCTGGTGGACAGGGTCGAGGGCGACGTGCGCATCCGTCAAGTTCTTGGAGGCCGGCCGGGCTGGCCGGAGATGACGGGCATGGCGGTCATGGATGACCGGAGGTTGCTGCTCACCACTGCGGATGGGTTGATTGAGCTTGATGTAAGGCGTGGTACCGGAACCTGGTTCCTGGCGATGCGAGGGCTACGCGGTGCCCCCCTCGTTCGGGGGGACGGGTCGGTGTGGGTGATCTGTCATGACACCGTCATCGCTTACTGCGACGAGAAGGTTGTTCCGACCGCCGGGGGTCTCCGCGGCATCGTCGGTCTGTGTACGGATCATGAGGGCGACGCGTGGGTGCTGTCGGGAACCGGCGTGGAGTTCGGCGAGGGCTCCGACACACTGTTGCTGACACGCATCGGAGACCGGTTCGGGCGGCAGCAGACGTACGCGGTCGGCTTCAACGCGAGCGTTCACAGCCTGACATGGCTGCATGGCCGTAGCTTCTATCTCGCGGCCGGCGGCAACAGCGGTGTTGTTGATCTCTCCCGCAGCAGCGCCGTGCGGTCAGCTGACCAGGTCAGATCGGAGCAGCCGTATCCCAACCACGTGATCGCGCTCAACCCCTGGACGGTTCTCACCGGATCGGCAAGTGGCAGTGGCGTGGGCGTAACGATTTATCGCACCGACGTTCTCGGCCGGAGTACCGAGCTGCTGGCGCGGTTGCGGCTGAACAAGGTTCAGGGCATGGCAGTGGCCCTAAACAGGCATGTTTATATCCTCGGCGACGTCCGCGGCAACGATCTTCAGCTGCCTCGACCGGTGATCCTCAAAGCGACGCTTCCACACCAGACCCAGCCTGCCGGGGTAGGTATGGCGACGCCGCTTCATCAGCTACGGTTGGCGGCTAAAGGGGAGCGGCGCGACTACGCTCTGGACCCCAAACCAATTGCCGACGGTGGGCAGGCGGTTGTCTTCGGCGCTCGGCACCGCGCGAGCGGTGCCCGAGTAGCGTTCAAGAGGCTGAAGATTAAGAATCCGGAGAACGTCGCGCGCATGCGTCGCGAGGTCGAGGCAGGGCAACGCTTCGGCGATAATGCTCACGTCGTACCGGTCCTTGACTTCGACCCAGCCGCCGGTTGGCTCGTAATGCCCCTGGCGTCGGACACTGCGGCCGAGACCCTCGACGAGTTTGAGAGTCCGCTGGGTCTTCTCGAACTCGTCAAGGCGATTTGCGAGGGCCTTCGGCAGCCACACAAGGACGGTTGGGTTCACCGTGATCTGAAGCCGCCCAACATCTTGAGGATCGACGGAATCTGGGCCGTCGCCGATTGGGGACTGGGCCGACGGCCGCGGGGCCGGACCAGTCAGCCCGGACGCACCCAGGTCGGCGTGCTCTACGGCACCGAGGGCTTCGCCGCGCCGGAGCTGTCCGACGATGCCCACGAAGCCGGCCCACAAGCCGACATCTACAGCCTCGGACAGCTCATTGGCTGGGCTTGCACGAAGCAGTGGCCGCGAGCCAACCGGCCGCTGGTGCCAGCGGAGACGCCCTGGCACACCGTGGTCGAGGTGATGACCCGCGACGACCCGACCCAGCGACCGGCCACGGTCGACGATGTCCTGGCGCTGGCGATGTCTGCCGTGGCAGCCACCGGCAATTCGCAGGCGGCTCCAGACCTCGAGCCGTTAGTCCACAGTCCCCTCGTGGTCGCCGTAGAGCCGGAGCGCCAGCCTGCAGCACAACGGGTGCTCACGCCGGCCCCGGTTCTAAGCTCATCCAACGAGCCGATGGTTGTAAAGGGTTTGCTGGGGCGTGTGGAGTTCGACGGCCGCGTCGTCACAATCGTCAAGGACGGCCTTGGCTCTCAGATGAAGGGTCGTCGTGCCGTAACCATCAATCAGATCGACACGGTCGCTGTCAAACCTGCTACACACTGGAACCACGGCTATATTCAGATTATTGTCGAGGGCCAGTCGCCGGTGCCTGAGCAACGCGGCTTACTCCTCGGCGGCCGGCCGCCTATGGAAGACTCACTGTCGATGTCCTTCCGGTATCGGACCAATGAAGAGATCAGCCGGTTGAAGGAGTCCATTGAGGCGGCCATCGGGCGTGAGCGGAGCGTCCAACGGTGAGCGGACCAGCTGTGGTGCTGAGGAAGCAGCGGAGCTGTGGATTACTATCAAAGGCGCTCCAGGAAGCGGGCTGGATGATCGGCGGATACCCGGAAGCCGTTGGACTCGATTTGGGTGGCCTGGACACGTCGTCGTTCCGTGGACGTCCACTCGTCGTCATCCTGCAGGGCCCTTCGCGTTGATCGGGGCATCCGGTCCCTAACCAGGCGTCGACGCGCTCCCTCCGAGTCCCTCCGAGTATCCACGCGGAGGCGGTTGTCGCCGATTACGCTGGCGGCGTGGGAGGACAACCTCGGGTTCGTGTGCAGGGGGACCTCTATCACCCGGTGGTGCCGCCCGGTGCCGTGTATGTGGGGAGGCAGGGGTTCGGGTTGCGGCGTTCTCCCTGGGCCAATCCGTTCAGTCTTCGTGGGCATGATCGGGCTGAGGCGTTGCGCCTGTACCGGCAGTGGCTGGTGGGGCAGCCGGCGCTTGTCGAGCGGGCGCGGCGGGAACTCGCGGGAAAGCAGTTGGCGTGTTGGTGCCGCGTTGAGGACGCCTGCCACGCTGATGTTCTGGCCGAGATCATCGGTTGACGTGTGGTCCTTTATCGGGCGGTGGGCCGTCTGGGCGCGTAGACGCCGCCGATGCTGAAGGACTGCGGTCTTGCCGCTTGGTTGCCCACGTAGAAGGCGACGTCGCGGTCGGCGGCGCAGAGCTGGTCGAGGAACTTTTGTCGGAGTTGATCCGCAGCCTCCGCGTCGGTGAGCTGGGTCAGACGACGTTGGAGGGCGACGAATTCCCAGTCCCAGAGTGTCTGCTGGTGACCGCGGCAACGGCGGTCTGCGCATCGGTAGTGGTAGGCGCCGGTGAACCGCGGTGCCTGGAGAGGGCTGCGCTTGGACGGCTCCAGTAGGTCGAGCTGGTTAAGGTAGCCCGCGATCTTCCTGTGGTCCTCGGCCGACCAGCCGGGATGGCGCTTGACTCGTAAGGCCGAGATGTCGGCGGCGCGGATCAATCCGATCGATCGTGCGCTCGGGTCGTCGCGGGCCTGCTGGTTGAGCCGACACATGGAGTCTTCGACGAGGGGATCGAGGAGATTTCGACGCGACTGCTGGTTGGTGATGTGCCGCTCGGTGGTGATGGTTTCCACGATCGGCTTCCAGCTTTCGCGGCGCTGGTCCTGCCTGGACGGCAGTGCGTCGAGGTGGACGATGTCGTACTTACGGAACTTGCTGTCGTCGGCCAGATCGCGGAAGTGGATCGGGTAGAGCCGAATCCAGCCTGTCCAGGGCGGTTCCAGGCCGAGCGCGCCGACGCAGACTGTCTCCCCGTAGCGCGCGGAGGGATTGGGAGCCGCCTTCACGGTGATTAGGAGGCGGAGTGCCGTTGGTCGTGTCAGTACTGGCTTCGATGGCGGATCCTCGTCCGCGCCCGGTCCCCACAACGGAAGTTGTCCCACCAGAACCACCAACATCGCTGAATGTGGCTTCCTGTGCACTTCTCGTTACATAGAGAGTCTCACATCTAAATTCGCCAGGCGCTAGCCATCGGAGGCGATGTGGCCTCTGCCTGAGTTCACCTGAGGGTGGTGGTGACCAAGGTCGTCAGGGCATCAAGGTGCGCGCAGTGTTCCAGGAGCTCGCGGTCGACTGCGCCGAGCTGGCCGTACTGGTCGAGGAAGCTCGCGCGAAAGTCTGGGCGGTCGGGCCATATGCGGGTGGTGAGGCGTACGAGGTCGCGGGCGGGCAGGTCGTAGCGGCTGTGCTCGAAGTCGATCAGGCGAACGACACCGTCGTCGCCGTAGATCATGTTTCGGGGCATGAAGTCGAGGTGACACGGCGTGGCCGGTAATGGAGCGAGGTCTTGGAGGGCTCGCATGTGGGCGCGTACCTCGGCGCGGTAGCCGAGTGTGATTCGATTACCGGCTTGATGGATCCAGTGCTCGGCGCGTTCGGCGAGCCAGGCCGTCCAGTCCGGTTCCAGTCGTGGGGGTCCGGCGGCGTGGAGTGTCCGCAGTAGCAGCCCCGCCTGGCGGTAGGCGTTTCGCTCAACCTCGGGATCGAGCTTCCGCTGGCTGAGGGGGATACCTGGTACGGCGGTGATGGCGATCGCGGGCGGATCGTCGGTTGCCGCCAGTAGGCGAGGCGCCCGGTCGCCGAGGGCCGATATCCAGGTTCGATAGGCGTGCACCTCCTGCGTGTGCCGTTCGTGTGTGCGGTGTTGTTTGACGATGACCTCGCCATGCTCTGCGGTCGAGGCACGGAGCACCTGAGTGCCGGCGTGGCCTAGGTGCCGCGTGACGGGTACCGCGTCGGTGTCGAGGAGGCGCCGGCAGAGTTGGAGAAGATCGGTGCTCATCGTCGGGGTTCGAGGTGCCGGGTGTCGTTGTGGGCGACGAGTTGCCAGATGGTGCGGCCGAACCGGTTGGTTGGGCGCTGCCATCGGGTGACCGAGGCGTGATCGGTGACGAAGCCGAGCCGTAGGCAGGTGTTCTGGGGGAGTGCGAGGAGGAGGTGGTTGGCTGCCTCGATGGTCTCGCCGTGGGCGGCGATGAGGATCCTTTGGCCGTCGTGCCGGGCGAGGATCTTCTGTAGGGCGCTGATTGCCCGGTCGAGGTACTGGTTCCAGGTTTCGGAGCCGTTGGCGTACGGCATGTCCGGATTGTGTTGTGACGGACCCTGAAAGGCAGTCTTGATGTCTGCCCACGGTCGGCCGTCGGCGTCGCCGTGGTCGGGGCCGCGAAGTTCCGGCTCGACCGAGGACGGCAGCCGGAGCGCATCGGTGATGATCTCGGCGGTCTCGACTACCCGACGCCGGGGCGTGGAGTAGAAGACGGCGTAGGGGCGATCGTCGTGTTCAGTGGCAAGCCGGGCAGCGAGCTGGGTGACCTGGTGGCGGCCCTGGTCGGTCAGTCCGGTGCAGCCGCGTTCGCCGCCGACGATTCCGGTGACGTTGCAGGCAGCTTCGCCATGGCGAGCGATAACGAGTTCGGTGCTTGGGGCCATCGGCAGGACTCCTTCGGGACGGTCAGGTCGATGCGAACGGGTCGGGCCAGGGCCGGACGGTGGGCCACGGGTGCCGGTATCCGTTGGTGCCGAGGTACCGGAGCGTCAAGAGGTGGTGGAGTTCGGCGTACTGCCGCAGTTCGTCAAGGGCGCAGAGGTTCGGTGCGATCGCGGACTGGTAGGCATGGACGCAGCCCATGACGGTGTGCTGGCTGAGTCGGCCGTACGTCATCGAAGCGGTGACGAGCAGGCCGGCCAGGTCGTAGCCGAAAGGGGCAAGGGTGAGATCGTCGAAGTCGACGACGGCGACGCTCTCTCCCTCAACGAGGTAGTTGCGAACGTTCGGGTCCTTGAAGAAGGCCGCAGACCGGCCAGGCCGGTCGAGAACAGCGTCCAGTGCGGCCAGGTCTACGCCGGTGACACGTGCGGCCCGATGCAGCGCCTCCCGACGCTGCCCGGTGAAGTCGGGAAGCACCTGCCCGGTCGACGTGGTGTGCGGTTGGTCGAGGCGCGCGGAGTGCAGCTCCCTCCGGTACGCGGCGTCGTGCAGTCGACCGAGTGCGGACACCACGCGAGGCAGGTCGGGCACCTCGGGTGTCCGACCCGGCAGCCGCTCGAAGGCCAGGTGACGACTCGTCCGTGCGACCAGGTGCGGGAGGCGGACCCCGGACTCCAGCGAAGTGAGCCAGGCGTAATTGGCCGCCGCTGCCGAGCAACGTTGTGGGTCGTCGTACCGCTTGAGGAAGAGGTTGCTGGTCATGGCCGTGCCGCCAGGGCATAGCTGACGGTGGACCGGGTCGGATACGGCGGCACCGGCAGCCGTTCCCGGAGGATCGCGGCCAGTTCAGCTAGCCCACCCGCCGAAGGAATCCGGTATTTCGGGGTCGTGGCGAGGTATCGGGCGAGGTGCGTGGCGTCCGCGAACTCGAAGACGTGCTGCTCGTGCAGGACATCGAGCACGGTGAAATGAGTGGCGGCGATGTTGACCAGGTTGCCGCTGTGGAAGCTCTCGTAGAGGCTCGGCCGGCGGGCGGCGTCGGGGTCGAGGCTCGCTGCTTGGACGAGCTGGTCGAGTTCGGCGTAGCTGTCCAGCGACTTGGTCACCAGGACGGCGACACCTCCGGGACGGAGGCAGCGGGCGATCTCCGCGACGACGACGGCCGGTGTGGTCGAGTGATAGAGACAGAAGGCGGCTACCGCCGCGTCGGCCATCGCATCGGGCAGCGGTAGGTGGTGGAAATCGGCGCAGACCGTCGAGCCGACCTCATCGGCTTGGGCCAGCCGGGTCTGGACGGTGTCCAGCAGTGCGGCCGAGGCGTCGACCGCGATAAGCCGTCGAGGGCGGAGACCGGCAGCGATCCGGAGCGTGGTGGTGCCTCGCCCGCAGCCGATGTCGAGCACGACCGCACCGGGCGAGGTCCGCTGGGCGAGTAGGTCGACGACGACTTGGGCGGCGTTTCGCCCAACGGTCCTGGCTTGGTGCAGCGCGCGGGTGCGTTCCGCGAGCCGGTCGTCGGTGCAGTACAGGTCGCCGTGGACCAGCGCGGGGTCGAGGAACGGGTTAGCCGACACCGGCCGCCTCCCGTCCCGGCCCGGTTACGTCATCGGCTGGGCTTGTTGTCGTAGCCGGTCGACCAGTCGGTTGGCTTGCCGGCGGGTGCGCAGTGAGATCAGTCGGACGTGCGGCCCGTGTTCCCGGACGAGGGTCTCGACCCGGGGCCGCATGGTGCGTCGGTAGCCGAGGATGTAGCGGACGAAGTTCCAGGTGATTCGGTCGTAGACGCCGTCGGCCTGGTGCTGGCCGCCCCGGTAGCGCAAGCGGCGTTGGGCGATGCCCCAGAGGCAGGTCAAGGCGGGTAGGTCGAGGAAGATCACGGTATCGGCGGCGGCCAGCCGGATGGGTAGGGTGCCGGCGTAGTTGCCCTCGATGACCCACCGCTCGCCCGCGACGAGTTTCTCCTGCTGAGCAGCGAACTCGTCCTGGGGCAGCGGGTTCCACTGCTCGTCGTAGTAGATCGCGTCGAGGTGGGTCAGCGGCGCGTCGAGGATGAGGGCCAACTGCCGGGCGACGGTGGATTTGCCGCTGCCGCCGCAGCCGATGATGGCGATCCTGTCCATGGTCCTCCAGGGTAGGGGCGGGATGAAGTGATGTCGGGCGGACACGGCGGCTCATGACGGCACCCGGTCCGAATGGCGCAGAAGATGGTCGAGTACGTCGAGTTGGGCGGAGAGCCGGAACGGGGCGAGGCGGCGCAGGCAGTCGGCGATCAGGTTGGTGTGGTCGTTGGTGCCGGCGATTTCGGCAAGCCAGCCGACCCGGTCCCGTACGTCGGTGGCATTGGTGACGTGCAGACTCGCCGGTACGAGTCCGGCGGCGCCTCGGACGGTGGTAGGCAGGAGCGGGGCGCAGCCGGCGAGGACCGCCTCGAAGATCCGCTGGGTGATCTGGCCGACACGGGCGTAGCGGTCGGGTAGTAGCAGCACGGTGGCGAGAGCGTTGGCGTGGATCTCGGTGACCTGCGGGAACGGGACCCGGTCGATGAAGTTGAGGCCGGGCCAGCGGTTGGTGTCGGGCCACTTGCCGGCGATCAGGTGGGGTAGCTGCGCGGCAGCGGGAGCGAAGAAGGTGTCGAACGCGTCGTCGCGGTCATACTGGTTGCCGACATATACCAGTGGGGTCGGCCGGGGGTGGGCGGCGAGTGCGGCGGGATTGGCAGTGTCGATGGCAGCATCGGCGACGGGGAAGAGCAGCGGCACCGCCCCTGGGCTCGGATGCAGCGCAGGCTCGCAGATCGTGACGTGGTTGAGCTGGCGGAGTGAGTCATCCGGGTCGAGCTGTCGGTCCTTGTCCCAGATGATCGTCGGGATGCCGAGTTCGACGGTGTAGCGGGTGAGAAGTTCGGCTTGCCGGTGAAGATCGCAGGTGTGGCCGGGCCGGCCGCAGGGCGTGGTGTTGCGGTCGGGGATGGGCCAGCGCCATTCGAGGAACAGGACGTCGATGCCGGGCAGGTCGATGGCCCACCGATAGTGCTCGGTGAGGTCGTCTCCGGCTTCGTCCAGGTCGCGGTTGCGCTGGAGGAACAGGATGTCATGGCCGGTGTGGCGTAGGCCGTCGATGAGTGTGCGGCGGTGGCTGCGTCCGCCGTCGGGGGTGTCGAGGATGCCGGGGCCGAGGAATCCCCAGAAGCTGTAGCCGATCAGCACTTGGTCACCCACCAGCCTTCGATGAGCAGAGCGTCCAGGCCGGTCGCGGTGAGGCAGGCGAGCGCCATTTCCGGAGTACCGCAGATTGGTTTGCCCTTGACGTTCAGCGAGGTGTTGATCAGGACGGGGTGTCCGGTGATCGCGCCGAAGGCGGTCAGGACGCCGGCGAGAAAGGGATGCTGTGCGTGGGTGACGGTCTGCACCCGGGCGGTGCCGTTGGCGTGGACGATCGCGGGTAGGTGGGTGCGGGTCAGGTCGGTGACGGGGGCTGCGATGGACATGTACGGCGAGGGTTGACGCAGCTGGATGTAGTCGGCGGCCTTGTCAGCGAGGATGACCGGGGCGAACGGCCGGAACGGTTCGCGGAACTTCACGGTGGCGTTGAGCCGGTCCACGACTCCGGGTGAAAGGGGTGAGGCGAGGATGGACCGGTTGCCCAGCGCGCGTGGCCCGGCCTCCAGCGGGCCGGCGAAGAGCCCGACGATCGCCCCACTGGCGAGCCGCTGGGCAAGGTGGTGGACCGGATCGTTTAGGCGTTCGGCGGCCAGGCCGGGGCGCGGTTCGGCGTGCAGGGTCAGCTTCGGGTACGCCGGGCCGAGGTAGCAGCGCTGTTCGACGCCGGTGGGTGGCCGGCCGGTCGTGTCGAGCCAGGCGGCTGCTGCGGCGCCGATGGCGGTGCCGGAGTCTCCAGGCGCGGGCGGTACGTGCACCTCGTCGACGATGCCGGCGCGGGTGATGATTCCGGCGGCGACGCAGTTCATCGCCACGCCGCCGCCGAGGCAGAGTAGGCCGGATCCGGTGAGCCGGGTGGCTCGCCGGGCCAGGTGCAGCATCACCTGCTCGGTCCGTTCCTGAAGTGCGGCGGCCAGGTCGGTGTGCACGAGTTCGACCGGTGCGCCCGGCAGGCGGGGCGGGCAGGTGGCGGCAGCGAATGCCGGTGTGGTCCGGCCGTACCGGCTGGAGAGCACCCGCAGCGGCAGCAGGGTCGGATCGAGGGTGAAGCCGTTTTGGGTGAGGCGGATCGCTCGGCTCATCAGGCCGTGGAAGCGCTCCGGGTTGCCGAGCGCGGCCAGTGCCATCACGGTGCCTTCCTCGTCGCCTCGACGCCAGCCCAGGTGCTCGGTGACGGCGCCGTAGGCGTAGCCGAGCGATGCGGGGTCGTCGACCGCGTCGTGCAGAGCGAGTTGGAAGGATCGGGTGTCGTGCTGTGCGGCGTGCCAGATGGTGGTGGTCTGGAGTTCGCCGAGGCTGTCCACGACCAGGACGGCCGCGTCGTCCACCCCGGCGGCGAGGAAAGCGTAGAGGGCGTGTGCGCGATGGTGCTCTATCAGCCGGAGTCGGGCGTGTGGGAACCGTCGGGACAGGTCCCGCATTCTGGCCTGGTAGCGGCGGCGGACGGTGAGAAAGCTGCGAGCACGGGGCACCGCCCGGGCGCGCGTCACGGAGGCGGCCAGGTGCGCGGGCAGTTGACCGAGCGCGGGCAGGTATCGGCGGCCGTCGAAGTTGTACGCGACTGTCGTTACCTGGTCTGCGGTCAGCCCAGCCTCGGCCAGCAGCCAGGCGACGGCGTTGGCTGGGTATGCCTTGCTGTGCTTGACCCCGTCGAGTCGCTCCTCTTCGGCGAAGCCGATCAGGTGTCCGTCGACCAGGAGCGCGGCTGCCGAATCGTGCGTGTACGCGCACAGGCCCAGCACGACGTCGGCGTGGCGGCTGTCCGGTCGCGCCCTCATCCTCGTGCGTCCTGCGTGGCTGTGGCGACGGCCGGGGCGAGGTGGTCGTACCAGCTTGAAAGGGCCTGGCCGAGCGGGCCGGGAGTGGCTGCGGCCAGCTTCCGCGCCTGGTCCCGGTCGCCTGCCTTCCAGAATCGGTAGCTGCTGAGGGTCCGGCCGAACGCGTCCCAGACCGGCCCGTCTGCTGAGTCGGTGGCGCCGGAGATCACGCGTTGGAGAAGGGCGTCGAGGTCCGCCCAGGGCACGGTGACCGGCGCCAGTTCGGCGTCGCCGGGCAGACCGTGCAGGCAGGCGGCGGCTGCTTCCGTGTGGTCGGCATAGAGGTGCAGGGAGTCGACGTGGTGGTGGTACTCGCCCAGATCGACGCCGAGCCAGCCGGCCATCAGCTCCTGAATCAAGGTCGTGGTGAAGATGTCGTACGGGAAGCCGAGCCACAGGTCCTGGCTGCGCATGCTGGTGTGCATTACGAGCCGGCTCTGGCGGATGAAGAAGCGGTAGCCGAGAGTGCAGGGCACGTCCCGGTATCCCCGGTGGTCGCGGGACGGGTCGTAGAGCTGGATCACGGCTCGCCGGGTGTCCCGGTCGGCGTGCAGTTGCCGTCGTACAGCGTCGAGTTGATCGACCGTGGCGTCGAGTTGGTCGATCCGGCCACCCCACCGGCGCAGCCGCGGGCCGTAGGCGCCGCGGAGCACGCCGTCGTCGGCGTACTGGCGGAGGTTGTCGTTGTAGTCGAAGATCCATGGGTCGTCCGAGCCGGAGAGGATCCAGAGCGCCTCGGCAACGGCGAAGGCCGGGTTGATCACGCGGGCTGGTGGTACGTGGACGATCCGTCGTCGGGGATTCGTCAGGCAGAGGTGGGCGCCGATGACCTCGGTGGTGGCGTGGTCGCGTGGGGATGCGGCGCGACCGTTGAGTAGTACGGCCTGGCAGGCGGCGGTGAAGAGTTCGCTGGCTGAGTCGGCGGTGAGAACGATCATGGGTGGGCTCCGTTGCGGGGTTCAGGAGGTGAAGGTGGCGAGCCGGTCGCGGGACAGGTCGATCAGCCAGGCGGACTGCCGGGCGAGTCCCTCGTACAGGCCGACGGTGGGCCAGTAGCCGAGCAGCCGGCCGGCGCGGGTCAGGTCGGCTGCGGTCGCCGGAACATCGCCCGGCTGGGCGTTCATGACCTTGATCGGTACCTGCCGGCCGGTGACCTTCGACGCCTCGTCGATGACGCCGCGCATGGACACGCTCGCGCCACCGCCGACGTTGACGACTGCGGCCCGGACGTCGAGATGAGCTGCGGCGATGGTCGCGGTGACGACGTCGCTGATGTAGGTGAACTCACGATGCTGACTGCCGTCGCCGAAGAGGGTCATCGGAAATCCGGTGTATGCGGAGAACAGGATCCGACCGATCACCATGTCGGGTCGCTGCCGAGGCCCGTACACGGTGAAGTAGCGGAGTGCGACGACGCTGAGTTGGCTGTCGGGGCGGCGGGCGTAGGCCAGGCAGAGGTGCTCGGCGGCGAGCTTGCTCACGCCGTACGGGGATATCGGAGAGGTCGGGTCGCCCTCCCGGCTTGGCCGGTTCGTCGGGCCGTAGACGCTGGACGACGACGCGAGGACCAGCCGTCCTACGCCCTGCCGGACGCAGGCGTCGAGGAGTCGATGGGTGCCGAGGACGTTGGTCTGGGCGTAGTCGAGAAAGTCGCTGCCCCAGGACTGACGGACGCCGGGCCGGGCGGCGAGGTGGAAGACGGTGTCGCAGCCCTTCACCACGTCGTGGAGTTGATCGGTGCCCAGGTCGAGGTGGTATGGCGTGAACGACGGATTGGAGACTGCGGCGGCGAGGTTCTCGTCCGCGAGGGCGTGGTCGCCGAGTCGGCGACGGTCCAGGCCGATCACCGTCACGCCTCGGGCCAGTAGCGCGTCGACCAGATGCGAGCCGATGAACCCGGCCGCCCCGGTCACCAGGACTCGGAACATGGATCGTCACGCCTCCTTTCGTGTGCTGTGTTCGAAGATCAGCAGCCAGGCGTGGGTGAGCAGGGGAGGATCGACCGCTGGAACACCTGCTCGACCGATCGCGGTCCGGCGGCTCCCGCATTCCTGTCCGTCGGCGTCGTTGGTAGCCGTCGTGGCGGCGTTGCGGGAGAGGTAGACGGTCATTGCCGTGCCGTCTGCATGCCGGCTCGCTGGTAGGGGGTGTGCCGGCGGTGCGTGTCGGAGAGGGTCCGCTCGTGGTCGATGTGGCGGACCCGCCGGGGGGGACAGCGGGTCCGCCACCGCAAGGCTGCGGGTGGGAGCGTCCCGCCGGTCACCCGCCCGCGCAGCCCTCGTGGCAGTACGCAGGCGAGGAGACAGCCTCACGACACTGGAGCCATGAACCACCGCCGCAACTAGGCGCGGGCCCGAGATCGTCTTGCCGAGTTCGATCAACGTGTCCACGATCTACCCCCTGAGCTGTTGCCGATTCGGGCTGGCCGTGTAGCCGCCGTCGGGCGGCACCGTTCGAGGCTCGGCAATAGCGAACCGTCTGTGGCCATCGGTCGGTACCGTCCACTGCCCGTCCAATCGCAACCAGCTAGTGACGACCCGTAGCCGGACTAGCTAGCGTGATCTACGTCGATTGGCGATGCCCGGAGGTGTCCGATGGCGGAGCGGCGCTATCCCCCGAACCGGCGGCTCGCGTGGGAGAGACTCCAACGCGGGTGGTCGTACGAGGAGATCACCGAACGAATCCGTAGTGAGATGAGCCGCGCCGGCGAGACCGACACCGGGCTGAACGCCAACACTGTCCGACGCTGGGAGATCGGCGAGCGGTGGCCGGACCCGCGCTACCGCAAACACCTCGTCGCGATCCTCGGCAAGCCAGCGAGCGACCTCGGCCTGCTCACCCCCGACGAGCTGGCCGTACGCCCGGAGGCGGAAACACTGCACGAGTTCAGGAGGTTGTGGGACATGCTCACCGGAGACGACAACGGCAACGGCTGGGACCGTGCGTCCGTACTACGCGCCCTCGTCGGAGCCAGCATGCTGCCCCTGGTCGCGCCACTGCTGTCCCTCGACCCCGACGCCGCACACGCCGACGGCAAGTCCGTCGACCCGGACGCGTACCGGCAGATCGTGCGCTGCCAGCGGGAGTTGTACTGGACCAGCCCGGCCCGGCCGCTCTACGAGGCCGCCTACGCCCACACCCAGCTCGGCATCGGGCTCCTGCGCGCCGCCGCCACCGGCACCAGCCGCGCCAGCCTCGCCAGCGCGCTCGCGGAATCCGCGCTGCTCACCGCCCGGCTCGCCTTCTTCGACCTCAGCCGGCCCGCCATCGCCGAACGCTGCTACGACGTCGCCCTCGCTGCCACCCGCGAAGCCGGCGACCACGCCCTGGCTGCGGTTGTTCTCGGCCACACCGCCTTCATTCCCGCGTTCGGTCACGACCCGGCCGGCGCCCGTCCGTTGATCGACGCAGCCATTCAACACACCTGGCACGGTGTCAGCCCCATGGTCCGCTCCTGGCTGCACTGCGTCGCCTCGGAGGTGGAGGCGCGGGCCGGAGCGGCAGCCGCCAGCCGCCGGCACATCGATCTGGCGGCAGGGGCGATCGACGGCGACTCCACCCCACCCGAATGGCTCGACTTCTACGACAACGGCCGCCTGCACTCCTTCGCCGGGTACGCAGCCCTCGTCAGCGGCGACCACCGCGAAGCCGCCGTCCAACTCGACCAGGCGCTCGCCGGGCTCACCGGTACCAGCGCGAAGCAGCGCAGTGTTGTCCTCGCTGACCTCGCCACCGCACACGGCAGTGACGGCGACCAGGTCGCCGACTACCTCAACCAGGCCATCGACGCCCTGCACACCGACTGGTACGGCATCGGCCTCGACCGGGTCCGCGCCGTCCGGCCCCTACTCGGCGACAGCCGGCACGGTGCACAGCTCGACGAACGCATCGCCGCTCTCACCGTCGGTCGAGCGGCTCTTCCGGGTAGTTAGCCGGCCGACTCGTTGTGCTTGCGGACGAGGTCGGGCAGTTCGGCCAGCGAGTCGAGCTGGAACAGGCAGCGGTCGCTGACTGTCCTGTCGTCGAGGATGTAGCCCCACGGGCCGCGACGGACCAGGGCGGTCGCGATCCCCGCCTCCTGCGCCGGACGGATGTCGTTGTCCAACCGGTCGCCGACGTAGAGCACCTGATTTGCGGGGCAGCCCGCCTCGGCCACCACGCGTTCGAAGAACGCTGCGGACGGCTTTTCGACACCCCAGCCGTCCGATGTGCCGATGACGTCGACCGGTAGGTCGAGGGCACGCAGGATCGTCTCCGCCCGCGCGGTCTGGTTGCCGGCCAAGCCGACCCGCAGCCCCGACTCGCGCAGCGCGGCGAGGCACGGTCGGGCATCCGGGTACAGGTCCTCCTCGGTGAACGACTCCGGCTGTCCCGCCGCCGTCCGGCGCTCCCGCTCCACGGCCAGGTCGAACCCTGGGCGGAACACCTGGAACGTCTCCCGGTAGTCGAGGCCCCGAGCGATCACCGCCCCGAAGACAGCTGAGAAGGTGTGGCGCGGTACGCCGAGCCAGTCTGCCCAGGTCCCGTACTCCCGGGACTCGTCGACGATCGTCTCGCCTACATCGAAGAACACGCTCGCGATCACACCTCGATTGTGCCCCCGGACACGCAGAGTGATCTACGGGGGTCTGCGTGCCCGAAGGTCACCGGTCGCAGACGAGACGGCCCGGCGTATACCGCGACGACGGAAGGGCAAGCGAACGGAGCATCGCGGGAAGTTGGCACATCTGCATTCCCCGGAATCTAGGCACCGCCGTCGGACCACGGCGTACTCGCCCGGACGGATCGATGCGCCCCTGCACGATCGATGGTGCCGGCGAGGCTCGTGAGCTGTATCGCAGCAGCTGAATGGCCTTGACAAGGAAGCTCTGCCGAGAGGTACTGGATGGACGTTCCCCGTGCGGCGGTCTTGATCGCCGGGCTTCAGAGGTCGATGGGTGGGCGCTCCGTAGGAGCGCTTGCTTTCGTTGCTAAGTCCGTGTGAGCGGGTCGGCGACGGGTGTCGAGCGAGCTACAGGAGGGCTGAGATGAAGGATCTTCCCCCGGCGGGTTGAGCCGAAGCCCTACCCGGCCGCCGCAATGTCACGCGGCTGCAGGAGTCCCCGTCACGGGCTGTGACGAACCCGGATACCGGTGCGAACGCCAACCGCCCTGTCCATTGCTGTCCATCTTCGCCTGCGCGACTGTGCCGCTCGCGGTCGTGCCGACCGCTGCTGCCCTGATCCGCCTCATGCCAGGCGGTATCCCGGCCTACCTGTTCGTTGACACCTCCACAGTGACACCTCCATGGCCGCTGATAGCGCGGCCCGCCCTGCCGGGCGTGACCCGGCAGGGCGCCGGCTACCTGCCGCACGCCTCGATCAGGCGTGCGGGAAGTACGGCCGGCGATCCCGTGACGGCGTCGTGCCTGTCGGCACCGTCCAGACCTTCAACCAAGGAGTTGCGTTGTTCTCCCACTTCTTCATTCCGCCGCTTCGGCTTCCGGCCGTTGGCGGTGACAGATTCCGGCTTGACCTCGGTTCGGGCGTCCGTGTTGGCGTCCGGGTTGGGGTCAGTCTTCAGCCGGACCCCCGAACTGACCCCCGACCAGCGGTCACACCGCAGGTCATGGCGTCTGTCAGAACCTGCTGTTTGTCCTGCGAGAGACCCTGCATGGTCTCGGGTCTCTCCCCGGGGACCCGCTTCATGAGGATCGACGAGGAGGTGAGATCCGGTGGATGACCCCGTCCTTCGCGTTCAGTCCCAGCTGACCAACCGTGACCAGGTGCTGCTGAGCTGGTTGTACGACCACGGGGTGCTGACCTCGTTCCAGATCGCCCACGCCTTGTTTCCGTCGTTGGATTTCTGTCAACGCCGGCTGCGCACGCTGCACCGGCTACGGCTTGTGGCCCGGTTCCGGCCACAGCGCGCCGACGGCGGCTCGTATCCGTACCACTACGTCATTGACCAGCTCGGCGCCGAGGTCGTCGCCGCAGCGCGGGATGAGCGGCCGCCACGGCGCGATCACGCCCGTGTCGAGCGGCGGCGCTGGACCTCCAGCCGCAGCCTGGCTCACCGGCTCGGGATCAACGGCTTCTTCACCGACCTGGCCGGCTACGCCCGTACCCATCCGGAAGCGGAACTGTGCCGATGGTTGCCGGAGTCGGCGTGCGACCGAGCCGGAGCCTTCACCAGCCCCGAGGATCCAGGGCTGATGCGCGCCTACCAACCCCGAATACGACCGGACGGATACGGCCTGTGGGCCGAGGACGGCACTGAGGTGCCGATCTTCGTCGAGTACGACTCGGGCGGTGAGCAGCTGTCGGTCCTGCTCGGCAAGCTGATCGGGTACCAGAAACTGTTTGCCATGATTGGACGGGTGTGGCCGGTGCTGTTTTGGTTGCACTCCGCAGCCCGAGAACGCAACCTGCGACGCCTGCTCGCCGAGGAGGCGCCGCCGCTGCCGATCGCCACCGGCGCACGCGATCACGCCGCCTCGGCGGGGCTCTCTCCGGCTGACGCGGTCTGGGCCATCGCGCACGGAAACGGCCAGCGGTACCGGCTGGTTGACCTCGCCGCGTACGTCGTCGACCTGCGACACGAATCGTCGGAGGCGGCATGAGCCGTGCCATCCGATCGCCAAGAGGCGGCCTATTCCTCGCAGTCTCCGCTGACAGCAAGAGCGGGGATCTGTCACCCGGCTGTCACGGCAAGACTTGCCAGCGCGGACAGCGCCGTGACAGATCCGGATCCTTTCCAACACCACCCTTTCCGAGGTATCGTCCCGCGCCTTCGTCTGGGCGGTACCCGTGCTCGTGCGCGATCGTCCCGATGATCACCAGATTGAGAGGTACGGACATGATCTCCGTCCCCGTGCAGACCATCTCGGCACCTGTAGGTGCCGGCGCCGCTGCGGTCCGGACGGAGGAGGTGGTTCGCCACGACTACGCCGCAGAACGATGCGGACGGTCCCCGGCGGACGGACCGGGCTGAGGGAGCCGTCCAGATCCTGATCATGCTCGCGATCGGCGGGGCCGCCGGTGCAGCGAGCTTCACACACGTCCACAACGTAGCCGCAGCACACGGTCAACCAGGATGGCTCGCCTGGGCGGACGCCATCGTCCTGGAACTGATGTCCATCGCAGCCGGACTCGAGCTGCGGCGTCGCAAACGCGTCCACGCCTCGACGAGGTTCCCGGCGGTCGTACTGGGCTGTGCGGTCACGCTTTCGCTCGCGGCGCAGGTCGTCGAGGCTGAGCCCTCGCCGATCGGCTGGATCGCCGCGGCGGTGCCGGCACTCGGCTTTCTCGTCATGGTCAAGGTCGCCCTCGGCTACACCGGCACGGCGACCCGGAGCGACGCAACCCCGTCCGCCCCACACCATCCGGACCGGACCGCGGACGTCGAGCTGTCCGCCAGACCGATCGGCGCAGCCCCGCCCGCCGGACCGGTGGGGGAGCGGTCCACCGCTCGGACCGTCCGCCCGTCCGGCACCAGCCATCGACGAGACGGACGGACCCGTCACCGCAACACAAAACATCGCGAGTGGTCTACGCACCGCTCACCTGACGCAGACGAACTGCTGCCCGCAGCACGACACGTCCGGGACCGGCTCGCCGCGGACGGGGAGCCGCTCACCCGGGCAGCGCTCGCCGATGCTCTCCGGTCCGCCGGGCACACCGTCTCCAACACCCGGGTATCCGATCTCCTCAAGACCCTCAAAGCCGAGTCGTCCCTGCCAGCGACTGGGTCCAAGCGCAGCCGATCTTTACCGGCAGGGACGCCGCTGAAAGCCGATCAGTGGTCGGCGGGCACCAGCCCACTCGACCGCGCGACCGGCACCACCGACCTGCCCGAAACGGACGACAGCCATCGATCCGGCGAAGCCGAAACATCCCAAGACGATCAGGAGCATCTCGATCATGAGCACCCGCGTAAACTCAACTGAGCAGCCTTACCGCGCCACGGCAAACACCGCGTCCACCGTCCCCGCCGCCGGACCCGCGTCTATTGCTGCCGAGGTGTGGACCGAGGAACGCCTCCGTGCCCTGGGCGTGACCACCACCCTCGCCACCGCCGCGTCCGTACTCGGGATCAGTCGATCCCAGGCGTACCGGCTCGCCGCCACCGACACCTTCCCCACACCACTGATCCGGGCCGGCACCCGCATCATCGTCCCGGTCGCCGGCCTGCTCCAGCTCCTGCTGCTCGAAAGCCCCGCCCTGGCCGCCGACGACCGGCGACTTGATCGCACCGGCGAGGCGAGCGTGGATGCAACGACCAGGCCGCCAGCGGACTACGCCCACCACCGCTGGCGGCACCGCGTCGAGCACCCAGGAGACGATGAGTGAAGGGATCCATCTTCAAACGCTGCGGCTGCCGCGACGCCACTTCGGGCCGGCGACTGGGGCGCTCCTGCCCTCAGCTCCGCCGGCCCGGCGGTGGCTGGTCCCGCAGCCACGGCCAATGGCACTGGCAGATCGAGGTCCCCGCCCGCGCTGACGGGAGCCGCCGGCCGCTGCGGCACGGCCCGTACCCGACCCAGGCAGACGCCGACGCGGTTCTGGACCGCATCCGCGCCGCGCTCGCAGTCCCCGACCCCACTGACCCACACGCTACGGTCAAGACCGGCGACCTCATCGAAACCGCCGCCAAGACCGGCGCACCCATACCCACGCCGGATCAGATCCGCCGGGCGCTGCACCTGGACATCACCCCGACCGAACTGCCGACCGTCGGGGAGTACCTAACCGACTGGCTCGCCGGACGTAAGAACATCAAGCAGGGAACCCTGCGCTCGTACGAGGGCCACGTCCGGCTGTACCTGATTCCGTACCTCGGCCACCTGCGCATCGACCGGCTCAGGCCCGGCCACATCGACGCGATGTACGACGCCATCGACGAACGCAACACCACCATCGACACCCTCCGCGCCAGTCGAGACCAGGTCAAGCGGGACCAGGTCAAGGGTCAGCGCATCGTCGGCCCGGCGACTCAGCACCGTATCCACGCCACGCTGCGTAAAGCGCTCAACGACGCGATGCGCCGCCACCGGCTCATCGACATCAACCCCGCCCTCGTGGTCGAACTACCCCCGGCCCGGGCACCGAAGCCGACCATCTGGACCGACCAGCGTGTCAAGACCTGGCGCGACACCGGCAAGATCCCCAGCCCCGTCATGATCTGGACCCCCGAACAGACCGGACGATTCCTCGACCGCGCCCACGACGCCGGCGACCGCCTCTACGCCCTCTACCACCTCATCACCTTTACCGGCCTGCGCCGAGGCGAAGCATGCGGCCTGCACTGGGACGACCTCGACCTCGACGCCCGCACCCTCACCGTCCGCTGGCAACTCGTCCAACATGGCTGGGCCACCGCCATCGACACCCCAAAAACCACCGACAGCGAGGCCACCGTCGCCCTCGACGCCGAAACCGTCACCGTCCTACGCGCCCACCGCACGCGGGAACACCGCGATCGCCTTGCCGCTGGCGCCGCCTGGACCAGGACCGGGCTGGTGTTCACTACCCCGACCGGCGGGCGGCTTCACCCCGCCGATGTCACCGACCATTTCCACCACCTCGCCACCCAAGCCGGACTGCCGCCTATCCGCCTGCACGACCTGCGCCACGGCGCCGCCGCCATGGGCCTCGCCGCTGGCGTCCAGATGAAAGTCATCTCCAACCGACTCCGTCACTCCAGCCCACACTTCACCGCCAAGTTCTATGGAGACGTCCTCCCCGAACTCTCCCACGCCGCAGCCGAAGCAACGGCCGCCGTCGTCCCACGCCGCGGTGGTACCGCAAGGCCGGCATAGTTCGCGGGTTCACCGCCTATCAGCAGCGTAGGGCCAGCCGACGATGTCGTCGGGTGGCCCTACGCCGTGTGAGCGGTCTGACCATGTCGCCGCTTCCTGAAGACTCTCACGCCAGGAGTCGGCGAGCTCTCGAGGACCTTTCGGGCAGGGTCGAGGTTGCCGAAGCGTTGACACTGCGATCCGATTGGCGAGGTAGGCATCCTCTACGGGCTTCAGCAGTTCGTTCCAACGGAGGTAGGTGGACGCAGCAGCAAGGCCGCGCGCACGGTCGGCTCCGAGATCGGCAAGCCAGCGCCGAAAGCTCCAGGGCGAGACAGTTGGGGAGGGTGTGGGCGCTGAGGCACACTCCCAAATGGACCGCGCCCAGGCAAAAGCGTTGGAGGCGCTTCTACGGCCGGTCCAGCGCCGGAGGCTCATTGCGGGCAGCAGGACTGTCGCACGACACCGTTGGAGCTGCATGGAGGCCTCACCAGGGTCCTAGCTACTACTAACTTCTTGAGCGGCGGAGTCGGCGCCAGCAGATGATGGCGCAGGCGAGGGCGAGGAAAGCTTCGTGGATGTCGTCGCGGATCTCCCAGCGGATGAGCAGGCGGCGGAGCCAGTGCAGCAGGGCGATCATCTGCTCGGCGACCCACCGCCTGGTAGTGATCCCGCGCCGACCGCACCAGGGCGCGTCCACCGTCGGCGATCGCGACATCGGCCGCTGCCCGCGACCGTGCGGCATCTGCCTACAAGCCGACACGGCTGCTGCCGCCCATCATGGTCTACCCTGGACAGACCAGCGAAATCAGCCGAACCCCATCAACTTCGTTGAGCCGGTAATTACTAGGCTAGGAAATTCGATCGCGCAGAGGAGCCTGCATGACCAACCTTATACCCGGCGTCGGCGCAGGCTCGTTGCTGAACTCGCAGTTGTTGGCGGACGACCGATCGACCCGCATCGGCGCGATCTACCGGATCGGCTACACCGAGGCTATCGTGCTCACACACGACCGTTGGAAGTTCGATGCGGGTGGCATACCCCAGCATTCGTTCCTGCTCGCCACGGCCCAGGACATCAACACCCCGCAGGTCGATGACGACGAAGTCCTGCTGCTGCGCGTGGAGGGGACGTCGTCGCTGTCGATGGAGAGCGACCTTCATGCCGTGCGCGAGGAGTCCCTCCGCGCCGCCCTCTCTAGCAGCCAGAACCCATCGCCGTCCGTCGTTCTCGACCTAGAGATGGACCCGTTCACGAAGAATCGCGTTTCCTTCACCGGACTACGCTGCAGGATTCTCGGCACCTTCTACGAGGACGACGTCGAAGGCCAGAAGGTGCTCGAGTTCGGCGCCGATGTGGACAACTTCTATGCCACATCCACCTACCGGGTGCTGAAGCCGGTCGGCGAGGGGCTCTCGGCAATTGCCTCGTACCTGAAACCGACGGATCGCCCCGTGGACCGCGTCCGTATCGGCGCTGTTCGGTACTCCGCGACTCGTCGCCGGGCAAAGGCGTCGAAGCAGGCCACGGCTACTGTCGAGGTCAACATCCGTGATTTCATCGGTCACAAGACCGCCCTCCTGGGCATGACCCGGATGGGCAAGTCGAACACCGCGAAGATTATCATCGCTCGCACATTCGCCATCTCGGAGCGTCAGCGCTCTGTAGGCAAGCGTCCCGTGGGGCAGTTGATCTTTGATCCGCAGGGTGAGTACGCGAACCCGAACACCCAGGACGGCACCGAAATCGCTGCCATCGGCGCGAAGCACGTCCGGATCTTCAAGTTCGGTGCGGACGGGTCGCAGCCGCACGTCAAGCCTCTCTCAATCAACTTCTTCTCCGAAAACCAGATCGACGCGGTTCAGAGCCTCATCTCCGGCGAGCTCAGCACCGATGACGCGGGCTATGTAAAGGACTTCGCGGGTGCGTCCTACGCGGATGTTCCTAACGATCGGTCCGCTACCACGCACGCGCAGCGGGCGAGACTCGTCCTCTACGGAGCGCTTATGCGCGCAGGCTTCGAAGTGCCGCCCGAGTTTCGAGCTCGTATCAACATCAAGGCCGAGTTTCAGCAGGTCATCACGGGCAAGCTCCGCCGCAACCCGTTCACCCAAGCGGGGTCGACGGCCAACATGGTGACCGTGGGCGCCTCGAACGTGGAGGCCGTCGTAGATGCAATCGTGGAGCTTCGCGAGGCGGGCGACGCCAACGCCGTGGACTTCACGAAGAACGTCCGATGGACGAGCGTGGAACCGATCTTCACGACGAAGAGCCAAAACCGCAACGTACGCGGCTGGAAGAACCTCAACCCGCTGCGGCCATTCCACAGCCCTCTGACGATGAATGACCCCGCAATCGAGATCTATGACGAACTCCTTCAAGGGCGCATCGTCATCGTCGACCTGCACGTCGGAGCCAGCGCGATCACCAAGGCCCTGAGCGAATCGATCACTGCTCGGCTACTTGAGCGCCAGACCGCCGTCTTCACGGCAGGGCAGGAGCCCCCGGCCATCCAGGTGATGCTCGAGGAGGCCCATAATCTGTTCTCGTCCGACCGCTACAAGGACGACCGGGATATCTGGGTCAAGCTCGCCAAGGAGGCGAGCAAGTTGAACCTCGGCATGACGTACGCGACCCAAGAGGTTTCGGGCGTCGCGCACCAGGTGAAGGCCAACACGGCCAACTGGGTAGTTGCGCACCTGAACAACACGAAGGAAGTTCGTGAACTCGCCCAGTTTTACGACTTCGGCTCGTTCTCCGATGCCATCATCGCCTCCGAAGACCGCGGCTACGTAAGACTCAAGACCCTGTCATCGCCGTACATCGTTCCGGTGCAGATCGATCGCTACGATTTGGAACTCGTCAACGAGGCCCGCGCGTCCGCGGGTGATCCTCCGTTGACTCCGAACGGCGATGGGTCGGCCGCCTGATGCCATACGAGACCGTCGGTGGGACCCATGAACTCGCCTCACGCCTCGGGCACTCGACCGCTGCGGTCCGTGCCATCGCCGATCAGCGTACGTTCCACGTCCCGTCTGAGGTGCTGCGCGATGTCGAGGAGATCCGCAAGCGGGTCCGGCACCGCAGCGACTTCAATTCCCCAACATTGCCGCTGTCGTCTGCGCTCGCCGTCGACGGGTCGTACGTTGTTGAGCGGGTGCGGGATGGATTGCCGTCGGTGCTGTACGGGTTCGCGCAAGCTGCGGCGGCGTATCTTGACCTCAGCATCCTTGAGACGCAAAAGGCACAGCGGTTCGTCGACCCGTACGAGGTCGCAAGAGCCGTCAATACGGCGCTCGTGACGCTCGACCTTCCGGTCGCTGGCGCCTACACCCGTGAGAGTGTCGACATCGCGACCTCGTGGCGAGAGGCCATCGACCAACTCTTCCGTACGAAGAAGGTCGAAGTCAATCGCCTGAATCAGACCTTGCTGGAGCTGCTCTTTCTGTTACAGGGGAAGCCGGGCGTGCCCGCGTCAACGGTGCCCGTGAACTGCCCGACCGAAGATTGCAGCAAGGACGTCGGCGTCCCGCCGGCCGGAGCCGCTTGCGACGCGTGCGGCAGTTGGCTGTTTCCCACGGACGTCTTACGCATCCACGAGGAAGTGGGCGAGGAGGGAAGCAACCAGTCCGCCCTCGGCCGACTCATGTCGGTTGTCGAACTCCTTGTGCTGGTCGGGCTGGCCACCCTACTTTGGGAGCAGTCCCGTCAGGAGCTACTGCCTACCACGCTATTCATCGTCGATGGCCCCCTTGCCGTGTACGGTCCTCCGGCCAAGCTGCGAGGCCGTGCCCTCGACTACTTCCAAGCGATGGCCTCAACCACACCCGGCGTGGGTCCATTTGTCTGTGGTATTGAGAAGTCCGGTGCCATGGTCGACTACGCGCGGCAGTTGGCTCGCCACGATGTGCTGGTCCCTGGCGATCTGCTTGTTTGCGACGAGCAGATCATCGCTCGCGTCACCAACGCGGCCAATGCTCGTGCATACGGCAAGGAGACCTACTGGGGACGCAAATTCGTTTATCGGGCGCTCGACGGGCGGGTGATCGTCCCGACAGTCATGCCACCGTCCGGTGCGCCATACGACGCGAACGGGGGACGGCCTGACCCAAAGGACTACCCCACGCTCCCAGCAATCCTCGACGTTGTCGACCGAACAGGCTCCTCCATGTACGTCGATGGGATCATTCCCGTGGCAGCTGCGCATGGAAAGGCAGCGTTCCCCATCGGCGTCGGCACCGACGTACTGCGCTTGGTGGCCACCAAGCGGCTTGGTCTCGACCCAACGTCCCGCAACACCGGCCTGGTACCATGATCGCCGTGACAGTCGCCGTACGCGATCAGGAGTCGGCGCGTACGGAAATTCTGATTCCGGTTGGAACGACTCCACGCAAGATCGACCACGCACCGGCCGAGGTCGCACATCCTCTTGCCGCAGGTCGGTACCAGAGTCCGCTGCGCTACCCGGGTGCCAAGAGTGGTCTGTCGAATGTGATCGGCGAGCTAATCTTAGCGGCTCAACGGTCCGCTCAAGTCAGGCGAGTCGACCTCCTGGTGGAGCCCTTCGCTGGCGGCGCGTCGACCACCCTCAGGCTGGTCGGTGCGGGCATCGTCGAGCGGGCGCTACTTGCGGACGCAGATCCGATGGTGGCGGCCTTCTGGCAGGTGGCGGCCTCCCGGACGCAGGAGCTTGTCGAGCGGATCGCCGACGAACACGCAACGTACGTCGCTGCCGGTGGGGCGACAGCACTGGCGCGCTGGGACTACTGGCGCGCCTGGACGGCGGCTCCTGGTACCAGTCGTTCGACTGAGGACCTCGAACTCGCCACGAAGTGCATGTTCCTGAACCGAACCACCTTCTCAGGGATCCTGCATGGGCAGGCTGGCCCTATCGGCGGTCGCGCACAGACCTCGGAGTACGGCATTGGATGCCGATTCAACCTCAAGAGCCTAGTCGAGCGGCTCGAATACATCGGTCACCTCTACGAGACGAGAAGGATCGCAGACGTCTGGCGATCGGACTGGAAGACCACGCTCCACGGCGTTGCCTCGCACTATAAGACGCTGCTCCCCGACCGCGTTGTCGCGTACCTCGACCCACCTTACCTTTCGAAGTCGGGGAAGCTCTATCGCGGTTCGTTCGATGGTCAGGCAGCGCAGGCGGGTAAGGATCTCGATTGGATGGGCACGCTCCAGCACCACCACCTGGCGGAGTACCTCCGGCGAGAAATGCAGTACCGCTGGATTCTGTCGTACGACTACGACGAGCGGCTGCTCACAGAGGACGCATTGTATGCAGCGAAGGCGATGCGCCCGTCGAAATCCGGTCGCGAACTGAATGGCGTCAAGGCCTGGCATATCAGCAAGCGCATCGTGACACTGAACTACACTGCGTCCTCGCGAACGGGGCGCGGCCCGGCACAGGAACTTCTGCTCACCACGCTTCCGCCAGCAACAGTGCCGACCAACGAAAGAATGCTGGCCGAGTTGCCGGACTGATCTGTGGGCGGCTCTATGTACGATCGATCATTTGCGTCCGTCAGAACCCGCGTGTCAACCATGCCCTGACGCCAAAGGTCCACGCGGGCAGCACTCGCGACAGCAGGATTCGGATCTCAGCAGGTCCTCCAGGGTCCCGACGTCCAAATCCGCGCAAGGTAGGCCTAGCCACTATTCGAAACCGTCTTGGTCAGACTTAACATGCGAACGACAGTTCACGCGCGAGCCTCTCGAAGCTTTCGACTGGCTCGGACAGTCGCCCGGTCCACAACGGCGAAGAAGCCACAAGCGCGGTCGCCGTGCGACATCAATATAATGACTACTCTCTGTTGTCAAGACCGCCTCAGTCGTGGCTCTGACGCAGTTATTGGATGCTGTTGGTGATTTTGGGTTGTGGGGAGTGCGTCGGGCGGTGCTGCCGCTTCCAGTTGTCGGTTCCGCCTGAAAACTGGCTCTGGCACAGATTCTGGATGCTGTTGGTGATCTTGGTGTCAGTCGTCGGCCGGGGCGCGGAAGAGTTGTTGCAGGCGGCTTCGTGGTCGTCGGCGTTGGTTGGGCCGGTGTTGACCGAGTCGGATGATGTTGGTGCCGGCGGCGGTGAGGACGTGCTGGACGTGGGTCTTCGCGAGCCCTCGGTACCGGCAGTGGCGTAGGCCGTGCGCGTGGACGGTTTCGGAGACGGTGGCCTCGCATCCGGCGCGTAGGGCGTAGCGCCGTTTCCACTCGGGGGTCTGTTGTAGCGCCCGAGCCCGGGTTTGGATCTTCTGCAGGGGTTCGGGTAGTAGGAGCAGGTGTCGGCCTTTGCCGTTGACGTTGCCGGTGCATTGCTGCCGGGCGGTGCAGGCGCGGCAGTCCGCCCGCCTGAACAGCACCGACAGTCGCGGCTTCCCATCCGCCACCGTGGCTTTCCACCGCGGGCTGACCGTTCCTTGCGGGCACCTCGGTTTCGCCCTGCCAGTCGACGTGGAAGTCCTCCTTGGCGAAGCCGGGTCGGTCACTGGCGCGCGGGTCCTGACGGACCGGCCCGACAACGGTTATCGCATTAGTGGTCGACGCCCGGTGAACCGTTTCGGGCGTGACGTAGCCGCTGTCGAGATAGTGTTCCGCCGGCGTGATGCGCTGCTCGGCCAGCGCGGTGTGGATCGCCTCGACGACATCGACGTCCTGTTCCGGAGCCGGGGTTGTCACAACATGCACGATGAGGTTCGGTCGCTCCTCGTCACAGGTCTCGGTCTGGTGGTCCTTGTAGCCGACCCATTCGACCTTGCCCGGCTTGTGGCTGAACCGCGCCTGCGGATCATGCGGCGACACGACCTCCACCCGAGACCACGGCACTCGAGCAGGCTCCGCATCATCATCGGCCGCCGAGGTGCCGGACCGGCGCCGCTGCGTTCCTTCCCGGCTCTTGCGAGCTCGGGACAGCTTCGCCTCCCGCCACCGCAGCTGTCCGGACTCGTCATACCAGTACTGCTGGACCCAGACCTGACGCAGCACCTCGACAGCGCCCACAGGCGGGCCACCTGTGGGCGCCGTCGAACCGTAGACGGCCCGCAGCAAGGCAATGCCGTCAGCGCCGACCTGCTCCACGTACTGCCGCACCGCAGCCGTACCAGTCGGCTGGCGCTCGTGACGCGCTGACCGGCCGTACCGTTCGGCCCAGTCCGGCGCCAGGACCCCGGCCAGCCACACCTCGTCCAGCTTGGCCAGGGCCTCCAACGAAGCGCGCATCGTCTCCGCGACCAACTCCACCCGGGAAAGCCGGCGAACCCGAGCAGTCTCCACCGGAACAGCCGAACCCGAACCACGACCCACCGACATCCCGCTATTCCAGCATCGAGACGCCTCCGGCTCGGGCAGCGACGCACCCAGACCGATCACCCAACCAAGATCACCAACAGCATCCAAAATGCGTGCCAGAGCCAGAATTGGGGCGGCGTTGACAACCGAAACCGTCACCGTCCTACGCACCCACCGCGCCCAACAGAACCGCGAACGCCTCGCCGCCGGCACCACCTGGGCCAAGACCGGACTCGTCTTCACCACCCCCACCGGCGGACGGCTCCACCCCGCCGATTTCACCGACCACTTCCACCACCTCGCCACCCAAGCCGGACTACCACCCATCCGACTCCACGACCTCCGCCACGGCGCCGCCACCATGGGCCTCGCCGCCGGCGTCAGATGAAAGTCATCTCCAACCGACTCCGCCACTCCAGCCCACACTTCACCGCCAAGTTCTACGGCGACGTCCTACCCGAAATCTCACACGCCGCCGCCGAAACCACCGCGTCAGTCGTCCCGCGACGGCGTGGCTCGACGACAAGGCCGGCGTAGACCGGTACGACCCGCGCATGCGGTCATCACCCAGATTCTCCAGGCCCTCTCGAAGGACGGCGCCACGGTGTGTGGCGCGCTCGTGCGCCACACACCGTGGCGATCCACGGCTGCGCCGACTTGGGCATCTTCGCCAGCCCGGTGCGCAGGTAGCGGGGCCGGCAGCGCTGCCACGACGCACCGGGCAGGGCCGCGCCGATGGCGGCCTCGAGGCTGGCGTGGGCATCGGACATGATCGGACGCACCCCCGGTCAGACCGCAGGCGGTTAGCGACGTTCGGAACGCGAGCCAGCCGGCTCCGCCCTCGTCGAAGGACGACATCCAGGCCCAACACTTCGCGCCCGCCGTCGGCGTTGACCCGGACCTCGATCAGGCCATGGACGTTGACGGTTCCTTACGAGAAATCCTGTAGCTGGTATTTCATTGTTTTGCACTGAGTTCTTTTCATCGTGGGTGTCGGCTGATCTGGACGTGATGTAGGACGAGGATGGCCTGGACGATCGCGGTGGTGCGTTGTGGGCAGCACCGAAGTTTGGCCAAGATCTTCCAGCCTTTGAGGGTGGCGACGGCACGTTCGCCGACGGCCCGGATCTTGGCGTGGTGGCGGTTGACGGTCTTCTGCCGGCGGGACAGTCGGGGCCGGTGCGGACGGCGTTTGAACGGCGTGCGGACGCTGCCGCCGGCGCCCTGGTACGCCTTGTCGGCGAAGGTCATGACGTTCGCGTTGGTCAGGGCGTCGATCAGGCCGTGGGTGCGGGCGGCGGTCAGATCGTGCACCGCGCCGGGCAACGCGGGCGAGGCCCAGATCAGGCGTCCGGCGCAGTCGGCGATGACTTGCACGTTGACCCCGTGGCGCTTGTGCTTTCCGGAGTAGTACGGTCTCTGGTCCGCGACCCGGTCGATCGGGATGAGGGTGCCGTCGAGAATCGCGTAGGCGAGACGGCCGATGCGCCGTATGGCGGCGTTCAGGTCCTCGGCATGCGCGGCGAGCAGATCAACGGCTTCCCGGACGTACCGCCAAGCCGTCGTTGTGCTGACCGCGAAGCCGCAGGCCAGGCGGGTGATGGTATCGCCGTTGCGGAGATGGGCCAGGGCGAGCAGCGCCTGCCGGCCGGCGTCGAGGCGCCACCACCGCCCGCGACGCCGAGTGCGTTCGGCGCGGATGAGGTCGGCCAGGTGGTTCAGGGTATGGCTGGACAGCGCGATCGTGGACGGGTAAGACAGCACAGCGAGGCTCCCGGTTGGGGCATCTGATCTTGGTCGACTGCTGTCCTACCGGGAGCCTCGTCCTATGTCGACACCGGCTTGCCGTACCCACCGTGACCAGCGCCATCACGATGAAAATGCTTCACTGAATGAGTGGCCGCAATACTGGACGCGGCTCGGCTGCAGCAGTTGAAGGAGCGCTCGCAGAGTCTGGAGCCTTCAAGTCGTGCAAGGCCGGGCTTGGACACGGCGGCCTCCTTCCAGGTCAACTGCCCGTCATAAGCCCGGTCCGTCGTAGTCCTCGGCGATGGGGGAGTCGTAGAACTCGATCGGGGTGTTGCCGCCGGCGTAGATCGCCTCGCGAACGGCGGGCTTCGTCAGGTCGAGCACGCGCATGTTGCCGTTGACTCTGCTCAGCGCTTCGATCCGGTGGAACGACGCACCGTGGTCCTCGGCGAACTTCGCGAGCCCTTGCAGCTTCTCCGTCGAGTCGCCCAGGTGGTGACCGTGCGGGTCGACGATCGACGGGAAGACCTTGCCGTTCACTTCGCTGAAGAAGATGAAGTCCGGATGCATCGAATGCCAGTCGCCGCTGCCGTCTCGGTACGCGATCCCAAGCGAGTCCGTCGCCTGACGCGGCGGGTTGCGATACCACGCGACAGATCGCTTCAGCTCGGCGAAGATCACTTCGCGCTCCCAGTCGTTCAGCTTCGTTATCGGCACCTGCCCGTGCTCGTCGGACATCAGGTGCTTGGGCGCCAACGGCGCCCGCGCCAACTGCCCGGTCTTTTCGTCCACCTCGACGTAGTCCTCGATCCGTGTCTTCGGCCGCCCGAGCGACGTCACTTGCGGCTCGACCGCCAGCGCCCGGATGTCTTCGTACTCGGACTGCCGGTCGTCACGCAGGCTCTTGATGTCCACGCGGTGCTCGGCGAACAACGTGTTCGCGATCTCGTTCGCCCGCGCGTCGATCCGTTCGCGGATCTCCGGGACGGTCGCCAGCGCTGCGGCTCGGATGAACGCGTCGCGCAGGTCGTCGTCCTCGCCGTCTTCGCCCACCAGGTGGTCCACGTACATCGACGCGATGTCCGAGCCGAACGCCTTGCGGGCGTCCTGGAACGCGGCTCGGATCGCCCGCTCGTCGGCCTGTTCGATGACGTCCGCGTACGCGATGTTGCCTTTACCGAGTCGGCCGGAAATTTGCTGCAGCCGAACAGCGAGCACCTCCGCCGTCGATGCCTTCACCTTGGACGCAAACTCGACGTTCGCCCCGTCGAGCGCCGCGTGGATTAGCCCGGCGACTTCCTTCACCGCCCCGGGACGCACACCGTCGGTGGCCAGCGCGTGGGCGAGCGAGGCGAGCCGCTTCACCGGGGCAGCACCCCGCTGCGGGACGGTCATCGTAGGGATCGAATCCCACACTGGCCAGACGAAGTCCACCGCAGCGTTCGGCAGCAGCTTGCACTCTTCGATGATCGCCTTTCGGCCCGAACCGTCCGGGACTCCGTCGATCTTGCCGGTCAGGTACTTCACGACGTTGCCGGCCATCGTCCGGTCGAAGAACGGCAGGATGCAGTCGACCGAGTTGAGCACCTCGTCGCCGGGCACGCGGCGGGCGAGCGGGTTACGAACCATCCGGCCGAGCAACTGGGTGATGTGCGTGTGCTCGCGCGCCGGGCGGAAGGACACGAGCACCTCGGCCCGCGGGCAGTCCCAGCCGGTCGAGATGGCGTCCTTGGCGATCAGGATCCGAATATGCGTCTTGTCCTCGACCGTCTGGGGCTCGACCCAGTCGACGTCGTGCGCACCGAATCGCTGGGGAGTGTGCTCGCCGAACACGTGCCGGATGCACCCGGCAGGCAGTGCCGGGAACTCGTCGAAGATGACGTCGATCGCCTCGCCGATCTTGTCGTGGTCCGGCGTGGCCGGCGCCTGCAGGATCAGCAGCGGCCGGACGACGTCCGGCAGACCCTGGTCGGCGCAGTACCTCTCCCACCGCTCGCTCGCCTCGCGGAACTTCTTCGCCGCTCGGCGCACGAGGACCAGGTCGATCGCCTGGGCCTCGGCGGGGATCTCCAGGACGACCGTGTCTTTGACGAGGCCGGACTCCTGCACTTGGAACCCGTCAACCTCGATCGGCGGCAGCGCCCGGCGTACGTCGGACGAGTCCGCTTCGGTCATCGCGTCGCGGAACTGCTCGATCGTCGCCGAGATGCCCCAGACGATCGGGATCGGTGGGTGGCCGGAGTGGCCGTTGACGAGCTTGCGGACGGTGGTCGGTTTGTCGGACGCACTGCGGTCGGCGCGGAACCCACGGTGCGCCTCGTCAAGGATCAGGTACACGGTCGTGTCCGGGTCGTTGACCGTGTTGGCGATCGTCTCCCAGATCGTCCACCCCTGCATGTCCGGCTGGGCCGCGTCATGCAGACCGGGAAGGACTTCGCCCTCCTGCACCTCGACGTGACCGCGGGTGAGCAGCGAGTTCTTCGTCAGCTTGCCGGTGTTGAGGAAGTACACCTTGCCCGGGTCGAGCCGCGGCTTGGCGAACGGCGGTTCGATGACGACGAGATCGGACGACTCGATCTTGTCGGACGCCTCCATCAACCGGAACCGCGACTGCTCGTTCAGGTCCGGGCTGTAGGAGAACCAGATGACGACGGCGCCCGGGTCGGCCTCGAACTCGAACGTCTCGTTGCCGTAGAACAGAGCTTCGATGACCGCGGCGGCCATCACCGTCTTGCCGGCACCGGTCGTCGCGGACAGGGACACGGACGTCGGGACGTTCTCGCGCTCGTACACGTTTTTCGCCCGCTCCAGCGAGCTGAGCATCGCCGCGACGGCGTCGGCTTGGTACGGCTTGAGGGTGAATTTCATCGCGCAGCCCGCCCTGCTTCGATCTCGAAGTTGCGCAGGTACGCCTCGTACAAGCGAACCGGCTCGACGTGCGCAGGGAGCCGGCGCACCATTGCCTCGAAAAGGCGGTCTTCGTCGGTGACGATAAACGCGTGTGTGACGCTCGGTGCGTCCTCCATCGCCTTTAGGAACTGCTCCGACTGGTCGAGATCAGCGATCACGCCGTACGCCTCCGCAACGTCCCATCCAGTCGAGATGTCGTCGATCCGCCTTCCGCGCGAGCCTGCGTTCAACCACAGGAAGGGAGCAATTTTCCCGAACTCGCGGTTCGTTGAAACCCGCAGCGGCGCCTCGTACGTCAACGTGAAGAACTCAACATTCTCCTCCAGACCACCAGATATTGGAAGGCCGTTGAGAAATCTGTAATCGCCGGCAACCGACGCGCCCTCGGGCGTCCTTCCGGTAACTGCGGCGACGAGCCGCGGCTTCGTAATGTACTCACATATGCCGAGCGCCTCCCAATCCGAATCTCCCGGGCGCAGTCCGCGTGCAAGTAGGGTTGCCTGCTCGCTGGCCGAGACCTCGTTATTTGTTACCATAATGGAACGTCGAGATCCGCCATCTTCGCGGTTAAGAAGCATCAAGGCATGCGCAGTAGTCGCTGATCCGGCGAAATAGTCGACCACAAGCGCGTCGGGGCGGTTGCCAACAGCGATTCGCAACGCATCGACGACCGAGTACAGAGATTTAGGGAATGGGAAATCCCTGCCGGGCAGTAGCTTCTTTAGAAGACCACTTCCGTGCTCGCCGGCGCGGTGGGACATACGATTCCATACCGTCTTTGCGACGAGACTCGCGGCGGAGCTGCCGTCGCCCTCGACGACCACTACGTCGTTCTCGTCACGTCCGATGATCTTGATCTCGCCGCTGTCAATGCGAGCAACCTGTGCACGGCCCAGGTACGAGATACTGAATCGGTCATTCTTTGCATCATATGAGCCAACCTTGGCGTAACCCCGCGCTACCATGGCGCGGAAGGCGTCGGCCGAGACGCGCCACCGTCCTTCGTTCCCATTGGTGTTGAGCGGCCAAACTGTCACAAGACCCTTGCGATCAGGAACCGAATCCCGTTTAGCTTCGCGCGGAATAGGTTCGCCTACCTCGACGATTCTCTTGGTGGCGGGGTCAACAACTATTGGGTAGAATAGGTTTGGCCGATCCATACGCCGAGCGTTGGTTCCACCGCGGAGCAACCTTTCCCATCGAACTGATTGCGTGGCGTCTGTTGCTGCACGCTCAGTAAGCAAATCGTCGGCCGTTGGGGTGGGCCCAGCACTACCGAGAAAGACGAAGTAGGCATATTCCTCAACGCGTGCGAGCTCCTGCTTGCGTGCCTGTCCGAGCGGGTTGATCACGACCGTTACCATTTGGCGTACCGCGCCGGGAAACACCTGTTCGAGAAGTAGGCCCAGGCGAAGGTACTCCTTTTCATCGATAGTGACGATTAGTACGGAACTATCTGGGTTCAGTAGCTCCTTGGCAAGGATAAGGCGACGTTCCATGAACGCAAGCCATTTCGAATGGCGGTACAAGTCGTCGCCCTCGACATAGTTGTTGTTATACTTCCAGTCCCTCGCGCCGGTGTTGTACGGCGGGTCGATGTAGATGGCGTCGACCTTGCCGCGGTGCGTGAACAGCAGCGCCTGCAGCGCGTGGTAGTTCTCGGCGTTGATCACTGCGTGGTACGGCTTCTCCGCCTCACCTCGCTCGACCTTGCCGGTGGAGATGAGGCCCGGGTAGATCGGGTCGCGGAACTCGGCCACGACGACCAAGTCGTCCATCGCGGCCTCGGTGGTTTCGACACTGGCACCGCCTGCCACAACCACCGAACGGGTGAGCGTCGCGGTACCGGCCTTCCGGTCGACCGAAGCGACCCGCCACAGGATCTGGTTCTCGGCGGTTGGCGTCTCGCCGCGCGGAGGGAGGCGCCGCACCTTGTCGTTCTTGCGGACGGGCCGGCCAGGTAGCTCGACCGCTTCCGGGACGTGCCGCTCGAAGTTCAAGCCGAACGCGCGCCGTTCGGCTAGGGCGTCCGTCTCCCGTTTGAGGTCCGCGGCGAGGCGCTCGTCCTTCAGTGCGACTTGGCGCAGGAGTTCGGAGAGGCGAGACATGCAGTGAGTCTTTCGGATCGGTGATCAGACGGTGTAGGTGCCCCGGGCGAACGTGGCGAGGATGCGTTGGTGGGTTTGCCGCGGCAGCGTGCGGTTGCCCGGCTCTCCGAATGGAGTGCCAGGCATGGCCGGCGCCTCCTGCAGCATACGGTCCAGCCCGGCACGCGAGACGATCAGTAGCCCGTGGGTGGCGCGGGTGCACGTGACGGCCAGACGGCCGAACGACGAGTTGAACTCGTCGAGTTCCGAGGCCCCGGTGAGCGGGTGGACCGCGACCGTGATGCCGTCGGTCTGCCCTTGCCACGAGTCGACGGTGGAGGTGAGCAGGTCGGCTTCGGTGAGACCGTGCCGCTTGCGCAGCTGCTCGACAGCGTCGGCGGCGTCGTCCACCGTGGCGTTGCGGGTGGCGAGCACGGCGACGAGCGGATCGTTCGGCTCGTCCCCGGGTTTGGTAGTGATCGTCTTCCCGCTCGGTGTGCCGTCGCCGTTGTACTCGGTGGCGGCGAGCGAGAAGCCGGCTGAGAACAGGTCGTCGAGAAGCTGCTCGACGAACTGGACGAGGGGGAAGTCGACGTCCGGTGCTTCGGCGGGCGGCAGCCCGTCGACTTCCAGTAGCGTCGGTACGCCAGAGGCGACGGACTCCCACACGTCCTTCGCGACGCCGGTCAGTTTGCCGAGCTTGATCGACCGGTCGCCGGGCGCGGCGACGCAATTGAGGGAGCGCCACTCGGGGTAGAAGGCGCGCCACAGCCCGAGCTGCTCTCCCGTCGGGCGCCATACGGCGGGCAGTTCGGTGGCCCACGCGTGCTCGTCAGAAGAGTGGTTGTTCGGCCATGCGCGGTACGGGTTGTACCCGGAGTCGCCTCGCCAAGGGTTCTCGCCGATCTCGATCGGAGGCAGCTGCCCGACGTCGCCGACGCCGACGCGGATCGGGGCGACGTAGTTCAGCTTGTCGAAACGGTGGCTGGCCAGCTGCCAGGCTTCGTCGACGAACAGGACGTCGAACCGGTAGTCGCCGTGAAACGACGGGGTGAAGTGGTCTCTGACGATCTTGCGCGGCCCGATCTCGCCGAACATGTGCGACGTGGCGATCACGACGGGGGCGTCGGTCGGGATGGCGTTGCCGGAGTCGACAACGGTGGCGGCCGCCTTCACCGAGTCGGGAACGTCGTTGAAGCGGCCCTTCGACGACCAGAGGTAGACCTTGTCCTTGCCGATGGCGGTGCCGAGCGACTCGGCGAGCGGCCACAACTGGCGGTTCTGGAACGCGGTGACGGCGACCCGCAGGCACTGCGGCTGGACGGTTGCGTCCTGAACGAGTTGCTTGAGGACGTACGACTTGCCGGCTCCGGCAGCCGCCTTGAGCAGGATCGTCGTGATGTCGGACGAGCCGTTCAGCGCGTCGAGCAGCTGGCCTTTGGCGATCTTGGCGGCGGCTTCGTTCTCGGCGGCGGCCCGTGAGTGGTGGTAAGCGCTCGTGGCGACAGCGGTTGGCGGGGTGAAGACGATGGTCACGGCTACTCCACGTCGTCCATCGAGAGGTCTTCCGGCGGTGCGACGGCCGGTTCGGCTGCGGGATCGGGCAAGTCGTCGCCGACGGCGGCGACGTCAAAGGCGTCCGGGTCGACGATCGGCGGCCAGGTTTGTGGATTGAGCCGACCGGACGCTCGTCGGGCGGCGAGTTCGTCTGACCACTCGGCTTCCGAGACTTCGTGCGGCTTGCAGCAGTACTGGTGGCTCGCTGGGTCGTCGCCGTACGAGTCGGGGGTGCAGTCCGGCTTCGGGGCGGAGCGCTGGTCGACGCTCGGCCGTGGGACGTTCAGGAACGCGTCGCCGGTGTTCGTTGAAAACCATGCGAAATCGGCGACGATGAGTTCGTCGCCGACGGCTACGCCCGGGTCGTGGTGTGGGTCCCACTCGAACTGACGCGGGTCGGCCGAGATTTCGGCGACCGGACCGATCGCCATGTTCGAGATCTTGAACGAGCCCTTCTGGATCTTCACCGTGACGGCAGGCTTTTCCACGCACGGATCGCCGTTGACGTGCAGGGCGACGACTCGCGACTGGTCCCCGATGCACCGCGAGTCAACTTCGAGGAGGTATGGGGAGGTGCCGACAACGCGAGCGATGGCGACGCGTCGGTTGCCGGCGTCGACCGCGGCGTTCTCGGCGGCGAGCGGGCTGGTGAGGATCGTGAGCTGGTCGACGAAGAGCTTGTCCGCCTCCAGGAGGGGGACGTTGTCGTTGCGCCAAAAGCGCGACGTGCGGGTGAAGCGCACGAGGTCGAACGCGTGCAGGTCGAGGCGACGGCGCCACACGATCTGCGAGTCGCCCTCGACCTGGCGGACGGCGGCCCGCAGCTTTGACGGAGCGAACTCGGAGTCGAGCGCGGCGACGCACTTGTCGAACACGTCCGTCTTGTACGCCAGTTCGTCGCGCACGAGTGAGTCGTAAGCGGCGGGGTTGGCCGGGCGGGGCAGACCCGGCTTGTCGCCAGTGAACGCCTCGTGGATCGCGTTCGACTGGGGGGTGGTCAGTTGGGCGCCGACGGTGTGCGGCGACTTCTCGATGACCGAGCTGTGGGCGCGGAAGTCGATCGTCACTCTTCCGGAGATCGCCCACGGGTACAGGTAGTCGACACGCAGCGAGTTCACGGACGGTCCACCGGCGGTGACGAGGGCAGCCAGCGTGGCGCGCAGGTCGACGATCGGGATGCGGCACTTCATCGTCCGGGCCCGGTCCTGTTCGAGCAGGAACGACACGGCCGTCCGATCTTTCTCTGGCAGCCGCGGCGGGATGACGGCAGGCTCGCCGCCGAAGGTCAGCGCCGGACGGTCTTGGTCTTTGTCGCGCTGCCAGCGCAGGCGGGACAGTTCGGCGCCGGCGATGGAGTCCGCGATGCCGACGAGCAGATCGGCGGTGCCGGAGTCGGGGACGACGACGTGGATCGGTTCGGGGCTGGTCGTATTCGCTTTCACGGCACCAGACAGGGCGTCGAAAAGCTGCTTGCCAAGCAGCTTCATGATCTGGCGGCGAGTGGCATCGGAGTCGGGGTTGTCGAAGACGGTGACGTCCCACGCCCCCGCACCCTGGGCGGTGATGCGCTGTAAAGCAATGCCGTACACACCGAGCGTCGCACCGTCCGATTTCGCCATAACGACGTGGACGGTGCCAGACTGCCCGATCGGGTCGAGGCGCCGCTGCCGCGACTTCACGCCGACGCCGGAAAGAGTGGCCTCGATCATCGACCGGACGGAGGACGAGATCGGGCCGAGAGGGGTGGTCTTGTCGATCAAGCCTATCGCCTGCTGACGCATCTCCGGTTTCACGCCAAGCTCGATGAGCAGGTCGGCGGGGTCTTTCGACGACTGGAGTTCGTTTCGGCAGAAGATGAAGAGGTCGCATCCGGCGCACGAAGCAGGGTCGAAGTGAGCCGTGAGGTGGGCGAGGTGTTCGAGCGGGTCAATCGTCGTCGGGTCTGGGAACCGTGCCACCTCGTTCTGCCGTTCGACGACGCGCATACGGACTTCGTCGCGGTAGTCGGTGAGGTCTTCGATGACGGCGGTCGGATTCAGGGATGTGTTGCGCGGCACCGCGAGCACGCCGGAGGTGTGGACCTCCATACCAGCCGGCAGCTGCGACCACTGGGCGGCGGATTCGGCGCCGAGGGCGACCTGCAGGAATCCCTTCATTAGCTTCGCGTCGTCGATCTTTGCGCGCACGCGCTGGTAGTCCTTCGCGTCTCCGACGATCAACCACGACGAGTCGACCTCGCCATCGACGTTCTGGGGGCGCGGGGTGACGACAGCGAAATCCGGTCGGGTGGTGGTGGCGTCCACGCCATCGAGCCCGACGAACGGGACAGCGAGGTGATAGATCAGAGTGGCGCGGCCGTGGACGATTGCGTCCTTGTGAGCGGCGTCGAGCACGGCGGCGGTCTTGATTACGTTGACACCGGCGTCCCTGATGACGACGCCAGTCGGGCGAGCCAGGCCAAGGCCGCCAACGGCGGTCGTGACAACTTCGGAGGCGAATCGTTTGTCCTGAATAAGGCCTTCGAACGTCATCGCACGCATCCAGCGCAGCAGCGGGATGGCGCTCTCCGGGCCCTTCGAGTGGCCGACGTCCTGAGCGAGCCTCCGGCGGGTGACGCCCGTGACCAGCGGGTCTGTCCCACGGAATCGGGCGCACGAGGCGTGCGCCGACGCCGCCACTGCGCTGCTGGCCCCTCCGGACACGCTGCCTGGCATGGCCTAGATTCTGCCGCAAGCTAGCTGCAGAGGTTGAAGGGCTGACGTCTGCATCATCATGGCGGTTTGGCTTGAGGGTCATGCCGGTCTGGTCGAGGAAACCAGCGCGCTTTGAGTAGCTTGATCGGTCAAGCGTCGGGTTGTACGGCAGTCCTCATCGTACGCAGGGACGCGGTATGCGGGTGCTCGCCGGGTGCTCGCGCGCCGTGGACAGACGAGCATCCGGTGGTACACGGCGGCCCACAGGCAATGGACTGGTAGGGGATGTGGGACTACCAGCGCCGTGCGGGACCGATGAGCACGGCATGGACGGGGCTCTTAATCCGCGGGTTCGGGGTTCGAGTCCCTGGCGGCGCACCACCGATCGAGGCCCTGACCTGGGTTTCGTACCGGGTCCGGGCCTTTTTCATGTCCCGTGCCGTGGTCCGGGTGCTCGACGGGTGCTCGGGAGCCGTTGGACGGCCACTGCGGGCGTGGGACTTTCCGCCCCTGTTTTGGACAGGATCGGTGCGTGAGCGTTGGTGACCGGGTGGGCGTCTCCGGCCGTCAGCCCTGATGGTCGGCCGCCGAACGCGACTTGTGAACGAGCCGGACCGCTGTCTCGAAAGCCGCCGTCCAGGGGAAGACGCGCTGCCGGTCGTTGCCGCTTCCCGGTGGGTGAGGCTCCCAGCCGTCGTCTTCACCGAGCAGGATGGGTACGTGTTCGTGGCGAAGGTCGGTCACCGCGCGTTGGAAGGGCGCGCGGGCGGCCAGGGCGGCGTTGACGAACGGGACGATGACGGTCGGCACCTGGCGTCCGATCAGTTCGGCGACTGAGGTCATGGCGTAGTTGTCGGCGATGCCGAGGGCGATCTTGTTGATGGAGTTGTACGTGGCGGGGGCGATGACGAGCGCGTCGGCGCCGGGAAGCGTACGGCGAGTACCTGGAGACGACTGGTAGGTGGACCTGACCGGGTGCCCGCTCAACGACTCGATCGCTCGGGCGTCGATGAAGTCGATGGCGCTCGGCGTGGCGGTGACCGCCACCGTCCAGGAATTTCCCTTGGCGGTAGCGATCAGCATTGTGAGGTCTCCGGCGGGGCCAGCGCCGCAGACGACGATCTGTAGGTGACCGGCGGTCATACCGGTATCCCGACGCGGTGGGCGAACTCGACGACCGCGGTGCGGACGTGGCCCCGGCTGAGGGCTGCGAGGTCGCCGGCGATGCGCTGGACCGCTGGTCGGCACCGGAGTTCCTCGGGCGCCACGTCGTACGCGATGCGCAACGCCTTGAGGCCGTGCTCGTAGCGTCCCCACTGGGTGTAGGCCTGGGCTACGTCGACGAAGAGCGAGGCTTTGCGTTCGGCGAGGCGGATCTTGTCTAGTGGCACCTGCTGAGCGAGGGCGCCGCCTGGACCAACAGCACCGACACCCGCCCCTACTGGGGACTGCCGGTCAAGACCACCGACCCCAACGGCGCCGTCAACGAGATCGTCTACGACCCGCTCGGCCGGGTCGCGAAGGTATGGAACATCGGCTGGAGCCGTGCTGGCCGCGAGGACAGACCGTCGTCGGAGTTCATCTACTCCTTCGCCGCGTCTCGGGACGCCTACCCGTACATCCGCACCCGCACCCTGCACGCCGGCAACGGCTACCGCACCTCGTACCAGCTCTTCGACGGCCTCCTCCGCCCCCGCCAGGTGCAGACCACGGGCGTCAGCGGTGAACGCGCCGTGACCGAGACCCGCTACGACGAGGTAGGCCGGGCCGAGTTCACGTCGGCCCCATTTGCCCCATCCGGGCCACCGGACGGCGTCCTCTGGAGCGGCCCGCTAAACGCCATGCTTGCAGTGAACCAGACCATCTATGACAACGCGTCACGGCCGACCGACACGATCCTCCTCGGCCGCCACATCAACGGCGACGACAGTGTCATCCTGACTGAGAAGTGGCGGACCCACACGGACTACACCGGCGACACCGTCCGGGTCACGCCCCCATCTGGTGGCGTCTCGACCACCACCGTCAGCGACGCCCAGGGCCGCACCACCGAACTACGCCAGCACACCACCACCGACGGCGTCAACGGCCCCTACCAGGCGACCAGCTACACCTACAACCGCAAGGACCAACTGGTCGCGATCACCGACCCTGACAACAACGAGTGGATCTACACCTACGACGTCAAGGGCCGGCAGACCCAAGCCAACGACCCCGACAAGGGCATCACGGTCAGCACCTACAACGACTACAACGACCTCACCGAGACCCGCGCCGCCAACGGCAAAGCCATCAGCTACACCTACGACAAACTCGGCCGCAAAACCCACCAGTACGACAACAGCAACCCCGCCACGCCGAAACTGGCCGCCCGGTGGAAGTACGACAAGGTCGACATCCGCTTCGGCGGGCAGACCGTCCGCGGCCAGACCACGGAAGCCACCCGGTATGAACCGGCCGGCTCCACCAACGCCTACCAGCAGCTGTTCACCAACTTCACCGTGCGGAATCAGCCCGGTGGCGTCACCTACATCATCCCAGCGGCCGAGACTGGCCTGAACGCCAGTTGGTCGCTCGGCTACGGCTACTCCGAGTTCGACGGATCACCAATCAGCGTCAAGTACCCCACCGCCGGGGCCCTCGACAGTGAAGAAGTCATCACCTGATACGACCAGACCACCGGCCTGCCCACCGGTCTCGACACCACCATGACCGGCGACGGGACCTACGTCGACACCCAGGAATACACCGACTTCGACGAACCCACCATCACCACCAGAAAGACCGACGGCGGCGTCTACGTCAAAGAGGTCAACACATACGACCTCGTCACCCGACGACTCACTCGAACCACCATCCGCCCCGAATCGTCACCAGTACCGGTCTCCGACCGCAACTACGACTACGACCCGGCCGGCAACATCACCTCCATCGCCGACACCCCGCAAGCCGGCAGCAGCGACACCCAATGCTTCCGCTACGACACCCTGCAACGCCTCACCCGCGCCTGGACACCGAAACAGGGTGTCGCCTGCGACACCGATCCCACCGTCACCAACCTCGGCGGAGCGGCCCCCTACTGGCTCGACTGGACCTACGACAAGGTCGGCAACCGACGCACCGAGGTCTCCCACACCGCCGCAGGTAACACCACCCGCACCTACACCCTCCCCACCGGCGGCAAAGGCGTCCCACGCCCCCACGCCGTCACCTCCGTAACCACCGAAGCACCCGGACAACCACCCGTCGTCACCAACTACGGCTACGACGCCACCGGCAACACCACCTGCCGACCCGCCGGCACCACAGCCAACACCTGCCCACCCGACACCAACTCCCAACACCTCACCTGGGACTTCGAAGGCCACCTCGCCAGCGTCTCCGGCAACGCCACCACCGCCGGCAGCTACATCTACGACGCGAACGGCAACCGCCTCATCCGCCGCGACGCCACCGGCACCACCCTCTACCTCCCCGGCCACGAAATCCGCTACGAAGCCGGCGTCCGCACCCCCACCCGCTACTACACCTTCGCCGGCAAACTCGTCGCCTCCCGCACCCCCGCCGGCCTCACCTGGACCCACACCGACCACCAAGGCAGCCAACACACCACCATCCACCCCACCAGCCAGGCCGTCACCACCCGCCGACAAACCCCCTACGGCACCCCCCGCGGCCAAAACCCGATCTGGGCCAACCAGAAAGGCTTCGTCGGCGGCGACCAACACCCCACCGGACTCACCCACCTCGGCGCCCGCGAATACGACCCCACCCTCGGCAAATTCATCTCCGTCGACCCACTATTCGTTGCAGACGACCCCCGCCAACACAACGCCTACCAGTACGGCACCAACAACCCGATAACCCACAGCGACCCGAGCGGCCTCGGCCTCGTCTGTGGAGAAGGAGCCGGCTGCGCCGAAGGCAACGGCACCCACACACCCGACGACACCACACCCGGCAGTACCCACTCCTCGTCGAAAAGCATCGGCGACGTCATCAACGAACACGGATGCGACCCCTACGACCCCTGCCACACCGGATTCAGAAAAGGCAAGACCTTCTTGCAGCAGCCACTGTCGGATCAAATCGAGATCGTCAGAATGGCGATCTGCATCAACAACCGATCGCTGTGTAAGAAACTCCAAGAAATGGAGGACGCCCACAGTCGGGAAATCGCCAAGGCCGTCCTCCTTGAGCTGTCCGGGATCAACGACGCGAAAGACTGCGTCGCCGGCTCGGCAAGCGGCTGCATATGGACTGCGATAGGACTCATCCCCTGGGGCAAGTGGAAAGCGCTCAAAGGCCTCGATGATGTCGCCGACGCCGCTGATCTCGCCAAGAAGGCCTGCAGCTTTAGCGGCGACACCAAGATCCTCCTGGCCGACGGCAGCACCAAGGCCATCAAAGACATCAAAGTCGGGGACCTCGTCCTCGCCACCGACCCTGAAACAGGCGAACAGGGCCCACGCAGGGTCACCCACCTCTGGATACATCAAGATGTCGTGGTCAGCCTCAAACTCGCTGATGGTATTGCCGTTACTACCACCGAGGACCACCCCTTCTGGAACCACAGCGACCGGCAGTGGCAGGAAGCCCAGCACCTCGATCGCGGAGACCTGCTGTACACCAGCCATGCCGCGCCGGCAACCGTCGAGGGCATCGATTGGGAAAGTATTCGCCAAGACCTGGCGTACAACCTGACGGTCGCCGGCATCCACACGTACTACGTGATGGTTGGCAAGACGCCGGTCCTCGTGCACAACTCTTCGCCGGTCGGCGCATGTCCCGTAAACGGACTCCCGCATGGCAAGCTCGGGGAGGCTGCAAGCCTGCAGCGGTTGCAGAACGAGGGATATACTAATATCGTATCGGAGGTTCAGTTCCTGAACAGCAAGGGTAGGGATTTCCGGGCAGACTTTGTGGCGCAGGATGCGAATGGAAACTGGGTTGCGATCGAAGCTAAGACCGGTCGTGGTGCCGAAATCACTCCAGGGCAGGCTACCGGATATCCGGAGCTTGAATCGGTGGGGGTCATTGTTGATACGTCCAGGCTTGAGCAATTCGGTATCCCGAAAGGATCTGTTGTAACTATGCAAGTTGTTATAGACGCATGGACGTGTCCGGCATGCGGTTCCAGTCCCTACTAGCCGAGAGATTCGTCTCTGAGTTTGCCACGGAGGCGGCTCCGCTTGGGTGGCGTCGTACATATATGGACGACGAGCTGGTCATGTTCTCTAAGCAGATTCATGGCGACATCCACGCGGAGCTGGGGCTCGACATTATCGGGAAAGATTTCGGGTTGTCCTTGAATCCCGTATTGTCGGTCCGGCACACTGGCGTATCGAACCTCGTTGCACAATTCTACGGATTCGATCGTGGTCCCTCTGCGGTCGGGGCCTCCCTGTCGGACATTCTACGGGCGGCCGGGCAGGGAAGCGGAATTCTGTGGACGGTTGAAGAGCGAAGTGAGGTGCCTGCGGCAGTCGCAAAAATCCTGTCGGACGTCCATCAATACGGATCGTCGTTCTATTCACGACATTCATCCATTGCCGACCTCATCAAGGCATTGGAAGCAGCCGCCATCACCAGCCTGAACTCAGCGCAGCTCGCCGTCTCCTACATGGTTGCTGGTCAGATTCCCGAAGCATTGTCGATACTGCGACGCCTAGAGCACCTATCCGAGACGCAGCCAGCTTTACTGGCGCGGCAAACTGTTCGGTTCGTTTCGTCGTTCCGAGAGCATTTCAATGTCGAGGGGAAGTAGGTCGTTCTATGGATCAAAGGGTTAAGTGCTCGAATCCCTTCGGTCACGCTTTCTTGAGCAGGGGAAGATAGCTCACAGACGGCGACATGTACGGTGGTCTCGACGAGGCCACCGTGAAGCTTCCCCGTACTCGGCGTGTACTCAATATACATCCCGACCTGGCGGCTTTCTATGCGGAGTATCTGGTTGACCTTGGTTTGAAACTCGATCTCGATCCATGACCGAGATTCGTTTCTGCCTCGGTCACGGGCAGCCGGGCATGTGCCATACGGCACGTGGGCTTGACCCGATTCGACGGACAGGGTCGATAAGTTGATCTCAG
>NZ_JBDJAV010000169.1:0-1204 GCF_039649625.1 Plantactinospora sp. ZYX-F-223 | reverse complement strand
CTAGTGCCTCGTCATGCAGCCTTGAACGGGTAATCGGGGTGGCGGATCTTGGATCCGGCTGCGAATGCGGTTTTCGGTCGGGCGTGTTGGTTGCGCCAGCGGATGTAGCCGCCGATGGTGGCCTCCTGCTCGGCGTGGGTGCGGTGGTCGGTGCCGTTGAGCGCGAAGTAGCGCACGGCGGCGAACTCGGCCTCGATCCAGTTCAGCCAGGACGCGTAGGTCGGCAGGAACACCAGGTCGACCCGATTCGCGGCGCACCAGGTGCGGACCTCAGGATGCTTGTGCGGGGAGAAGTTGTCGACGATCAGGTACAACCTCTGGTCGGGCCAGCGGCGGCGCAGGGTCTTGAGGAAGGACAGGAACTCGCGCCAGCGTTTGCGGTCGCGGATTCGGTAGTGCAGCTTTCCGGTGGCGAGGTCCAGGGCGGCGATCATGTGTCGTACGCCCTGGTCACGCCGGTAGGTGGCCCGCAGCCGCACCGGCTGGCCCTGCGGTCGCCAGGCCCGGCCGGGGCGGGGTCGCAGGTTCAACGGCCCGAACTCGTCCACGCACAGCACCCTGCCGTCGACGGGTGGGTGGTCGTACAACTCCAGGATCCGACGCATCTTCGCGGTGAAGTCAGGGTCGGTACTGGCCTTCCACGTCTTGGTGGCCTGCCACGACACGCCACACTCGTGCAGGATCCGCCGGACGGTCTCGATGCTGATCGTCGTGACGTAGCCGGCCTCGATCAGGTAGTCGCGCAGCTTCGACAGGGACCAGCAGGAGAACGGCCGGCCGAGGAAACGGGGGTCGCACCGGGCGATGACGCAGATCCAGTCACGGGTCTGCTCATCGATCCGTCTCGGTGCGCCCCCTCTCCATTTTGGGTCCAGCGCCGTGAACCCTCGATCGTTGAACGCGTGGATCACGTCCCGCACGTAGTCCTCGGTCACCTTCAACAGGTGGGCGATGTCCGGGGCCGGCTGTCCCTGGGCCGACATCAACACCACGATCGCCCGCCGCAGCTTCACCGGGTCCTTCGCCGTGCGGGTGATCCGCTGCAACCGCTGACCCTCGACCATCGACACCTGCCGGACGAACACCTCCGGACGTCGGCCCACCGGCCACCACCTCCCACAGCCTCAGCACTGGGAGACAGCCTGCCCGATAGATCCTCAGAACCAACGGATTACACAATCAACGTTCAAAGACGAGGCACTAG
>NZ_JBDJAV010000168.1:0-1241 GCF_039649625.1 Plantactinospora sp. ZYX-F-223 | reverse complement strand
GCGATTGTGGGTATGGGTTGTCGTTTTCCGGGTGGGGTGGGTTCGCCGGAGGATTTGTGGGGGGTGGTGGTTGAGGGTCGGGATGTTGTTGGTGGTTTTCCGGTTGATCGTGGTTGGGTGGTTGAGGGTTCTTTTGCTCGGGTGGGTGGGTTTTTGGATGTGGCGGCGGGTTTTGATGCTGAGTTGTTTGGTATTTCGCCGCGTGAGGCTTTGGCGATGGATCCGCAGCAGCGGTTGTTGTTGGAGGTTTCGTGGGAGGCGTTGGAGCGGGCTGGTATTGCGCCTGATTCTTTGCGTGGTTCGCCGACGGGTGTGTTTGTGGGTGTGATGGGTCAGGAGTATGGGTTTCGGTTGGGTGAGGCTGGTGTTCAGGTGGAGGGTTATGGGTTGACGGGTGGGGCGGTGAGTGTGGCGTCTGGTCGGATTGCGTATGTGTTGGGGTTGGAGGGTCCGGCGGTGTCGGTGGATACGGCGTGTTCGTCGTCGTTGGTGGCGTTGCATTTGGCGGGTCAGGCGTTGCGGGCGGGGGAGTGTGATTTGGCGTTGGTGGGTGGTGTGACGGTGATGGCGACGCCGGGGTTGTTTGTGGAGTTTGATCGGCAGGGTGGGTTGGCGGGGGATGGGAGGTGTAAGGCGTTTTCGGCGGCGGCTGATGGTACGGGTTGGTCTGAGGGTGTGGGTGTGTTGGTGGTGCAGTCGTTGTCGTCTGCTGTTCGTGATGGTCGGCGGGTGTTGGGGGTGGTGCGGGGTTCGGCGGTGAATCAGGATGGTGCGTCGAATGGTTTGACTGCGCCGAATGGTTTGTCGCAGCAGCGGGTGATTCGGCAGGCGTTGGCGGCGGCGGGTGTGGATGCGGCGGATGTTGATGTGGTGGAGGGGCATGGGACTGGTACTCGGTTGGGTGATCCGATCGAGGCGGAGGCGTTGTTGGCGACGTATGGTGCGGCTCGGGTGGATGGGTCTGGGGTGTGGCTTGGTTCGTTGAAGTCGAATGTGGGTCATACGCAGGCGGCTGCGGGTGTGGCGGGTGTGATGAAGATGGTGTTGGCGTTGGGGGCGGGGGTGTTGCCGCGGACGTTGCATGTGGGTGAGCCGTCGCCGTTGGTGGATTGGGATGGTGGTGTGCGGTTGTTGACCGAGCCGGTTGTTTTGGAGGCGCGGGATCGGCCGTGGCGTGCGGGGGTGTCGTCGTTTGGTATCAGCGGCACGAATGCTCACGTGATTCTCGAATCCCCGCCCAG
>NZ_JBDJAV010000167.1:0-1249 GCF_039649625.1 Plantactinospora sp. ZYX-F-223 | reverse complement strand
CCTAATGAGTTCTGGGAGTAAGCCATCCGGCAAACTCCTGGTGGGTGGGTAGCCGCCGGCAGGTGAGCACTCGATGTTCCTGGACGTGGAGTCCTGACGAAAGATCGTGCCCCTGCCGGTTGGTGAGGAGAGTTGATCGCTGATGGGATGTCGTGCCCGCCCGGTTGCGGCATGAGCACTGCTTCATTAGGTCGCTGATGGTTCTCCTGCTGGCTACTGACCGTGTTGGGTGTCGGAGACGGGAGATGCGTTGCTGTTCGTAGGAGATGACTGGGCCGAGGACCATCACGACGTCGAGTTGATGGACGCCGCCGGGCGCACCCTGGCCAAGGCCCGGCTGCCCGAAGGCGTGGCGGGCATCGCCCGGCTGCACGCGATGATCGGTGCGCAGCTCGGCGAGGACGCCGCCGACGCCGGCGGGCAGGTCACGATCGGGATCGAAACCGATCGGGGTCCGTGGGTCCAGGCGTTGATCGCTGCCGGGTACACGGTGTACGCGGCCAACCCGTTGCAGGCGGCCCGCTACCGCGAACGCCTGGCGGTGTCCGGGGCCAAGAGCGACGCGGCCGACGCGCACATGCTCGCCGACATGGTGCGCACCGACTCCCACCAACTGCGCCCGGTCGCGGGTGACACCGCCGAGGCCGAGGCCGTCAAGGTCGTCACCCGGATGCACAAGACGCTGATCTGGGAACGGACCCGGGCCGGGCAGCGACTGCGGCACGCGCTGCGGGAGTACTTCCCCGCCGCGCTGGCCGCATTCGCCGACCTCGACGCCACCGACACCCTGGAACTCCTCGCCAAGGCCCCCGACCCGGCCAGCGCCGCGAGACTGAGCATCAGCCAGATCAGCGCGGCCCTCAAACGCGCCCGCCGCCGGGACATCCCGGCGAAGGCCGCGGCGATCCAGGAAGTGCTGCGCGCCGAGCACCTCGGCCAGCCCGCTGCGGTCACCGCCGCCTACGCCGCGTCGGTGCGGGCGCTGGTCGCGCTGCTGGTCACCCTCAACGAGCAGGTCAAGGCCCTGCAAGGGCAGGTCGAGGCCCATTTTGGCCGGCACCCGGACGCTGAGATCATCCTGTCCCAGCCCGGACTCGGTGCCGTCCTCGGCGCCCGGGTGCTCGCGGAGTTCGGCGACGACCACGATCGTTACACCTCGGCCAAGGCCCGCAAGAACTACGCCGGAACCAGCCCCATCACCCGCGCGTCGGGGAAGAAGAGGACAGTCGCCGCCCGGTTCGTGCACAAC
>NZ_JBDJAV010000166.1:0-1300 GCF_039649625.1 Plantactinospora sp. ZYX-F-223 | reverse complement strand
TGGGCTTCCCCCTGAGATGTGGACACCCTGAAACTGGACGTTGGTCCAGAGGAAGGGGTGTCCCCGTTGGGGCGTCCATCGAAGTACACGGAAGAGTTTCAGCGTGACGCGGTTGACCTGGTCCGTTCGTCGGGTCGGCCGATCAACCAGGTCGCCCGCGAGTTGGGGATGAGTCACGAGACGCTGCGGAACTGGGTCCGTAAGCAGGAGCGGCAAACCGGCACGGGTCCGGCATCGGGTGGGGACGCTCTGTCGGTGGCGGACAAGGACGCGGAGATCGCCCGGCTGCGGCGTGAGGTGGCTGAGTTGCGGCAGGAGAAGGAGATCCTGCGCAAGGCAGCCGCGTATTTCGCGAAGGAGATGGATCGGTGACCAGCCGCTTCCGGTTCATCTCCGCCCACCGCGCCACCTGGAGCGTCAAGCGGCTGTGCCGGATCCTGGCGGTGTCCCGCTCCGGGTTCTACCGCTGGGCCGCCAGCGAACCCGCACGGCAGGCCCGCGCCGCCGCCGAGGACGCCCTCGCCGAGCAGATCAGGATCATCCACGCCGACTCCGGTGGCGCCTATGGGTCCCCGAGGGTGACCGTCGAGCTGCGCGACCGGGGTGTGCGGGTCAACCGCAAGCGAGTCGAGCGGATCATGCGGCAGCGGGAGATCGTGGGCTGGCACCTACGCCGCCGTAAACGCACCACGATCCCGGATCCGGCCGCCCCGCCGGCACCGGACCTGATCGGCCGGGACTTCACCGCCACGACACCGGACCAGCGGTGGTGCGGCGACATCACCTACCTCCGCGTCGGCGGCGGCTGGCTCTACCTGGCCACCGTCATCGACATCGCCACCCGCTGCCTGATCGGCTGGTCGATCAACACCCACATGCGCACCAGCCTGATCATCGACGCCCTGGACGCCGCAGTCGCCGCCCGGAGCGGCCGAGTCGACGGCGTGATTTTCCACTCGGACAGGGGCGCCCAATACGTCAGCCGCGACTTCGCCGACGCCTGCCAACGGCACGGCATCCGCCGCTCGATGGGGCGGATCGGATCCTCGTACGACAACGCCCTGGCCGAGGCGTTCTTCGCCACCCTCAAACGAGAGTTGGATGTCGACCACCACCGCTGGACCACCGAACCCGACGCCCGCCGCGACGTGTTCCGGTGGATCGCCTTCTACAACCACCGGCGCCGCCACTCCGCACTCGGCTACCTCAGCCCCGCCGACTACGAACAAACCCTCACACCGGCTACCCTGCAACAGATCGCGGCATAACCCGGTGTCCACATCCCGGGGGGAACCTCACC
>NZ_JBDJAV010000165.1:0-1338 GCF_039649625.1 Plantactinospora sp. ZYX-F-223 | reverse complement strand
CGGACATGGCTCCCCTCTGTGTCAAGACACCGCCGGGTGGAGAGTTCTATCCTGGGTCTCGGCGGGTCCGGGAAGTGACTTCTCCGAAGAGCCGGCTGGGGGATGCGAGCCGGTCACGCTGGAGCCAGTTGTCGTTCCCTGTTGTCCTCCCGGGCCCGCTGCCATGGCGGCTGTGGTGTCGTTGATCATGCACCGGTAGACGATGTCGGACAGGCGTCGTTTCAGCGCCCGCATCGCTTCCATCGATGTCTTGCCAGTGGCCTTCTTGCGGTCGAAGTAGGCGCGGCCTTCGGTGGGGTTGCGTAGCTGGACGGTGGCCATGATGTGCAGCCCCCGGTTGATCTGCCGGTTCCCGGCGCGAGAGAGCCGGTGGCGTACCTGGTCACCGGAGGACGCGTCGATGGGGGCGGTGCCGTTCCAGGAGGCGAAGTGGGCCCGGTTCGGGAACCGGGTGATGTCGCCGACCTCGACCAGCAGCCGGGGGGCACCGGACGGTCCGATGCCGTGCAGGTCCCTCGGCGTGGTGCCGGTGGAAGCCACCAGCTCCTTTAGTTCCTTGTCTGCCTCCTTGGAACGCCGGTAGACGCGTTCGAGGTCACCGATCAGCTCCGCAGCGACCCGGCGCCGGGCCTTGCCGACCGCGTCACGGGGCCGGACCGTGGCCAGCAGCGCCTTGGCCTGGGCGGCGGACAGGCTCTTCTTCGCCCCACCCGGGATGAGTTCCAGCAGCAGTTGATGCAGCTGGGAGACCATCCGGGTGTGGTCGACGCCGAGGGAACGACGCCGGTCGACCAGAATCCGCAGCAGGGCGAGCTGCTCATCGTTGACCACCGGGCGGAGCCCGGCCATCCGGGTGCCGACCAGCGCGATGGAGTGGGCGTCGGTGGCGTCGGTCTTGCGGCCCTGCCCGGTCGCGAACACCCGCGCCCTGGCGGACAACTTCGGCGGGACATCGACGACCTGCTCACCATCGGCCAACAACCGGTTAGCGATGTGCCGGCCGATGCCCTGACAGCCCTCGATCGCCCACACCCGGTTCGGCCACTGCCTGGCGTACTTCCTCATCGCCGCGTAGCCGTCGCGGCCGGTGTCGAACCGGCCGCCGCCGACGATGGTCTCGTCGCCGGCCATGATCTCGATCGTGGCCGAGCGCTTGTGCGGGTCCATTCCGATGACCACACGATCCGACGTGACACTCGCCGCGTCCTCCGATGCTCGATCCACCTGGGTTGTCGAGCCGGGAGGGCAACGCTACTTCGAGCTACGCAAACCCCTCTTGAGCCTCTCCCCGCCCTGGGGCGACGCCCGGGCTACGCAGGCCAAATGAGAGCCACACGA
>NZ_JBDJAV010000164.1:0-1378 GCF_039649625.1 Plantactinospora sp. ZYX-F-223 | reverse complement strand
CTAGTGTCGCGTGTCTGAAGTGATTTGACGCTTGGGGTGCGGGACAATCAGGCGTGTCTGTTGCCGCGCCGTTGGTGCTTTGTCCGGGTGATGGTGCCCGGCTTCGGGAGTTGACCCGCTCGTCGACCGCCCCGGCCGGGCATGTGCAGCGGGCCCGGATGGTGCTGCTGGCCGCCGAGGGCCTGCCGAACGCGGAGATCGCCCGTCGGGTGGGGATGACCCGCCAGACCGTGATTGCCTGGCGGGCCCGCTACGTCGCCGGCGGCGTCGAGGCCCTGGCCGATCTGCCCCGCTCGGGACGTCCGCCGGTCATCGACGAGGCGACGGTCGTGGTGACCACGCTCAACCCGCCAGCGGCCGAGTTGGGGGTCACGCACTGGTCGGCGCGACTACTGGCCGATCACCTGGCCAGGGCCGGCACGCCGGTCAGCTTCGCCGAGGTGGCTCGTATCTGGCGGGACTGGGGCCTGCAACCGCACCGGATCGAGACGTTCAAGTTCTCCACCGACCCGCAACTGGAGGCGAAGATCCGTGACGTGGTCGGCCTGTACCTCGACCCACCCACGAACGCGGTCGTGGTCTGTGTCGATGAAAAGTCCCAGATCCAGGCTTTGGATCGCACCGCCCCGCTGCTACCGATGCGGTTCGACCAAGCCGAACGGCGCACCCACGACTACAAACGTCACGGCACCACCACCTTGTTCGCGGCCTTGGAGGTGGCCACCGGGCGGATCACCGCGGACGCCTGCTATCCCCGGCACCGCAACGGGGAGTTCCTGACCTTCCTCAAACAGGTCGCCAAGGCCCACCCCAAGGTGAAGCTGCACGTCGTGGTCGACAACTACGCCACCCACAACCACCCCAACGTCAAAGCCTGGCTGGCCAAGCATCCCCGGATCACCCTGCACTTCACCCCGACCAGCGCCTCCTGGATGAACCTCGTGGAGATCTTCTTCGGGATCATCACCCGCCAGGCCATCCGCCGCGGCACCTTCGCCAGTGTGCCCGACCTCATCGCCGGGATCCGCACCTTCATCGACACCTACAACGAACGCTGCCGGCCGTTCGCCTGGACGAAGACCGCCGACCAGATCCTCGCCAACGCCAACCGACCACCCCAGGACGCCCGGTGAGCAGACGGCGGTACGTGGCCAGAGGCGTGCCCGGCGGCTACCGCATCTGGGACAACAAGACCCGGCGGTGGTGGGGCGACCTCTACGAACTGTGCCCGGACGACCTGCTCAACGAACTGAACGGCGCGAAAGACTACGAAACGATCACCGCGTTGCTCAAGCAGTACCGAGCCCAGAAGCGATAGACACGCCAACCACGACGACCTCACACCCACCGTCAAAAGAAATCAGACACGCGACACTAG
>NZ_JBDJAV010000163.1:0-1382 GCF_039649625.1 Plantactinospora sp. ZYX-F-223 | reverse complement strand
CGGCGCGGCGCCCGGACGGGCTGTCGTGGTGCAGGGCGTCATCAGGGATCAACGGCGCCGGCCCGTCCTTGCCGTTGCCGCCGTGCCCACCCGTAGTGACGAGTTGCGGCCGCCACCGGTGCACGGCCCAACCGGCGAGCGCGGCGAGGGCGATGACGACCGGGAACGGCACGCCGAACGCGGCGAGGGCGACGAACGCGACGACCGCGAACCCGACCAGGACACCGTTGTTCAGGGCGCGGCTGCCGACCCGCCACACCGCCTGGGCGACGATCGCGACCACGGCCGGGGCGAGACCGGCGAACAGGGCGGTCACGGCGTGGGTGTCGCCGTAGCCGACGTAGATCGCCGACAGGGCCAGCAGCGCGACCAGCCCGGGAAGCACGAACAGGGTCCCGGCGACCAGGCCGCCCCGGATGCCGTTGAGCAACCATCCGACGTAGATCGCCAGCTGTTGGGCCTCGGGACCGGGTAAGAGCATGCAGTAGTTCAGGGCGTGCAGGAACCGGCGTTGCCCGATCCAGCGGCGCTCGTCGACCAGATGGCGCTGCATGACGGCGATCTGCCCGGCCGGGCCGCCGAAGGTCTGCAAGGAGATGGTGAACCACGCCTTCACGGCCTGGCCGAAGGGTACGACGTCACGGGTAACCGGGGGTTCGGTGGTCGTCACCGCAGGACCTCCATCTCGATTGGGGCGGCCGGTCGGGCTCGGGGCAGGATCCAACGCGCGCACGCCTCCGGCGGCGTCACGTGATGGCGGGGCGGGACAGGGTTACGCGGGCGTGCGCCCCAAGAGCAGGGCGCGGCGGTGGTACTCGTAGAGGCCGTCGAACAGGGGCGCGGTGAGTTCCAGCGTGCGGGCGTCGTCGCAGACCATCGACAGGCCGCGCAGCGCGACGTCCAGGCCGGCCGCCTCCGGCGCGTCGTACCGCCCGTCGTCGATGTCGGCCTCGTGCACGATCTCAGCGATCCGCCACAGCACCGGGTCGGCGAGGTCGTAACGACGCAGGATCGTCTCGAACGTGCAGTCCGACCCGTGATGAGACAGATCCACCCCACGCATGTCGAACGGCGTCGCGTCAGCCGGCACCTCAGACGGATCCGCGACGAAGACGAACTCGGCGTCCGGGTCGACGTGCCGGCGGATCAGCCACCCGCAGGCGGCCCGATCGATGTGCACCCCGGCCCGGGTCGCCCACCTCACGACGCACCCCCACGCACCGGATCAGTAACGGGCTCGCTCGCCAGGTTGGCGAGCGCCTGCTGGGCGACCTCGCGCTCAGGAGGCGGAAAGAAGTCCCGACGGTGAACACGCCGCAGCTCTGCACGCAGCCGACGTACGACACCTGCCCTCGCGGAGCCCGTCAGCTGCGCCGAGGCGC
>NZ_JBDJAV010000162.1:0-1387 GCF_039649625.1 Plantactinospora sp. ZYX-F-223 | reverse complement strand
ACGCCTCGGCGCAGCTGACCGCTCCGGCACGGGCCGCCGCCGTACGTCGGCTGCGTGCAGAGCTGCGGCGTGTTCACCGTCGGGACTTCTTTCCGCCCCCTGAGCGCGAGGTCGCCCAGCAGGCGCTCGCCAACCTGGCGAGCGAGCCCGTCACTGATCCGGTGCGTGGGGGTGCGTCGTGAGGTGGGCGACCCGGGCCGGGGTGCACATCGACCGGGCCGCCTGCGGGTGGCTGATCCGCCGGCACGTCGACCCGGACGCCGAGTTCGTCTTCGTCGCCGATCCCGCCGAGGTGCCGTCCGACGCGACGCCGTTCGACATGCGCGGGGTGGACCTGTCGCACCACGGGTCGGACTGCACGTTCGAGACGATCCTGCGTCGCTACGAGCTGGCTGATCCGGTGCTGTGGCGGGTCGCGGAGATCGTGCACGAGGCCGACATCGACGACGGGCGGTACGACGCGCCGGAGGCGGCCGGCCTAGACGTCGCACTGCGTGGCCTGTCCATGGTCTGTGACGACGCCCGGGTGCTGGAGCTGACCGGGCCGTTGTTCGACGGCCGGTACGAGTACCACCGCCGCGCCCTGCTGCTGGGGCGCACCCCCGCATAGCCTGCCGCACTCTGGGTACCGCGCGCGGCTCACCCGGTCGTGCGCGTACTGAGCCCTGCCCTGCTTGTCGTATTCGACCAGCCGATCCGATTAGTGGAGGTCTCGCCGTGACGACTACCGAGCCCCCGGCCACCCGTGACGTCGTGCCCTTCGGCCAGGCCGTGAAGGCGTGGTTCGCGATCTCACTGCAGACGTTCGGCGGGCCGGCCGGGCAGATAGCCGTGATGCAGCGGCACCTGGTCGATGAGCGCCGCTGGATCGGCCAGGCGCGTTTCCTGCACGCGCTCAACTACTGCATGCTCCTACCCGGACCAGAAGCCCAGCAGCTCGCGATCTACGTCGGCTGGCTGCTCAACGGCATCCGGGGCGGTCTGGTCGCCGGGACCCTGTTCGTACTCCCCGGGCTGGTCGCACTGCTGGCCCTGTCGGCGATCTACGTCGGCTACGGCGACACCCGCACCGTGACCGCCGTGTTCGCCGGTCTCGCCCCGGCCGTGGTCGCGATCGTCGCCCAGGCGGTGTGGCGGGTCGGCAGCCGCGCCCTCACCAACAAGCTGCTGATCGGGTTCGTGATCGCCGCGTTCGTCGCCCTCGCCGCGTTCGGCGTGCCGTTCCCGGTCGTCATTGCCGTCGCCGCCCTGGCTGGCTGGGCCGTGCACCGCTGGCGCCCTCACCTCCTCACCACCGGCGGGCACAGCGGCAACGGCAACGATGGACCGGCGCCGTTGATCCCGGACAACGCCCTGCACCACGACAGCCCGTCCGCACGGCGGGCCA
>NZ_JBDJAV010000161.1:0-1426 GCF_039649625.1 Plantactinospora sp. ZYX-F-223 | reverse complement strand
TACTCCAACGTCACTTGGCTTCGGCGTTGGGCGTGGCGCGGGCATAAGGACGGCCACCGCGTTGATCATCGATGGTTTGTGAGGACAACCGAAGATCGTGCGGTGGCCGTGTGCCACAGCGTAGACCCCGCCGGGTGGCGGGTCATCCTGGACGAGGCGGTGACGCGTGTCGCCGGCCGTTTCATGCGGGCGGAGCCACGTCGGACTGCCGGGCAGTTCGTGGAAGGGCTGCTGTCGGGCGTGGAACGCAAGACCTGCTGGTCCCTCGCGGAACGGGCAGGTCACGTCGATCCGCAGGCGATGCAGCGGCTGTTGCGCTCAGCGGTGTGGGACGCCGACGCCGTACGCGATGACGTGCGTGACTGGCTGATCGCCCAGCTCGGCCACCCCGACGCCGTTCTGGTCGCCGACGAGACCGGCTTCCTCAAGAAAGGCGTGTGCTCGGTCGGGGTCCAGCGGCAGTACACCGGCACCGCCGGCCGCATCGAGAACAGCCAGGTCGGGGTGTTCCTGGCCTACGTGTCACCCACGGGCCGGGCGATGATCGACCGGCGGCTCTACCTACCCGAGTCGAGTTGGTGCGACAAGCCCGAACGACTCGCCGCCGCCGGAGTGCCGGACGACGTCGGGTTCGCCACGAAGCCGGCCCTCGCCCGGCAGATGATCGCCGCCGCGTTGGACAACGGCGTGCCCGCCGGGTGGGTGACCGGCGACGAGGTCTACGGCGCCGACCCCAGGCTCCGCACTGACCTGGAACAGCGCGGGATCGGTTACGTCCTGGCCGTCGGCTGTGACCGTCGCGTGCGCGTCAACGACGGCCGCACCCTCGTGCGGGCTGACGAGGTCGCCGAGCGGATCCCCACCACCCAGTGGCAGACGCACAGTTGCGGGCCGGGCGCGAAAGGACCCCGCGACTACCTGTGGGCCTGGGTCATCACCGCCACCCGACCCGATGAACGCAGGTGGCTGCTCATCCGCCGCAACCGCACCAACGGCGAGCTGGCCTTCTACCTGTGCTGGTCCCCCAGACCGGTGCCGCTGCACACCCTCGTGACCGTGGCCGGCTCCCGCTGGAGCATCGAGGAACTGTTCCAAACCGGCAAAGGCCAGGTCGGCCTGGACCACTACCAGGTCCGCGGCTGGACCGGCTGGCACCGCTTCGTCACCCTGGCCATGCTCGCGCTGGCCGTCCTGACCATCCTCGCCGCCACGCAGCAACCCGACACCGACCCGGACATCATCGCGCTGACCGTCGCCGAGATCCGCCGACTCCTCAACGCCTTCGTCCTCACCCGACCGCTTCCACCAGCGCACACCCTGCACTGGTCAACCTGGCGACGAACATCCCAAGCCCGTGCCCGACGATCCCACTACCAGCGCAGACTTCATCACCACACCGGCCGGAAGATCAAGTGACGTTGGAGTA
>NZ_JBDJAV010000160.1:0-1490 GCF_039649625.1 Plantactinospora sp. ZYX-F-223 | reverse complement strand
CCCGGTGGTTTTGTGGATCCTCGCCTGTTCGGCGAGCGACTCCCCACCGTGTGGTTGGTGGGGCGGGCCACCGCTGGCCAACCGACCCGCACGCCGCCCGAGGTGCTGTGGTGGGCGGCGGGGGTCACGTCGGGACCGGCCGACACCGGGCAGGTGCCGGCCGGCTCGACGGTGCGTGACCACCCCGGACAACAGCGTCGGCACAGGGGCCGAGGGTTGTGGGGTGGTGGGTCCGCCGCCCGGGGTACGGGTGGCGATGATGGCCGCCGCGACCAGGTCACGATGGCCCGAGAATCCGCAGTACCGGCAGGTGAGGACCCGTCCGGATGGTTTCGGTATCCGCCGGACGCAGGCCGGGCAGGTCGACGACGTCCCCCGCTCATCCACGAGGTCGACTCTGATCCCGGCCAGGGCCGCCTTGTCCTGGAGGATGCGGATGAGGTGGCCGATGCGCCACTGCCGCAACCGCAGGTTGTGCCGCCGACCCGCCTGAATGTCGAGAACCCCGCGCGGGTCACCAACCCGCAGGGTGCCTACCCGCTGTGCGATCGCCCAGCCGATCACGGTCTTGGCGGCCTCGTGCTGGGCCTGCCGGACCCGCCGCCGATGCCGACCCTCCACCAGCCGCGCCCGACGCCGGTACCGCCGCCACCGCCGCGACCCGCGCTCTCCCTTCGCGGGCGCCCGCCCGGCGACCGCCCGACGACGCTTCTTCGTATCCGCGAGATGCTGACGGTGCTCGGCCCGGATCGCCCGCCCGGACACCAACAGCGCCTGCCCGGCCGGGCCGGCGACCGCGTACGGATGGATCACCCCCAGATCCACCCCCGCCATCCGCCCCGGATCCGGACCACACCCCGGCTGGTATTCCGCCACCGGGATCTCGGCGGTCACATCGAGGAACAGCCGACCACCCTCGCACAGCAAAGTGACCGACCGCACCCGGCCGGCCGGGTAGGGCAGATGCCGGGCCAGCCGCAGCCACAACGGACCTGCGCCACGAGCGGTCGGGACCCGCAACCGCCGGCCATCGAGGGTGAACGTGCCGTGGTACCAGCGCACCGGCACCAACCCACGCCGACGACGCGGAAACCGGACCGTGGCGTCGCCGTCCTTACGGCGTTTCGCCGCCGCGAACCAGGCGTCGGAAAACCGGCGTAACACCGAGCGGGCCCCCGTGGAATCCAACTCCCCGAACGTCCCCGACCCCGCAGCCGCCAACTCCCGACACAACTCCTGATAACCCGCCAACGGGGCATCCCGACGGGCCCGACGCCACGCATTGACCTCCAACACACACGCCCACACATCCCCTGCCGACCGGAGCAGGCCGAAACACCGCCGCCGCTGACCCACCGTCAACCGCAACCCCACCCGCGCCGTCCGATACACCACCACAGCAGCGGCCGGATCCCGACGACGAGGCACCAGCAGAGCCAACCCCACGGGTACGACAGAAACCCGACGAACGTTACTGGACACCGCACTAG
>NZ_JBDJAV010000016.1:0-185957 GCF_039649625.1 Plantactinospora sp. ZYX-F-223 | reverse complement strand
ACGAGTAGTTCCGAATGGATCAGTGGTCGTAGGCGATCAGCGACCGGGTGACGGGGGCGCCGGTCTTGTTGTGTGCCAGATGGCCGAACTTGCCTGCGCGGAAGTGGGCCCGAAGGCGGTCGGAGACCGCCGAGCAGCCTGTGGTTCTCGCCTTGAGAGCTGGGCGCTCGGCGCCCTGCGTGCGGTAGGTGATCCGCGCCACTGTCGGCTCCGGGCCAATCTGATCCTTCACCGGATTCCAACCAGACGGCGCGCTGATACCGGCAAATATCCCGATCCTGATCTGGGTCAGCCCCGGCGACTTCGATCTGGACCGGCCTGCGCGCCGAATAGCGACGGCGATCACTCCGCCTTGGGGTGCGCGAGTTCTAGCCGGCGGCGCGGGCTATCCGGACCACGTAGTCGTACGTCCCGGCGTTCTCGACCCCTTCCAAGATCCATGCTGTCTCACCTACGGTGAATTGCTCGCCCTCACGCAAGGTCAACGTCCGCTCGACGCCGTTGCGCGGCACGACCACCAGGTCCACCCGCACCGGCTCACCGTCCAGCGCCGGGTTGCTGAGAAAGTGCACCGCAACGCGACCGACGCCGAGGTTGCACACGCGACCGTGCCGGAGTACGGCTGACTCAATCATCTTCGCTCCTACTCCAAAGTCGTGTAAACGTCGCGCACGTTGTCCAGAAACTCGCGCATCGTCATCGGCGTCGGGTGCTTGAAGCCCCATGGATTACGCATCTTTACAATTCCATTCTCTACCGACGTTACCTCATAGGCGTGGCCACCGACGAGATCGTGCGGGAGACGACCAACGCCCGGCGGTGGTGACGGGACGCCGATGATCACCGGCTTCTGATTGTCGAGACACGCTCGTAGTTCGGCGGCAGCGGCGGCTTCGTTGCCCGGGGTCTTATTCAACGATCGAACGACCGCCGGCTGGCCGGTGAGCTGGGTCAGCAGTTCCGCCCGATTCCCTGCGTTGGTTCCTTCGTCGAGGCGCTCATATCCGCGCGCCGGCGAACTCTGAGCCGCCCGCCGCGCATTCCACGTCTGATCCACTCCGGCCATCGCCTTTTCCATAATGGAGGCCCATGCGACGCCAGTCTCAGTCTGGTCGGCATATGCCGACAGGGTCTGGTCGCTCGAGTAGACCGGAACGTCCGGCGTAACCGTCAGCTCCAGTGTCTGTCCCGTGGGCACGGTGCGATCCGGCGCGAGGAACGAGGCCTTGTGCAATGTCACCGTGTACGTCCCGTCAGGATTCTGCTGGATCGCCGACGTGATGTCGCTGGGCCGATGCCCGGCTACCCCGCCGATCGTTGCCAGCGTTCCGCAGTCACCAAGGTCGCCCTGGACTACCTGATCGCGGGTTACCGGGCCGTCGAAAAGGGGCGGCTGCTTGCCTGATACCGCGCCGAGCGGCTGACCGAACTGCACCGGACGCTGCCCCGGATCGGGCTGCGGCAGGTCTGGCTTGTCGATGTGCGCGTCCGGGCTCCGGTCGAGATCCCCTTCGGGTTGGGACTGCGAGAGCTCTGGTGCAGATGGGGCAAGCTGGCCCGCGGCCGGCGTCGTGCGGGGCGGGTGCTCCGGTTGGTTGGGCTGTGCCACCGGGTCGAACTCTGTCGAGCCCTTCTGCGCCACGTCGGTGCTCGGCGGTGCGCTCTCCGCTGTTTCGGCGGTCAGTGTCCGGGCGACGGCCTGGGTGGCTGGCGCGTGCGGTGTTTCCGGCGGGTGGACCGGAACGCCCGCGATGGCGTTGAGGAGTTGCGGAAGGAACACGGCGAGCACGGCGGGACCGACGACGGCGGCGCCGGCCATCACGGCGGCCGCGGCGATGCCAATCGCGGGAAGCTTCCCATAGCAGCCGGTCAGGCCGTCCGCCATCCCGCCGCAGTCGATGGGTACACCGTCGGCCAGCACGTCGAGAAGCACAGCTGCCCCCGGTTCCGGATATCGATATTGACCTGACATACATGTGCATCAGTCGTCATCGGACTGGGCTAGGGTAACCCACCGGAGTGAGGGGAAAGATGTTATGCCAGACCGACCTGAGCCAGCGGAGGCCGGCCCGCCAGTCCGGGTGATGACGATCCTCGGCCTGGTCGCGGCCGTCGTCCTCGTCGCCGCGACCGTCGTCCTCGCCGTATCCTGGCCGACCGCGCCGCAACGCTCCTCTCACCTGCCGATCCGGTTCTACGCATACGACCCAACGAACGCCCGCCTCTCGCAAGTCTCACGGACGGTATTCCAGAAAGGTCAGATTCCGGTTGCCACGGTGGACGGGAATGCGGTCGACACCGGTCCCCGGAAAGCCGTGCGAGCCGCCTGGTACGACGCGCTCGGCCACCAGACCAACAGCGTCGACCTGCCGGATCTCGGCAAGCTCCGCAGCGGTCCGGTGCCGTTGAGCACCACCTCTGCGGTGCCCGGCGGCGACTACCAGTTCGTGCTGGCCACCGTCGAGGACGACCGGGTGGTCGAGGTGCTCGCCTGGGTGCATGTGGAGATCGAGCGATGACCGCAGTTGGTCCGCGGCCGTCGGTGCCCCCGGCAGCGCCCGGGCCGGCCGGCCCGGGCGCTTCAGCCGACCCCACCGCGCAGCCGGCCGAGCCCGCCGCGCCGGCCCATGGGGACGCGCCACCTTCACCCTCGGTGCACGCGCGGCCGCCCGCCACCTCGCTGCTGTCCGCACCGCACGCGCCCGCCCAACCCACACCGCCCGCGCCGGGGTCGACGCCGCAGGATCCGACGGCGTACCGGCTCGACCGCCTCGGAGCCGCCGTCGCGATCGGCGGGGGCCTGCTGGCGCTCATCGCCGCCGCAGCACTCATCGCCGTCGTCCGGGACGACGACAACTCGCTGCGAACCCTCGGCGCGATCAACCTCGTGGTGATCGGCATCGCCCTGCTCGCCGCGAGCGCCGTCGCGGTCGCCGTCGCCGTCGTCTTCGCGTCAAGCAGCTCCCGGCGTACCCGATTCCTGGCGTGCGTGCTCGGCAGCGGGGTGGTGTTCGGCGTGCCCGCGATCCTCATGGTCCTCACCGTTGTCCTGGAGATCGGAATCGCCTGGCGGGGCGCGTTGCTGAGCATTCCCACGACCTTCTTTGGACTGTGGACGTTCCGTCGCTTGCAGCGCAACCGAAAGCCACCGTGGTGGCTGGTCCTCGTCGCCTTCGCCTGGGGACTCTTCGTTGCCTCGTACTTCACCCAGATGGTCGAGGTCATGCTGCACATCGCCATCACGGCGGAGGTGCTGCCCGGCACCGCGACGATCATCGCCCACTCGGCAGCCGCCGCAATCCCGGAAGAACTCGTCAAGGGCGCCGGCGTCGCCGCGATCGTGCTGCTCGCCTGGCGGCGGATCGACGGCATGCTCGGCGGCATTGTCGTCGGCGCCTGCGTCGGCCTCGGATTCCAGTTCGCCGAGTCGGTGCTCTACATGGCACAGGGCTTCGACACCGTCCTCTACCAGCACTGGTACCGGCAGGTCACCGGGCTGCTGGTCAGCCACGCCACGTACACGGGGATCATCGGCGCCGGCGTGGGACTGGCCACGCAGCTCACCGGCTGGCGACGGCGGGCCATCTGCATCGCTAGTGGCTTCGCCTTCGCCGTCGCCGTCCACCTGGTCTGGGACATCTGCGCGATGGGCCACTTCTACTGGGAGTCGGACCATCCGACGCTCCAGCTGTTCGTCGTGCAGCCGGTGAATCTGATCGTCCTCAAGGGCCCGGCCTTCGCCGTCCTGCTCTTCCTCGTCATCATCGCACTACGCCAAGAAACCCGGTCGCTGCACCGGCAACTGCTGGCCGAAGCGGCCAACCCGCTGGGCACCATCACTCCGGCCGAAGTCTCCGTGCTGGTGGACGCCCCGCGACGGTTCCGGATGCGGCTGGACACCCTACTGTGGACAAGCCCTGCGGCGTACACGCGGATGAAACGCCTACACGCCGCACAGCTGGACCTGGCGTTCGCCCGATGGCGCCGCGAGCGAGGCGACCTACAGCCCCCGTCGGCCGAAGAGACGCTGCGGCAACGGATCCACCGACTCAAGGCAGACACGCCCTGATCCCGCACCGCCCGGCGTAGCAGCGGGCGAGCATCACATCCCGGCCATCGCGGGGATCGGGTTCCTGCTCGTCGGCTATGGGCGCCATTCCCGCAATGCCCTACTGAGGCGAGAACGGACGACGCCGTTTCGGCGCCGAGGTTCCTCAGACGACCCGGGCGCACAGCTTGCCACCGCGGAAGTCGTCCCAGGAACGGGAGTTTCTTGGGCAGTCGCCGTTGGTGAGCGCGGTGACCTGGAGTATGTAGTCGAAATCCCTGGGGACGGTGCCCTTGCCGCACTGCCACGAGGTCATCAGGCCGTGGCGGCTGATGGCGACGCGTTTCGCATCCTCTTCGCTTACCTCGGCCAGGAAGCATTCGCCTACGCGGAGTTGACGCTCCAAGCAGAGGTAGATCGCATTCCCTCCGGCGGAGTATTTCCACCACGTTTCCGCGTCCAGGGCATCGGAGTTGCAGTCACTGGCGCTGTCCTCCACGCTGGTCACCCGCACGTAGGCGTCCGTGCGGTCGCAGTCGACGGCGTTCGGCACGTCCTCGCTCCACTCGCTGGCGTCGTACGGGTCCATGTATGCGTCCAGACAGTCGCCGGCCGAGATGTCCTCGAACGCTTCGCGGGTGGGATCTGGGGTCGGCGTGGGGCGAGTGGTTGTCCTCGATGGTGACGCCTCTATTGGCGCGGCCGAGTAGGGGATAGTGCCCGCCTCGGGAGTACCCGCGCGACTGGAGATTGTCACGGCGCCCACCACGACCAGGCATCCTCCGCAGAGGCACAGCATCAGCACCGCGGCGATCACGCCGACGATGATTGCGGTTTTGCGCTTCGGTGTCGGTGGCGCCTCGACCTCGGCGTCCTGCGGAACCTCATCAGAAGGCTCAGGCGCAGCCGGCCGGGGTGGCAGTGTCATTCGGCGATTGTGTCAAAGATCGCTGGCCGCTGTCATCGGCGTCGGGTGCGGCATCCGGGCGTTCATCGGCCAGTCGGGTCATCAGCCAGGTCCCCACGGAACTACTCGTCTAGGATCCTGGCGTGACCGAGGCCGACAACTCCTTCAGCCCGCTCAAGTTCTTCGAGTACGACCACAACCCCGGCAACTACTGCCTGATGCTCAGCGACTCCAGCATGGTCGACGTTTCCGACGTCTTCGAGGCCGACGGGCAGGTCGGCAACGGCTACGACTGGACGGCGGTGGCCAGGTCGGTGGTGCGCAGCGACGCCCCCGAGCTCGCCGACCGGCTGCGCTACGACCCGGAGGCGGGCACCTTCGTCGCCTACGGCACCGACCCGGATGCCCTGCGGCAACTGGGCGGGCTGCTCCAGGCCGCCTTCCACGACCGGGCGAAGCTGGCCACGCTGATCCGGGCGGCCGACCCCGACTGGTTCGACTGAGCCGTCCCGTCGGCCCAGGCCCGATAGCCCCGTGCCCGTTACGCCCGTGCGCCGCCCGGCCGGTCGCCGAAGGTGGTCAGGTCCCGGTTTTCCAGCACCCGCCGGGGATAGCCGCGTTCGGCGACGCCGAGCATCGCCAGCCCGATCTGCTCGGTGGTGGTGACGGCACGCGGAAACGCCCGCCGCAGTGCCGGCGCGAGCGGCGCGACCATCGCGTAGAGGGCCCGGTACAACCGCGTCTTGGACCGGATGCCGTGCAGCGGCTGGATGAAGCCGGGCCGGAAGGCGTAGGCGTTCGGCAGCAGCCGGAGCAGCTCGTTCTCGGTCCGGCCCTTGACCCGGGCCCACATGATGCGGCCCCGCTCGGTGCTGTCCGCGCCCTGCCCGGAGACGTAGCCGAAGGTCAGCCCGGGACTGGCGTCCGCCAACGCTCGGGCGGCGGCCATCGTGACGTCGTAGGTGACCCGGGTGTAGTCGGCCTCGCTCATCCGGAACGAGGAAACCCCGAGGCAGAAGAAGCAGGCGTCGGCCCCGGCGAATTCCTCCGCCGCACCGGTGAAGTCGAGGAAGTCGGTCCAGACCAGCTCACGCAGCTTCGGGTCCCGCTGTCCGGTCGGGGTGCGGACGACCGCGAGCACGCTGCCGACCCGGGAGTCGCGCAGACACTCGCGAAGCACGCCCTGTCCCACCATGCCGGTCGCGCCGAACAGGATGACCTTCATGCCGTGCCTCTCCGGGCCGTCGGGTGCTGCGCCGGGCCGCCGAGCGCCGCCCACGGATCGAGGGTACGGCCCGCCGTGCTTGATATCCTGGTCGGCGTACCGCACCGGTGGCGGGTTCTCCCAGTTCGCGTCGTGTCCACGCGTGGAGGTCCGCATGTCGTCCATTTCGGTACGCCGGTTCGTCCGCTCCGACCGGGAACAGGTCACCGCCCTGGTCAACGCGCACATCGGTGCCGTGCTCCCCAACGTCTCCGTGTCGGTGCAGGGCTTGCTCAGCCAACTCGAACGGGAGCCCGGCGAGTTCGTCGTCGACCCGTGGGTGGCTGAGCGGGTGGCCCTGGTCGCCGAGCAGCGCGGCCGGATCGTGGCGGCGGCACTGCTGCTGCGTTACCGGCGCGACGAGGACGTGGCGGAGCGGTACCGGGGTGCCGGTGAGATCCGCTGGCTGGTCTGCTGGCCGGAGGCGCCGTACTGGCCGGACGCGTCGGAGGCCGGTGACCTGCTCGCCGCCGCCTGCCTCGCCCAGTTCGCCCGCTGGAACGCCAACCCCCGGTACGCCGACGGCGCCCTGCCGGCCCCCGGGGTGTACGGCGTACCCGAGCAGTGGCCGCACGTCGCCGCGATCTACCGGCGGGCCGGGTTCCGCGCCGAGGGGCGTACCGAAGTCGTGCTGGTGGCCGACGTCGCCGACCTGCTGCGGTCCGGCCCGCCACCCCTGGCCGGGCTGGCCCCGGTCCGGACCGTCGGCGGCAACGGCACCCGGATCTCGGCGGTACGGGACGAGGCCGTGCTCGGCTTCGTGGAGGTGGACACCAACCTGGACACCGGAACCCGGATGTCCCGGCTCGGCGGCTGGGCGGACGTCGGGGAGTTATGGGTCGCCGAGGCGCACCGGCGGCAGGGAATCGGCGGCTGGCTGCTCGGCCAGGCCGCCGCCTGGCTCCGGCTGGGCGAGGTGACCCGGCTGCTCGACTACGCCGACGCCGACCACGCCGACTACCTCGCCTTCCTCGCCGCCACCGGGTTCAGCACGGTGACCCGGACGGTCCGCGAACTCGTCGCATGACGTCGGGGCGGCACCAGGCTGTCCGGCATCGCTGTCCGGCGGCGGCCCTGTCCGGTGCCGCAGTCCGGCGGCGGGTTATCCGGCGGGCGCCGGTGCCGGGGCGGCCCAGTCGGGTTTGACCGCCATCATCTGCGCGGTCTTGCCGGCGTCGGTCTCGACCAGGTCGCCCAGCGTCTCGTCGATCCGGCGCATCAGCGCGTCGTCGAGGCGTACCCCGGCCGCCGCCGCGTTCTCGGTGACCTGTTCCGGGCGGGACGCCCCGATCAGTGCGGTACTGACGGCGGGCCGCCGCAGCGTCCAGGCGATCGCGAGCTGGGCCATCGAGAGGCCGGCCTCGTCGGCGATCGGGCGCAGCTCCTGGACCTGCTGGAGCAGCCGGTCACCGAGTACCCGCCGGATGAACGTCGGCGCCCGGCCGCCGCTGGCCGCCCGGGAACCCTCCGGCGGAGCCTGGCCGGGCCGGTACTTGCCGGTCAGCACCCCCTGGGCGAGCGGCTGGAAGGCGATCTGGCCGATCCCCTCCGCTTCGCACAGCGGCACCACCTCGGGCTCGATCACCCGCCAGAGCATGTTGTACTGCGGCTGGTTGGCGACGATCCGGTTACGCAGCCCGAGTTCGGCGGCGACCTCCAGCGCGGCCCGGATCTGCGCCGCCGTCCACTCCGAGACGCCGACGTAGAGCACCTTGCCCTGCCGGACCAACTCCTCGAAGGCGAGCAAGGTCTCCGCCAGCGGTGTCCGGTCGTCGAAGCGGTGCGCCTGGTAGAGGTCGACGTAGTCGGTGCCGAGCCGGCGCAGCGAGGCGTGGCAGGACTCCCGCACGTGCTTGCGGGACAGGCCCCGGTCGTTGGGGCCGTCGCCGACCGGCAGGCAGACCTTTGTGGCGATCTCCACCGACTCCCGGCGTACTCCGCGCAGCGCCTCGCCGAGCAGTTCCTCGGCGGCGCCCCGGGCGTAGACGTCGGCGGTGTCGAAGGTGGTGATCCCGGCATCCAGCGCGGCCCGTACGCAGCTCAGCGCCGCCTCTCTCGCCACCAGTTCGCCGTGGGTGAGCCAGTTCCCGTAGGTGATCTCGCTGACCAGCAGGCCGCTGCGGCCGAGATGACGGTGCTCCATGGCGGCCCAGCCTAACCAGAGCGGCGGGTACTCCGCCGGCCGAGGCGGCTGGCGGCCAGCATCAGCAGCGCGACCGCGAACATCGCGGTGCCGACCACGTTCACCTGGGGCGGGATGCCACGCTGGCTGGCTCCCCAGACGTACATCGGGAAGGTGACGGTGGTGCCGGAGTTGAAGTTGGTCACGACGAAGTCGTCGAAGGAGAGCGAGAAGGCGAGCAGTGCGGCGGCCACGATGCCGGGCAGCACCAGCGGCAGGGTGACCCGGCGGAACGCCTGCCACTCGGTGGCGTACAGGTCCATCGCCGCCTCCTCCATCCGGGTGTCCATTCCGGACAACCGGGCCCGGACGGTGACCACCACGAACGAGACGCAGAACATCACGTGCGCGATCACCACGGTCCAGAAGCCCTGCGGTATCCCGGCGGCGACGAGCAGGGCGAGCAGCGAGGTGCCGAGTACCACCTCCGGGGTGGCGACCGGGGCCAGCACCAGCACGTTGACCGCGGCCCGCCCCCGGAACCGGTGTCGGACCAGCGCGAACGCCATCAGCGTGCCGAGCACGGTGGAGATCGCCGTGGCCACGAACCCGATCTGTACGCTGCGCAGCACCGCCGCGCACATCCCCGGGCCGGCGCACGGGTCCCGCCAGTTGTCCAGGGTGAACTCGGCGAAGTCGTACGACAGCCGGCTGGAGGGCTGGTTGAACGACAGCCCGGCCACCACCGCGACCGGCAGCAGCAGATAGCCGAGCACCAGCGCGGCGACCGCCAGCACCCAGTGGTCGGCGACGAACCGCCCGAACCTGCCCCCCACCGCTACCGCACCTCCGCAGCCCCGGCCCGGCGCAGCCAGCCGACCACCAGCACCAGGATCGCCACCATCAGCAGCACCGACAGGGCGGCGCCCTGCGGATAGTCCAGCCGGACCAGGAAGGCCGCGTCGATCACGTTGCCGATCATGTATTCGTTGGGGGTGCCGAGCAGTTCGGCGCTGATGTAGTCGCCGGTGGCCGGGATGAAGGTGAGCAGCGTGCCGGCCACCACCCCGGGCATCGACAGCGGCAGGGTGACCCGCCGGAACACCTGGGCCGGCCGGGCGAAGAGGTCACCGGCCGCCTCCAGCAGTCGGGGGTCGAGCCGCTGGAGGCTGGCGTAGAGCGGCAGCACCATGAACGGCAGGTAGCAGTAGGTCAGGCTGGTGACCACCGCGACCGGCGTGGCGAGCAGCCGGCCGTCCGGGGCGAGCAGGTGCGCCGCGCGCAGCAGCCCGACCACGGCACCGCCGTCGGCGAGGATGGTCTTCCAGGCCAGCGTCCGGACCAGGAAGCTGGTGAACATCGGCGCCACCACGCAGACCAGCAGCAGGTGCTGCCAGCGCCCGGCGCGCAGCGCGATCACGTACGCGAGCGGATAGCCGAGCAGCAGCGCCAGCAGGGTCGCCAGCCCGGCGTACCCGAAGGAGCGGCCGAGCTGCCCGCCGTACGCCGCCAGCGCGTCCGGGTAGTTGCGCCACGACCAGGTCATCGCGTACCCGGTGGTCAGCGAGCCGGCCGGGTCGTAGAGGCTGGTCGCGCCGAGCTGCACCGCCGGGGCCAGGAAGAAGAGCACCAGCCAGAGCAGCCCGGGCAGCACCAGCAGGTACGGCACCGCCCGGCCGCGCCCGGACCGGCTCACTCCCGCCCCGCCCGCACCGCCGGGACCGTGGCCGTCCCGCCGTCGAGCAGGAAGGCGTGCCGGGGATGCCAGTGCGCGACCACCGGGGTGCCGACCGGGATCCGGGCCGACTCCCCGTCGGCGGCGGCGAAGACCGACAGCTCGACCCCGGCAGCGCTCCGCACCGAGTACTCGGTGCCGACCCCGAGGTAGCCGACATCGCCGACCGTCCCGTCCAGCCACTGGTGCCCGGCCGGCACCTGCTCCGGCGTGCCGGCCAGCCGCACCTTCTCCGGCCGTACCCCGAGCAGCGCCGCACCGGAGTCGACCCTGGCCCGGGCCGACGGCACCGAGAAGCGCCGCCCGTACGCCTCGACCAGCAGGTCGTCGCCACCGCGCCCGGTCACCGTGCCGGCGAGCAGGTTGGACCGGCCCAGGAAGGTGGCCACGAAGGCGGTGGCCGGGAACTCGTACAGCTCGGCCGGGGGGCCGAGCTGCTCGACCCGGCCGGCGTTCAGCACCGCCACCGTGTCGGCCAGGGTCATCGCCTCCTCCTGGTCGTGTGTGACGTGCACGAAGGTGCCGCCGACCTCGGCGCGCAGCCGCCGCAGTTCGCCCTGCATCCGGCGGCGCAGCGCCAGGTCGAGCGCGCCGAGCGGCTCGTCCAGCAGCAGCACCCGGGGCCGGTTGACCAGGGCCCGGGCCAGCGCCACCCGCTGCTGCTGCCCGCCGGAGAGCTGGTCCGGCCGGTGCCGCTCGTACCCGTCGAGCTGCACCAGCGACAGCATCCGGCGCACCTGCCCGGCCACGTCCGGTACGCGTCGCCGCCGCAACCCGAACGCGACGTTGGAGAACACGTCCAGGTGCGGAAAGAGCGCGTAGCTCTGGAACACCGTGTTCACCGGCCGGCGGTACGGCCGCAGCCGGGTGATCTCCTCGTCGCCGAGCAGGATCCGGCCGCCGGTCGGCTCGGTCAGCCCGGCCACCATCCGCAGCGTGGTGGTCTTGCCGCAGCCGGAGGGCCCGAGCAGGGCGAAGTACGAGCCGGCCGGTACGGTCAGGTCGAGCCGGTCCACGGCGGTGACGGCGCCGAATCGCTTGCTGAGTCCGACCAGCCGCAGCGCCCCGGACGGCTCCTCGACGACCATCGGCGTCAACCCCCGATGACCTGCTGGAACTTCGACTCGTACTCGCGTTCCCGGGCCTCGTCCAGCGACATGAACACCTTCGACCGGGCCTGTAGTGCCGCGTCGGGGAAGATCAGCGGATTGGTCGCCAACTCCGGGTCGATCTTCTCCATCTCGGCCTGCGCACCCTGCACCGGGCAGATGTAGTTCACGTACGCGGCGAGCTGGGCGGCCACGGCCGGCTCGTAGTAGTAGTCCATCAGCGCCTCGGCGTTGGCCCGGTGGGTGGCCCGGTTCGGCACCAGCATGTTGTCGGAGTAGAGCATCACCCCGGAGTCGGGGGCGACGAAGCGTACCCGGGCGTCCTCGGCGGCGAGCTGGATGACGTCGCCGGACCAGGCGACGCAGGCGGCGATGTCGCCCCTGGCCAGTTCGGCGGCGTAGTCGTTGCCGGTGAACCGGCGGATCTGCCCGCTCTTGACGGCCCGGCGCAGCTTCTCCAGTGCCTCGTCGAACTGGGCCGGGGTGAAGTTCGCCGGGTCGTGCCCGCCGGCGGCCAACAGCAGCCCCATGGTGTCCCGCATCTCGGCCAGCGCGGTCACCCGGCCCTTCAGGTCCGGCCGGGTCAGCAGCTCGTCCACGGTACGCACCTCGCCGGTGACCCGGCCGTTGTAGGCCAGCCCAGCCAGCCCGGACTGCCACGGGATGGCGAGCACGTTGTCGGGGTCGTAGGAGCGGTTTCGCAGCGAGGTCAGCAGGTTGCGGCCGACGTGCGGCAGCCGGCCCGCGTCGAGCCGCTGCACCCAGCCGAGGTTGATCACCCGGGCCGCCATCCAGTCGCTGAGCACGATGATGTCCCGGCCGATCGGCTGGCACGCGGCGAGCTGGTTACGGATCTTGCCGAAGAACTCGTTGTTGTCGTTGATGTCCTCGGTGTAGCTGACCTGGATGCCGGAGCGCCGCTGGAACGCCTCCAGGGTCGGCCGCTTCGACTCGTCGTCCTCGGCCACGTCCAGATACTGCGGCCAGTTCGAGAAGACCAGCGTCTTCTCGGTGCCGGAGAGGTCCTCGCTGGCGCAGCTCGCCTCGGTCTGCCGGGCCCCCCTGGTGCCGCAGCCGGACAGCGTGGTCGTCGCCAGCAGCGCCGCCGAGCCGGCCACGCCGCGCAGCAGCGTCCGCCGGGGCAGCCGCGGCGGCAGGGGATGCGGGCGATCACGCATGTGCGGCTCCTCCGGGTTCGTGTGCCGAGGGGCGGGGGCCTACGGGTCGACCCGCTGGCCGGAGGCGTCGCGGGAGATCCATTCAGACGCAGATCCTGACATGCGCCCGTACGACGCCTCACGCGGGTGTGCGCTGGTATATACGATCCCGCCATGCACCCCTGCCGCCCCGCCCGTCTCCGCCGGTCGTTCACCGTTGCCACCCTGGTCGCCCTGCTCGTCGCGGGTTGCACCACCACCAGCAGCAGCGTTCCGGACGACGCCGAGGTGACCATCTCCGGGCGGCTGACCCGGGCCGACGGCGCACCCGCGACCGGGGTGAGCGTCATGTTGCTCAAGGAACCCGACGCGGGAGAGGTCATCGGCGGCCTCCTGGCCACCGTCACGAGTCTTGGACTCCTCTGCCTCGCCGAGGCCGTCGACCTGTGCAAGGACGCCCGAAAGACAACGACCGACAGTACCGGCACCTACACGTTCCGGCTCACCGGCCGGGATACCCGGGGAACGTTCAACACCGCATCGACGATGGCGATCAGCGCCCGGCTTCCGGGCGAGGGCGAGACCGCCAGCGGGCCGGCCGTCCAGGCCCGGTTCAAGGTCCGTCGCACTGCCATCACCGTTCCCCCGCTCACCTTCTGGGAGCCGGCGGACCTGGTCGTCCGGCCAGACTCCAGCAGGGTCAGCTTCGACTGGTCGGACCGTCCGGGTCCGAAGAACCGGAAACCCCCGAGGTACACGGTCACCGCGACCTCCGGCACCGAAGGCAACGACGTGGTGTGGGTCGCCGACGGCGTCAAGCCGGGCGGATCGTTGGACGCACGGGCGATCGGGGATCTACGCGGCCACCTCCACGTCACCGCCACCCTCAAGGTCACGGACGACGGCACGGAGTTCACCACGCAGTACGACAGTCAGCGCGTCGGCCTGGTCGGAGCCCTCGAACCGCCTCAGTCCCGCGGCGCGGGATGCGCGGTCGCCGGCCGCCGCGGTGAGCCGGAACCCCTCGTACCGTGTTCCCTGACCGACGGCAGGTACGGGCGGCCCTATCGCCTCCGGTCGTGCTTGGAAAGGAGCGGCTCCGGCACCTCGCCGAGCCCTCGGGCGACTGAGTCGGCGGAACCCTGCCGTGCCAACACCTTCGTGCAGATCGACCTTGGCGTCCGCCGTCCGATCGCGGCGGTGTTCGCGCATCGCTTGTCGGTTTCGAGCCCGGTCGTGATCGAGACGAGTGACGACGGAATCACCTGGTCGCGACGGGCCGACGCCGGCGAGCCGCGTTTCCTGGCGGTCACCCTGCCGCCCGGAATCGACGCCAGGTACCTCCGGCTGTCCCAAGCGAACGGCAGAGGGGTGACCCAACTGTACGAACTCGCGGTGTGGCCGTAGCCGGCGCGGCGGACGGCCCGGAGGCAGCCCGGCGCCCCGGCGCCCGACCGGACTTCGATCCCCGGGTACGGGTCAGCGGTGCTTGGCCAGTCCGACGAACGCGCGCCACGCGGCCGGGCCGAAGCTCAGCGTGCCGCCGTCGCGGTCCTTGCTGTCCCGCACCAGCACCCGGCCGGGCAGGTTGTCCGCCACCTCCACGCAGTCTCCGCCGTTGTTGCTGCTCCGACTGGCGGTGCGCCACCGGGCGCCGGTCATGTCCATGTCTTCGCCACTTCCCTGATCAGGTCGATCGACGGTCGGCGGGGCAGCGCCTCACCGGTGAGGCTCTCCCACCGCTTTCCCAGGCTAGCAATGTCGGATCGATCGTTGAGGATCTGGCCACGTAGCTGGTTGTCCAGATAGGCCAGCTCGATCCCGTCGTCGAGCCGGGCCAGCACGAACGGCCCGGCCAGCCCGGTGTGCCACGGCACGTCCGCCGGGATCACCCGGACCTGTACGTGTGGCTTCTCGGCCACCGCCGCCAGGTGGGTCAACTGCTCCCGCATCACCGCCGGGTCGCCGAGCAGCCGGCGCAGCACCACCTCGTCGAGCACCGCGACGAGCTGCGGCGGCTTGTCGCCGGTCAGGATCTCCTGCCGCTTCAGCCGGCTGGCCACGATCTGCTCCACCTGGTCGGCCGGGAGCAGCCCGCCGACCCGCAGCATCGCCCGGGCGTACCCCTCGGTCTGGAGCAGCCCCGGCACGATCAGCGGCTGGTACGACCGCAGCGCGATGGCTTCCTTCTCGACCTCGGCCCACGGCCGGAACCACGGCATGTCCCGGCGCCGGAACGGGTCGGGCCACAGCTCGGCCGGCTCCCGGCCGAGGATGGCGGCCACCGCCACCCGGGTCCGGGGGTGCGGGACGCGGCCGGGCGAGAGCCACCGCCCGGCGGTCTTCGGGTCCACACCCACCTGTTCGGCCAGGGACTCGGCGGTCTCCCCCGCCGTCGCCATCGCCAGCCGTAGCACCTCGTTCATCGCCGGGCCGCCTTTCGAGAGGTCGGATCGTCCGGGCCAACATATCGACGATGCACATCTATGTCCGCCCGACACGGCCAACTGCCCAGAAAAGGCTTTGAACTACTCAAACTCGGCACACACGCACCGCATCATCTCGGCGATTCGGGATCTGTAGCTCGCATCGAAAAGGTCACCAGGACGTCCCGAAGTGTCCACACGTGGCCGACACCGACCAGGCTCCCCAGGGCCGCCCGCCGATCGGCGTCGGGCCGCCACCCGCCGATCCGACACAGGGCCGCTGGCCGGCATATATGCCAGACGAGCGTGATACCACCGAGTCATCATGATGACTCGGTGGTATCACCGCCGAGAGAGAGATGCCTGCCAGCCGGGCAGCCGACGACGGCCCGCCACCCGGCTCCGCCGCCACCCGACCCGCCCTCGCCCGACCCGCCTTCGCCGTAGGAGCTGATCCGTCATGCCGGGGATTCCCGCCGACCCGACCGTGCTGCACCCGGTGCCCGGGCAGCCTCGGGTAGTGCTGCTGAAACCGCTGGTCACCTCCCCGTTGATCGAGGTCGGGGAGTTCACCTACTACGACGACCCGGACGATCCGACCGCGTTCGAGACCCGCAACGTGCTCTACCACTACGGGCCGGAGCGGCTGGTCATCGGGAAGTTCTGCGCGCTGGGCGAGGGCACCCGGTTCGTCATGAACGGCGCTAACCACCGGATGGACGGCCCGTCGACCTTCCCGTTCCCGATCATGGGCGGCTCCTGGGCCGAGCACTTCGACCTGATCACGGGCCTGCCCGGCCGGGGCGACACGGTGGTCGGCCACGACGTCTGGTTCGGCTACCAGGCGATGGTGATGCCCGGGGTCCGGATCGGCAGCGGGGCGATCGTCGCCTCCGGTTCGGTGGTGGTCGACGACGTACCCGACTACGGCATCGTCGGCGGCAACCCGGCCCGACTGATCCGCCGCCGGTACGGCCACGAGGACGTCGCCCGGCTGCTGGCGCTGGCCTGGTGGGACTGGCCGCTGGAGCAAATAACCGCACACGTACGCACGATCATGGCCGGCAGCGTGGCCGAGCTGGCGGCCGTGGCACCCGGAACCCGGTAACCGATTCGGTCAGTAGCTGGGCGGGATGACCCGGAGGTGCCCCCGCCGTCCGGTCTGCTGACCGGGATGCTGGTCGCTCTCGATCTCGTCCGGGCGGGGCGGCGCCGGGCGGGCTGCCTCGCGGACCGCCTCGGCGAGCGCCACCAGATCGTCGGTGGTCGGCGGGGGCGGCTCGAACTCGCCCTCGTGCCGGACCACGTCCCAGCCCCGGGGTGCGGTCAGGCTTCGGGCGTGCGGCTCGCAGAGGTCGTAGGTGTGCGGCTCGGCGAAGGCCGCCAGCGGGCCCACCACGGCTGTGGACTCGTTGTAGACATAGGTCAGCGTGGCTACGGCCTGTCGGGGGCAGCCGTTGCGGGAGCAACGCCGTGGTGACCTCACGGCGGCACGGTATCTCCATTACCGGCTCCGCCACCACGCTTGGGCATGCGACACGCCGGTAAGGGTGATCACATTCCGGGCGGCCCGCTCCGACACGACCGAATCCCCGAGCCGATCTTGATCGGACCAGGTCTACCCTGTCGTCGTGGGCGGTCGTCCACGACGAGTGAAGCGGGGTGCAGATGACCAGTCCGGAGAACCGCCGGCCGGGATCCGGGCGCCGGTCGCACCGGGACCGGCACGGGCGCGGGCTGCGAGGTCGGCTCGTTCCGGCCACCGTCCCGCTGGCCCGTACCAAATCGGAGATCTTCGACGACCTGGTCCTGGACACCGTGGAGACCCTGGAGCGGCGGTTCGCCAAGGAACTGGCCGGAGTCGAGTTCGCGGTCGAGGACGTACCGCCGGACCTGAACGTCTACGACTCGGACGTACTCGAGGACGGTGAGGTCCCGCTGGCCCGGCTGCTGCCCGGGCGCCCCGGACGCCAAGAGGTGCCGCCCCGGATCGTGCTCTACCGCCGCCCCCTGGAGTTCCGCGCGATAGACCGCGAGGATCTCGCCGACCTGGTGCACGACGTGATCATCGAGCAGGTCGCGAACCTGCTCGGCGTCGATCCCGACGAACTGGCCTGAGCCCCGTCCCCCCGACAGGCGGCCACACGTCGATCCCGACGAGGCTGGCCTGACCCGGGCGGCCCCCACCACCCGGGCGCGGCCGCTCAGGCGACGCGACGCTTCAACTTGCGCCGTTCGCGTTCGGACAACCCGCCCCAGATCCCGAACCGTTCGTCGTGCCCGAGTGCGTATTCCAGACACTCGGCCTTGACCTCGCACCGGGAGCAGATCCGCTTCGCCTCGCGGGTCGAGCCGCCCTTCTCGGGAAAGAACGCCTCCGGATCGGTCTGCGAGCAGAGCGCTCGCTCTTGCCACTCCGGAGCATTTCCGAGCAGGTCGGCCACCTCGAGTCGGCCGTCCATCCAGTTGCCTCCTTATCGCGCACCGGCGCGGCAGCCGGCGCAACCCCCCACGCGGAAGGCGTGTTTGTCCGTCCGGTAGCGATTTGATGCGCTCCGTACGAACGACCCCACTGAAATTACACGTGTGTTATACGTGCGTCGTCAAGCCGAACCTGCTAAGTGGAGTCACCCCTACCGCGTGCCCGGACGACTCTGGGAGCCATCGGGTCTCGCAACACCTGCCCTATCGATTCAGACCCGGTGCGGGTAACGCCCGCACGGCGAGTTGCGTCGGATATCCGGCGTGGCGCGCCCGGCGCGCCCATGACGAACCGTCCCGGCGAGCCTGCGGCGGGACGGACGGAAGGGTCAGCCGGCGTACCCGTAGACGGTCGTCCGGGGCCGGGCCCGCCGGCCGGCGGCGGCCGCGATCCGTTCGAGCTGGGCCACCGTACGCGCCGAGCCGTGGTCGGAACCAGCCATCCGGGAGATCGTCTCCTCCATCAGCGTGCCACCGAGATCGTTACAGCCGCTCCGGAGCAGCTCAGCGGTACCGGAATCGCCGAGCTTGACCCAGGAGCACTGGATGTTGTCGATCCGGCCGTGCAGCAGCAGCCGGGCCATGGCGTGCACCACGCGATTTTCCCGCCAGGTGGGACCGGGGCGGGCGATGCCGGCGAGATAGATCGGTGCGTTGGTGTGCACGAACGGCAGCGCCACGAACTCGGTGAAGCCACCGGTCCGGTCCTGCAACCCGGCCAGTACCCGGAAATGGCCGAGCCACTGCCGGGGGTGGTCGACGTGGCCGTACATCATCGTGGAGCTGGACCGGATGCCCAGCTCGTGCGCGGTGCCGACCACCTCGACCCAGGTGGCTGCCGGCAGTTTGCCCTTGGTGAGCACCCAGCGCACCTCGTCGTCGAGGATCTCGGCGGCGGTGCCCGGGATGGTGTCCAGCCCCGCGTCGCGCAGCTCGGTCAGCCAGTCCCGGATCGACACACCCGCCTTGGCCGCCCCGGTGACGATCTCCATCGGCGAGTACGCGTGCACGTGCATGCCCGGCACCCGGGCCTTGATCGCCCGCACCAGGTCGGCGTACGCGGTGACCGGCAGCTTGGGGTCGATGCCGCCCTGCATGCAGACCTCGGTGGCGCCGGCCGCCCACGCCTGCTCGGCCCGGTCGGCGACCTGCTCCACCGAGAGCCGGTAGGCGTCGGCGTCCCGCTCCCGCTGGGCGAACGCGCAGAACCGGCAGCCCACGTAGCAGACGTTGGAGAAGTTGATGTTGCGGTTGACCACGTACGTCACGTCGTCGCCGACGGCGTCCCGGCGTACGTCGTCGGCGATCCGGCACAGCTCGTCCAGGGCCGCCCCGTCGGCGGCGAAGAGGGCCAGCGCCGCCGCCTCGTGCCGGGGCTCCAGCAGCGCGGCGGGATCCTCGGCGGCCAGCCGCAGCCCGGCCCGCAACTCGGTGCCGGAGGCGGCGGGGGCGGCGGTCGGGAGCTTCGCGCCGACCTCCGCCCAGTCGCCGTAGACGGAGTCGAAGTCGCCGCGCCGGTCGGCGCTCCGGCCGGTGGTGTCGATCGTGGTGTGCAGGTCGGTACGGCCACCCGGCACGAAGGCGGCGTCCGGCTCCTGCCATGCGCGGCCGACCGGCCGGGCCGACTCGACCGCCAGCCCGGTCGCCGGGTCGGCGAGCGCGGCGACGTGCGCGGCGAGCCGGGGATCCAGCCACGGGTCGGCCCGCCGGACGTACTCGGGGTAGACGGTCAGCCGCTCCCGCAGGGTGAACCCGGCGGCGGCGGTACGCGCGGCCAGCTCGTCCAGGTGCGGCCAGGGGCGCTCCGGGTTGACGTGGTCCGGGGTCACCGGCGACACCCCGCCCCAGTCGTCGATGCCGGCCCGCAGCAGCAGGTCGTACTCCCCCTCGATCAGGTTCGGCGGTGCCTGGATGCGGGCACCTGGCCCGAGCAGGATCCGGGCCACCGCCACGGTGGCGGCCAGCTCGTGCAGCTCGGCGTCGGGCATGCCGCGCATCGCGGTGTCCGGCTTGGCCCGGAAGTTCTGCACGATCACTTCCTGGACGTGGCCGTACTCCCGGGCGCTGCGCCGGATGGCGAAGATCGAGTCGACCCGCTCGGCGGGCGTCTCACCGATCCCGATCAGGATGCCGGTGGTGAACGGCACGCCGACCCGACCGGCGTCGGCCAGCACCCGCAGCCGGACCGCCGGCTCCTTGTCCGGCGAGCCGTAGTGCGGCCCACCTGGCTCGGCCCAGAGCCGGGTGGCAGTGGTCTCCAGCATCATCCCCATGCTCGGCGCCACCGGCTTGAGCCGTTGCAGCTCGGCCCAGGAGAGCACACCGGGGTTGAGGTGCGGCAGCAGGCCGGTCTCCTCCAGCACCGCGATCGCGCACGCCCGGACGTAGTCCAGTGTCGAGTCGAAGCCCCGCTCGGTCAGCCACTGCCGGGCCTGCGGCCAGCGCTCCTCCGGCCGGTCCCCGAGGGTGAACAGGGCCTCCTTGCAGCCCTGCGCGGCACCGGCCGCCGCGATCGCGAGTACCTCGTCCCGCTCCAGGTAGGGGGCGGGCAGCCGGTGCGGCACGGTGGCGAAGGTGCAGTAGTGGCAGCGGTCCCGGCAGAGCCGGGTCAGCGGGACGAAGACCTTCTTGGAGAAGGTGACCACGCCCGGCCGGCCGGCGTCGGCCAGCCCGGCGTCCCGGATCCGGCCGGCGACCGCCAGCAGTTCGTCGAGGAACTCGCCGCGCGCGGCGAGCAGCGCGGCCGCCTCGTCCGGGTCGAGGGCCCGGCCGTCGGCCGCCCGGCGCAGCGCCCGGCGCAGACTCGCGACAGTCGGTTGGTCAGTCCCATCAGCCACTCGTGCAGCCTAGGCGCAACGCCGGCCGGACCGCGCCTGCCGGACCCACCGCCGACGCCGGAACCCGCGTGGCACCTGTCACAGCCCCGGTCGAGCCGGCGCCGCCCGGCACCGGGTCGCCGTCGCGGTCGGCCTCAGCGCGGCTGGGTCGGGTCGTCGTCCCGGTCCGCCGGCGGTGGCTGGGCGCCGGCCGACGGCTGCTGGCTGGCCGGGTTGATCCGCTGGGTACGGTCGGCGACCGGCGGCCGCTGCGGGATCACCTGGGTCCGCCCTGTCTCCTCCTCGTCCGCCGCCGGCGATGCCGCGTCCGACGGGGTGGCGCCGACCGACGGCGCCGACCCGACCGACGGGACCGCACCGACCGACGGGGCGGACGGCGACTCGGCGCGCGGCGCCGCCGGGGGCGCGGAGGCGGGTGCCGGCGGAGCGGACGACGGCGCGGGCGGGGCCGACGCCGGTGGCGCGGAGGACGGCACCGGCGGGGCGTACCCGGGCTGGCCGTAGCCGGCGGGCGGGGCGTAGTCGGTCGGCTGGCCGTAGACCACGGGCTGGCCGTAGACGTGCGGCTCGGCCTGGCCGGCGGGCGGGTGGCCCTGGTACGGAGCACCCGGCTGGCCGTACGCACCCGGCTGGCCGTAGGCGCTCGGCTGGCCATAGGCACCCGGCTGGCCATAGGCGCCGGGCTGGGCGTACGGCTGGGGCTGGCCGTAGAGGCCGGGCTGGGGCTTGGGCTTGGACACGTGGAAGAGCGCCCGCCACACCCGGAAGACCAGGAAGGCCACCGCCAGCAGGATCACGTACGCCCCGACGAAGACCAGGGTCCGGGTGAACGCCTGCCGGAACTGTGTCTCGGCCAGCAGCCCGAAGATCCCGGCGAGCAGGGTGATCCCGCCGAACAGCACCGAGACGGCGTACTCGACGAGCGCCACCAGCGTGATCACCCGGGCCAGCCCGACCACCGGTTGGAGGTGGGTGGCGAGCAGTACCGCGAGCACCGGCAGCGCCACCTGCTCCAGGCCGATGAAGGCGTAGAAGGAGCTCAGCGAGCGGTCGCCGAAGTCGGAGCCCTCCCAACCGCCGAAGAACAGCTCGATCAGACCGCTGAACAGGAAGAGGGCGTTCGCCCCGAGGAGCACCAGCGCGATCAGCTCGCGCAGCGGCTTGGTTATCGAACTGGCCTGCGGCGCGTCGCTCGGCGCGGGCCCGGGCTGGCTGGTCAACTCTCCCCCTCAGACGGTGACGGGACTCCTGCGTCGCCTGAGCCTAGTCGGCCGGCCCGCCCGCCGCCTGTCCGGAGCGGATGGGCGAGGATGGAAGCCATGCGCATCGTGGTATTGACCGGGGGCATCGGCGGTGCCCGCTTCCTGACCGGCGTCCGCGCGTACGCCCGTCAGGTCGGCGCCGAGGTGACCGCGGTGGTCAACGTCGGCGACGACGTCGTCCTACACGGCCTGAAGATCTGCCCGGACCTGGACAGCGTCATGTACACCCTCGGCGGCGGGGCGGACCGGGAACGGGGCTGGGGCCGGGCCGACGAGACCTGGACCGTCAAGGAGGAACTCGCCGCGTACGGCGCGGAGCCGACCTGGTTCGGGCTCGGCGACCGGGACGTGGCGACCCACCTGGTCCGGACCACCATGCTGAACGCCGGCTACCCCCTCTCGGCGGTCACCGAGGCGCTCTGCGCCCGCTGGCAGCCCGGGGTACGCCTGCTGCCCGCCACCGACGACTGGCTGGAGACCCACGTCGTGGTGCGCGACCCCGCCGGGGACACCCCGGACGCCCAGCGGGCGATCCACTTCCAGGAGTGGTGGGTACGCCACCGGGGCGAGCTGCCCACCTCCCGCTTCGTCTTCGTGGGCGCGGAGGCGGCCAAGCCGGCGGCCGGGGTGCTCGACGCGCTGGCCGGCGCGGACCTGGTGCTGCTCGCCCCGAGCAACCCCGTGGTGAGCATCGCGCCGGTGCTCGCCGTGCCGGAACTGCGGGACGCGCTGGTCGCCGGCTCCGCGCCGGTGATCGGGGTGTCGCCGATCATCGGCGGCGCCCCGGTACGCGGGATGGCCGACCGCTGCCTGGCGGTGCTCGGGGTGCCCTGCACCGCGGCCGGGGTGGGTGGGCTCTACGGCGCCCGGTCGGCCGGTGGCATCCTGGACGCCTGGCTGGTGGACAGCACCGACGCCGGGACCGAGGTCGAGGGGGTGACCGTGCGGGCGGCCCCGCTGTGGATGACCGACGAGGCGGCGACCGCGACCATGGTCCGGACCGCCGTGGAGCTGGGATGAGACTTGAGGTGCTGCCGGTGCTCGGCATCGGCGACGTCACCGAGGGCGACGACCTGTCGGCGCTGATCGCGACCGCCGCGCCCTGGCTGCGGGACGGCGACGTGCTGGTGGTGACCAGCAAGATTGTCTCCAAGGCGGAGGGCCGGCTGGTCGACGTACCGGTCGACGGGCCGGAGCGGGAGGCGGCCCGGGCCGAGGTGCTGGCCGGCGAGACCGCCCGCCCGGTGGCCCGGCGCGGCTCGACCCGGATCGTCCAGACCCACCACGGCTTCGTGATGGCCTCCGCCGGGATCGACGCCTCCAACGTGGACCGTTCCCGGCTGGTGCTGCTGCCGAAGGATCCGGACGCCTCCGCCCGGGCGCTGCGGGCCGCGATCCGGGAGCGGCACGGCGCCGACGTGGCGGTGATCATCTCGGACACCATGGGCCGGCCGTGGCGCAACGGCCTCACCGACGTGGCGCTGGGGGTCGCCGGGATGCCGGCGGTCCGCGACCACCGCGGCGAGGTCGACCCGTACGGCAACAAGCTCAACATCACCCAGATGGCCGTGGTCGACGAGTTGGCCGGCGCGGGCGAGCTGGTCAAGGGCAAGTGTGACCAGGTGCCGGTCGCGGTGGTCCGGGGCTATCTCGGTGCCGCCGATCCGGACGACGGGCGCGGCGCGGCGGCGCTGGTCCGGGACGCCGAGCACGACCTGTTCGCCCTCGGCACCGCCGAGGCACGGGTCGACGGGCTGCGCGCCGCCGCCACCCTGGCCGAGTCGACGGCCGGCGGGCCGGTCCCGTCCGTGGTGCCGGCGGTGCTGGACGGCGCCGACGCCGGGCTGGTCCGGGCGGCGGTGGACCGGGCCCTGCGCACCGTCGCCGGGGTCGTCGCGCCCGGCACGGTCTGGACGCTGGTCACCGACGAGCGACGGGTACGCGACCGGCTCGGCGAGTCGGCACCGCCCCAGGCGTACCGGAGCGGCGTCCTGCTCGACTGCGCGCCACCCGGTCCGCCCGGCACCGACCCCGGTGTGCTGATCCGGTTCGGCGCCGACCTGCACCGGCTGCGGGCCGCGCTGGCCGCCGAGGGCCTCGGCTCCGCCGTACTGCCGGCATCCTCCGGTGCGATCGGGTCGACCCTGCTGGTCGGCACCCCGCCGGGTCCCACCACCGGGCTCTGACCGCCCCGGCCGGCTGTTCAGCCGGTCAGCATCGCCCGGCCCAGCGGGGTCAGGCTGTGCAGCACGGTGTTGCGGTCGCGGTGGCTGACCAGCAGTCCGGCGTTGCGCAGCACGGTGGTGTGCTGGCTCGCGGCCGCCGCCGAGATGTTCAGCCGGCGGGCCACCTCGCCGGTCGAGCAGCCGTCACCGACCACCTCCAGCACCCGGGCCCGGGTCTTCCCGATCAGCGCGGCCAGCGCCACCCGGCTCTCCTCCCCACCGGCCGCCGGTGCCGGACCGGCGCCCTCACCCGGTGCCGGTGTCAGCCCACCCAACCGGTCTACCGGATAGACCAGGACCGGGGGCAGCTCGGGGTCGAGCAGGGTCACGGGCATCCGGGCGCAGAAGAACGACGGCACCAGCAGCAGCCCACGCCCGTCGAGGTGCAGCTCCCGGTCGGCCGGATAGTCCGGTACCTCCAGCACCCCGGAATCCCAGCGCATCGCCGGACGGAGACTGGCCAGCAGCCCTTCCGTCCCGCCGTCGAGCAGGGCCCGGGCCCGCCGTGCCCGGTCCGCCTCCACCGCCGCCTGGATCCGGTCCCAGTACGGCTCGATCGCGGTCGCCTGGTAGATCCGCATCGAGTCGGTGAGGTGCTCCAGCACCTCGACTTCGCCCCGGGCCAGCGCGCTGGCGGTACTGGGTAGCGGCAGCGGGCTCTCCCCGGCCAGTACGTTCAGGTCGCGCTCCAGCGCGTTGACCGGCGTGGAGCGTACGGCGTCCAGCCCGGCCGCCAGGCCGTACATGCTGTGGTAGGGGGTCAGGAAGTCGGGGAAGTAGCCGCGGGGCGGGTTGAGGGCGAGCAGCAGCCGCAACTGCCCCGGTGCGGTGTCCCGGCGGAGCCCGCCGAAGACGCCCCGCCGCCAGCCCGCCATCATCGGATCCCGGCTGCGCCCCTGCAACAGGTGCAGGCTGAGGACCAGCTCCCAGACCTGGTCCGCGGCGGGGGCGACCCGGGTCCGGGCGATGTCCTCGCTGGAGAAGACGATCCGCAGCATGGCACGCACTCCCCGAATCGCCGGATGGGGTATGCCCGGCAACCAGTCGCACTCTACCGGGTGCCATCTATCAGCGTCTTTCAGCGTGGGCTGAAAGACCTCGACGGCCGGCGGAGCCAGCGGGCATGCTCACTAGGCCGATACCGGGGTCACCGGCGTTCTGGACGCCGGGTGACCCTGCGGCATGCCGGGGGCAGGGGAGGAACGCGACACCCGGACGGTCGCCACGAGGGTTCGCGGACGGTTGTCCGCGGAGGGTGCTGTCCGGGTTGTCGCTTCCATGCCGCCCGCCCCGAGCGAGCCGAGACGAGACGCCGAGCGGGCCGCGAGGCCGAGCGAGCCGCAGCGCCGTCGCATACCGCCGGGCTCAGCCGTCCCGGCCCGGCGCGATCAGCAACGCGACCCGGTGGTCCTCGTCGGTCACGTAGTAGCGGGCACCGTCCAGTTCGGTCAGCCCCTCCACGTTGTGCAGCGGGGCGAGGTCCGCCATCAGCTCACCGGCGACAGTGGACCCGGACGGGTCGGCCGGCCAGCGGAACCGCACGTGCCGGCTGGTCACGTCACCGCCGGTCGGGTGGTCGTCGAGCAGCACCGACCGCTTGCCCAGGGCGTCGATCGAGCCGACCACCGCGTCGTACCCGCCGTCGTCCCGGGCCGACAGCGCCCGGAAGCCGGTCAGCTCGCCGGGCCGGGTCACCCCGGTCAACGCGTACGCCCCGACGACCCGGGGCCAACTCCGCCGGTCGAACATCCCGGCCACGTCCGCCAGCTCGACGAGGATCGGCTCGCCCCGCCCGGTCACCGGAAACCGCAGCCCGAGCAGCACGGTGCCGGTCGGGGTGAAGGCCGCTGCCTCCACGTTGACCGGCAGGTCGTCGTCGGTGAGCCGGTCGACCCAGCTCTTCGCCCGGGCGGTGCCCCGGGCCCGGGTCGCCGCGATGAACAGATGCCGCACCTGCTCCCCCGCCGGCAGTACCCCGATCCCGGCGGTCAGCAGGGCGTCGTTCACCGCCCGGTGCAGCCGGAACTGGTTGCGTACCACGTGCAGCCGGGGCAGCGGGGCGGCCGCCTCGGCCTCCCGGAACCGGGCCACGAAGGCGCGGCGGGGGCGCAACGGCCCACGCTTGGAGCCGAAGTGCGAGCCGAAGACGTAGATCCAGCCGTCGTGCCGGGCCAGCGCCTCGCCGTCCTCGGTCCGGCCGTTCTCGGCACCGGCGTCCATCGGCACGTGCGCGGTCAACCAACTGCCGTCGTACCGCTCGACCAGCAGGGCCAGGCATCCCTCGACCGGCCCCTCGTCGAGTACGGTCCAGAACGCCCGCCGGGCGCCGTACGCGGCGAGCACCTCGGGCGCGCGTACCGGCAGCAGGTCGCTCGCCTCGTTGCCGGCGACCGCCAGTTCGACGGTGTGCGAAAGGCAGGTCATACCGATGATGCTACGAGCCCCGCACTAGGGTGGCGCTGTGCCCGATGCCCTGTACGCCGACACGTTGGCCCTGCTCACCGCCTGGCAGCCGCCCACCGCCGAGGCGGCGGACGCGCTGGACCGGACGCTGCGACTGCTCGACGAGGGCGGTCCGGCGGCGCTGACCCGGGCACACCGGGCCGGCCACGTCACCGCCAGCGCGCTGGTGCTGGACGCCACCGGCAGCCGGGTGCTGCTCTGCCTGCACGGCCGGTTCCGTCGCTGGGTGCAGCTCGGCGGGCACTGCGAGCCCGGCGACCGTACCCTGGCCGGGGCGGCGCTGCGGGAGGCGACCGAGGAGTCCGGGATCGCCGGGCTGTGGCTCGACCCCACCCCGATCGACCTGGACATCCACCAGGTTTCCTGCCAGGGCGGCTCGCTGCACCACGACGTACGCTTCGCCGCGGTCGCCCCGGCCGGCGCAGTCGAGCGGGTCAGCGCCGAGTCGGTGGAGCTCGGCTGGTTTCCGCCGGACACCCTCCCCGAGCCACTGGCCGGCGCCACCGCCCAACTGGTGGCACCGGCGCTCGCGGTGTACGCGCGGAACCGCCCGCGCCCCGCACCTGACGTCTGGCGAGGTCAGCCGGACCCGGTGAGCGCTAGAGGTAGCGGTGCACGCTAGAGGTAGGGGTGCGCCTCCTCCGCCTCCAGCGCGGCGACGATCTCCTTGACCTCCTGGGCCCGGGACCGGGCACAGACGAAGAGCGCGTCCGGCATGTCGACCACCACGGTGTCCTGGACCCCGAGGGTCACCACCAGCCGGTCGGACTGGGTCACCACCACCGTCCGCTCGGTGTCCCGGAGCACGACCCGGCCGGCCGGGGGCGTGCCGTCGGGTCCCTCCCGGAGCACCACGTTGCTCGCGTCGTCGCCGGTCAGCGCCTCACCCAGGGTGTGGAAGTCGCCGACGTCGTTCCAGCGGAAGTCGGCCGGCACGGTGGCGACCAGGCCGCGTTCCGCCGCCCCCTCCATCACCGCGAAGTCCACCGAGATCTTGGTCAGTTCCGGCCAGACCCGGTCCAGTACCGCTGCCTGGTCCGGGGTGCCCCAGGCCGCGGCGATCTCGGTCAGCCCGGCGTACAGCTCCGGCTGCTGCCGGGCCAGCTCGCCGAGGAAGACGTCGACCCGCCAGACGAACATCGAGGCGTTCCAGTAGAAGCGGCCGGACTCGACGTACTTGACCGCGAGGTCGTACTCCGGCTTCTCCTTGAACCGGACGACCTGCCGGGCCGGGCCGTCACCGATCGGCTCGCCCGACTCCAGATAGCCGTAGCCGGTCTCCGGGTGGGTCGGGGTGATGCCGACCGCGACCATCAGCCCGTCCCGCGCGGTCGAGATCGCCGCGCCGAGCACCTCCAGGAAGCGGGTCTGGTCGCCGACCACGTGGTCGGCGGAGAAGGCGCCCATCACCGCGTCCGGATCCCGCCGCGCGATGATCGCCGCCGCCAGCCCGATCGCCGCGCAGGAGTCCCGGCGGGAGGGTTCGACCAGGACGTTCTCCTCCGGTACGTCGGGCAGCTGCCGGGCCACCGCGACCGCGTGCGCGGCACCGGTGACCACGTACGTGCTCTCCGGGGCGGACAGTGGGCGCACCCGGCGTACGGTCGCCTGGAGCAGCGACTCGTCGGAGCCGGTCAGCGGGAGGAGGAATTTGGGGCGGCCGGCGCGCGAGAGTGGCCACAGACGGGTGCCACTGCCGCCGGCCGGAATCACGGCGTAGAACATCGCCACATCATGCCCGAGACGTCAGGGGCGGGACGCACACACCGTCTGATAACACCCGAATTCCGCCCGGGACCCCTCACGCCCGGGCCCGGCCCCATGCCGCGAGGTGCACCTCGGCGCTGGACTCCCAGGTGAACTCCTTGGCCCGGTCGAAGCCCGCCTTCGCCAGCGAGAGCCGCCGCGCCTCGTCGTCCAGCAGCGCACCGAGATCGGTCGCGATCTGCTGCGGATCCTCGCTGGTGTACGCCACCGCATCACCGCCGACCTCCGGCAGCGACAGCCGCGGGGTGGTAAGCACCGGGGCGGCGCAGGCCATCGCCTCCAGGATCGGCAGCCCGAAACCCTCGCCGTACGACGGATAGGCGGCGACCAGCGCACCGCCGAGGAAGCCCGGCAGGTCGGCGTAGCGCAGGTAGCCGGGGCGGAGCAGCCGCAGGTGCGCCGGTACGTCGGCGACGGCCTGGTCGATGTCGTCGTCGTGCCCCTGACCACCGGCGATCACCAGGGCGGGCGGCTCCGGCCGGTCCTTGACCGCCAGCACCCAGCCCCGGATCAGGTTCGGCACGTTCTTGCGCGGCTCCTTGGAGCCGAGGAACGCCACGTAACTGTGCCCGCCCAGGCCGAGCCGGGCGCGTACCCGGGCCTTCTCCTCGTCGCTCGGCGCGTGGAACGCCGCCTGGTCCACCCCGTGGTAGGCCACGTCGATCCGGGTCGGGTCGGCGTCCAGCAGCCGGATCAGCTCGTCCCGGGTCGCCTTGCTCGGCACGATCACCCGGTCGGCCCGGCGCAACGAGGTCTTGATCGCGCTGCGGAAGAAGGTCCGGCGCGACTTGTCGTAGTGCTCCGGCTCGGTGAAGAAGGTCGCGTCGTGCACGGTGACCGTCACCGGACAGCCGGCCCGGAGCGGACAGGTGTAGAACGGCGAGTGCAGCACCTGCGCGCCGACCTGCTGGGCCAGCAGCGGAAGCCCGGTCTGCTCCCAGGCCAGCCGGGCCGGCCGGTGCGCCACCGCCGCCGGCGCCGGGATCACCTCGGCCGCCGGCAGCATCCGCGAGTATCGCTCGGCGTCGGTGCGCAGCCCGACCACGGCCAGCTCCAGGCCCGGCCCGATCACCTTGCCCAGGGCGCCGAGCAGGCCGTCGACGTATCTGCCAACGCCGCCCCGGTCGGCGGGGACGCTGGTGGCGTCAATGAGCACGCGGGGCGGGCGACCGGCGGTCACTGGGCAACTCCTCGGCTGAGTGTGATGTAGGGAACAACACTGACTCCAAGCCTACGCCGCGCCGCCCCGGGCGCGTCGACTGCGACCCGTCGGGCAACTGTCTTTCCGGTGACTCAGACAGGTACGCGACGAAGGCGTCACGATGGGTGCCGGCGTCGCCGCGACCGCCCGCTCGGAGATCATCACCGGCCCGGGGCGGAGCTCACCGCCGCTGGCCGGCCGGGTCGGTATCGTCACGGGCGATGACCGAGAACATCTCCGGGCTGTTCGCCGCCGCGATCGCCGCCGACCCGACCCGACCGCTGCTGACCTGGTACGACGACGCGACCGGAGACCGCACCGAACTCTCCGGGGCGACCCTGGCCAACTGGGTGGCCAAGACCGCGAACCTGCTGGTCGACTCGGCCGGGCTGGCCCCGGGCGATCCCGTCGGGGTGCTGCTGCCGCCGCACTGGCAGACCGCGGCCGTGCTGCTCGGCTGCTGGTCGACCGGGTCGGCCGTCTCCGGTGCCCGGCCCGGCGAGTCGGCCCCGCAGCCGGTCGACGTGCTCTTCGCCTCGGTCGACCGGGTCGGCGAGGCCGCGGCCTGGCCAGCCGGTGACCGGTACGCCCTCGCGCTCGCCCCGCTCGCCGCCCCGGTACGGGAGCTCCCGCCCGGCTGGGCCGACTACGTGCTCGAGGTACGCGGGCACGGCGACCACTTCACGCCGTATCCGGCCGCCGGCCCGCAGGACCCGGTGCTGGCCGACCTGGCCGCCGAGCGCGCCACGGAGCTGGGCATCGGGGCCGGCGATCGGGTGCTGGTCGACGCGGCCCGCCACCCGGACCCGGTGGACTGGCTGCTCGCCCCGCTGGCCGCCGGGGCCAGCACGGTGCTCTGCGGCAACCTCGACCCGGCCCGGTTGGCCGACCGGGCGGCGGCGGAGAAGGTAACGGTTCGGCTGACGTAACCGACGTCACACCGGAGGCCGGCTACCTCCGCTCGGCGGTCCGCTGCCGGGCGAAGCGCGCGAAGGCGAGCAGCGACTCCGGGTTGGCCAGCGCGCCGGTGGCGGCGGCCGAGTCCACCGGCGCGCCGGTGAGGATCTTCTTCACCGGCACCTCCAGCTTTTTCGCCGACAGCGTCCTCGGCACCGCACCCACCTGGTGGATCTCGTCCGGCACGTGCCGGGGCGACAGCCCGGTACGCAGTTCCCGGTTGATCCGCGCGGTCAGCTCCGGACCCAGCTCCAGCCCGGGCGCGAGTACGACGAAGAGCAGCAGTTCGCCCGCGCCGCCCTCGTCGTCCTCCAGGTGCACCACCAGCGAGTCGGTCACCTCGGGCAGCCCCTCGACCACGGAGTAGAACTCGGCGGTGCCGAGGCGTACCCCGCCCCGGTTCAGGGTCGCGTCGGAGCGGCCGGTGATCACACAACTGCCCCGCTCGGTGACGGTGATCCAGTCCCCGTGCCGCCACACCCCGGGATAGACGTCGAAGTACGCCTCCCGGTAGCGGCGGCCGTCCGGGTCGTTCCAGAACCCGACCGGCATGCTCGGCATCGGTGCGGTGATCACCAACTCGCCGAGCTGGTCGACCACCGGGTCACCGTCGGCCGACCGCGCCTCCACCCGGGCACCCAGGCAGCGGCAGGTGATCTCACCGGCGACGACCGGCAGCAGCGGCACGCCGCCGACGAAACCGGTGCAGACGTCGGTGCCACCGGAGATCGAGTCGAGCCGCAGGTCGGCGCCGACGGAGTCGTACACCCAGCGGAAGCCCTCGGCCGGTAGCGGCGCACCGGTCGAACCGACCCCGCGCACGGCGGAGAGGTCGACCAGCTCGGCCGGGCGCAGCCCGGCCTTGCGGCAGGCCAGCAGGAACGGCGCGGAGGTGCCGAAGTAGGTGGTGCCGGTGGCGGCGGCCAGCCGCCACAGCGTGCCCAGGTCCGGCTCGGCCGGGCGGCCCGGCTCGGCCCGGACCGCCGGGTTGCCGTCGAAGAGCACGATCGCGGCACCCACCGCCGGGCCGGAGACCAGGAAGTTCCACATCATCCAGCCGGTGGTGGTGAACCAGAAGAAGCGGTCCCCCGGGCCGAGGTCGTGGTGCAGCGCCAGCATCTTCAGGTGTTCGAGCAGGATGCCGCCGTGCCCGTGCACGATCGGCTTCGGCAGCCCGGTGGTGCCCGACGAATAGAGCACGTAGAGCGGGTGGTCGAAGGGCACCGCCGCGAAGTCCAGCGGCTCGTCGGTCCCGGCCGCCAGCTCCGCCCAGCGAAGCGCCCCGTCCGGCGGCGCGGCGTCCGGCTCCAGATAGGGCAGCACCACCGTGTGTACGACCGACGGCAGCTCGGCCCGGATCGTCGCCAGCTCGGTGCGGCGGTCGACGAGCTTGTCCCCGTACCGGTAGCCGTCGATGGCCACCAGCACGGTCGGGGCGATCTGCCGCCAGCGGTCGAGCACGCTGCGGGTGCCGAACTCGGGGGCGCAGGAGGAGAAGACCGCCCCGAGGCTGGCCGTGGCGAGCATCAGCACGAAGGTCTCGGGAATGTTCGGGGCGTACGCCGCCACCCGGTCACCGGGGCCGACGCCCAGCCGGACCAGTCCGGCCCGGACCCGGCGTACCTGCTCGCGCAGCTCGGCGGCGGTCAGGGTGACCGGGGGGCGGGTCTGGCTCTGCGCGATCACCACCGGCTCGTCGTCGGCCATCCCGGGCATCCGGAGTACGTGCTCGGCGTAGTTGAGGGTGGCGCCGGGAAACCAGCGGGTGCCGGGCATGGAGGTGTCGACCAGGGTCGCGGTCGGCTCGGTGTGGGCCCGGACCTCGAAGTAGTCCCAGATCGAGCGCCAGAAGCCGTCGAGATCGGTGACCGACCAGCGCCACAGCGCGGCGTAGTCGTCGAAGTCGAGGCCCCGGTGCCGGCTCAGCCAGCGCAGGTAGTCGCCGATCCGGGACCGGTCGTCGCCGGCCGGCGGCGGCGTCCAGAGCACCTCGCCCACCATGGTCCTGCTCCTCCCTACGGCCCGCACGCCGGTGTGCCGGGCCTGGTCGCCATACTGCCGTACCCCGGCCCGCCATTCTCCGCCCGGAAGCCGGCACCGGTACGCGTGCCCGGCCCACATCTCCGGCCCCCGGGTCATGTGGGCCGGCCCGGGGAGGTCGGTGCCGGGCGGCTCAGCCGGCGACGGAGGAGTCGGCGGCGCCCCGGTGCGCCTGGATCGCCTTGCGCTTGGCCAGCCGGTGGGCCCGGCGGATCTCCGCCTCGCGGAACCGGCGCTCGTCCTCCGGGGTCTCCGGCAGCACCGGGCGGACCGGGCGGGGGTTGCCGGCCACGTCCACCCCGACGAAGACCAGGTAGGCGGTGGCCACCACGATCGGAGCGTCCTCGGCGCTGTCCCAGCGCTCGGCGACCACCCGGACCCCGACCTCCATCGAGGTCTGCCCGGTCCAGTTGACCTGCGCGTGGGCGTGCACCAGGTCACCGACCCGGACCGGCTCGGCGAAGACGATCTCGTCGATCGCGGCGGTCACCGCGGTACCGCCGGAGTGCCGTGCCGCCGACGCCCCGGCCACGTCATCGACGAACTTCATCAGCACGCCGCCGTGCACGGTGCCGTAGAGGTTGACATCGACCGCCGTCATGATCCGGCTCAGCGTGACCCGCGAGTACGAGGTCGGCTTGCCGGCCGGCGGTGGCGAGAACTGCTCGGTCATGCGGCAACGGTACGGCGACCCGCCGTGCCGCCGCCCCCGCCGGTGACGGCGGTTACCCGGGTCACCCCGGTCACCCCCCGGTGACAGTCGGCAAGATCGATACTGGACGCGCCCGTGCAGGCTGCCGGGCGGCGTCCGAGGCGGTACGGTGCGCGGATGCGACATCTCTGGAGCTTCCTCGCCGGAGTGGTGGCGGCGCCACTGACCTGGGCCTTGATCGCGCTCGGTCAGGACGGGTCCGCCCGCACCGTCACCCGCTGGGTGGAAGTCGGTACCTTCAACACGGCCAACCTGATCCAGGGGGCCGTCTACCTCGGAGTCGCGGGCATCCTGCTCGGCCTGCTCGGCACGCTGCGGCTCTCCCCGGCCGGCCCACTCGCCGCCGGCCTGCTGCTGGTCGCCCCGTACGTCGGGCTGTTCGTCGACCCCTTCACCGTGCGCGACGCGGTGCCGGCGAACTGGAAGGTGTTCGGCGACCCGCTGCCGTTGGTGCAGGTGCTGGAGAACGGCACGACGTTCCTGCTCGGCGTGCTGCTGCTGATGGCCACCTTCAGCATCCAGCGCTGGCGTCGCTGGCCCAGCCCGGTAGCCCCCGCACCCGCGCCGACGTCGTCCGATGTGGAGGAGCCGACCCCGACCGACTGGTCCCTGCTGAACAACCCGCCGGAAAGCGACATCAAGCCGCCGACCCTGGGCTACCCGGAGCCGGACACCGAACCGCTGCCGCCGCTGCCGCGCCGCGATGCCGGATCGCCGTGGTCGGCACCGCCCCGGAGCGCGACGAAGCGCGACGACGCGGCCGACAGTACGACAAGCTGACTGTGCCGGGGCGGGTCGTTCGGTCGGCCCGCCCCGGACCGACACGCCGTGGCCGGCATTGCCCTATCCGGGTACGGTGCCCTGAGACACCCGGTTGGGGAGGTTGCAGTGCGACACCTTGGATCGCTGGTATTCGGGTTGGTCAGTGTGCCGATCATCTGGGTGTTGGCCGGGATCGGATTGATAAAGCTCAACGGCGGGATCACCCGGGACGAGACCGGGGACGCGCTCGTCGGGTTCATCGTGATCGCGGTCGTCGCCGGGCTGCTCGCCGCGCTGCTGCTGCCCCGGTGGTCCCCGGTCGGTACTGCGGTCGCCGGCCTGCTCTTCCTGGTCATGGCGGTGTGGTCCATGATCGATCTCGGCTCGATGGGCGACCTGCTGCCGCGTTCCTTCCTCGGCGTCGACTTCGCGCTCACCGCGCCGTCCGGGGCCTTCGCCACCCTGCTCGCCGTGCTGCTCTTCGCCACCGTGCTCGTACCGCAGCGCTGGCGCTCGCCGCGTCCGGCCGGAGCCGGCTTCCCCGGCGCCGCCGGCCAGCCCGGCTTTCCGTCCTACCCGCCCCCGGGGCAGGTGCCGCCCGGCGGGCAGTTCCCGCCCGGCACCCAGACGCCGCCCGGCGGACAGCTTCCGGCGGGTCAGTTCCCGCCGCCCGGTGGACCGGGCATCCCCGGCCTCCCCGGCACCCCGCACCCGCCGAACTACGGCCCCTCGGTCGCCCCGAGCTACCCGCAGTCCGCGCCGCCGAACTTCGGCCCGGCCGTCCCGCCGAACTACGGACCCGGCGCGCCGCAGCAGCAGACGCCCTCGGCACCGCCGTACAACGCCCCGACCGGCGCACCGCACTACGGCCCGCCGAGCGTGCCGGGCAACCTGGGACGGCCGCCTGGGCCGCAGGCGCCGGGGTCACCGATCTCCGGCCCGCCGGTGCCGAGCGCGCCGCCGCAGCCGCCCACCTTCAGCCCGCTCACGCCACCGGCCCCGGCGCCCCGGTCCGGCCAGCCGGGCAGCGACGAGACCACCCAGTTCGGTGGGCGCTCGGACGAGACCACCCAGTTCACCGGAGGTCCGGACGACGACGGGATGGACGGGGTGACCCGCCGCCTCGGCGACCGCTGACGGAGCCAGCCCGACGGATCAGCCGCCGATCTGGTGGTCGACCGGGTCGGTCCGCAACAGCCAGGCGTACCCGGAGCGGGCATCAGTCCTTGAGGAGTTGCCGGGCCATCACGATCCGCTGGACCTGGTTGGTGCCCTCGTAGATCTGGGTGATCTTGGCGTCCCGCATCATCCGCTCGACCGGGTAGTCCCGGGTGTAGCCGTACCCGCCGAGGAGCTGCACCGCATCGGTGGTGATCTCCATCGCGGCGTCCGAGGCGAAGCACTTCGCGGCGGCGCCGAAGTAGGTCAGGTCGGCGTCACCGCGCTCCGACTTCCCAGCGGCCGCGTACGTCAACTGCCGGGCCGCCTCCAGCTTCATCCCCATGTCGGCGAGCATGAACTGGATGCCCTGGAACTCGGCGACCGCCTTGCCGAACTGCCGCCGCTGGCGCACGTACGCCTTGGCGTAGTCCAGCGCGCCCTGGGCGATCCCGAGCGCCTGGGCGGCGATGGTGACCCGGGTGTGGTCCAGGGTTCGCATCGCGGTGCCAAAGCCGGTGCCCGGTTCGCCGATCATGCGGTCCGCCGGGATCCGCACGTTGTCGAGGTAGACCTCGCGGGTCGGCGAGCCCTTGATGCCGAGCTTCTTCTCCGGCGCCCCGAAGCTGACCCCCGGATCCGACTTCTCCACCACGAAGGCGGAGATGCCGCGCGAGCGGGCCGCCGGATCGGTCACCGCGAAGACGGTGTAGTACTCCGAGACCCCGGCGTTGGTGATCCACCGCTTGACGCCGTTGAGCACGTAGGAGTCGCCGTCCCGGACCGCCCGGGTGAGCATCGAGGCGGCGTCGCTGCCCGCCTCCGGCTCGGAGAGGCAGTACGAGAACATCGCCTCGCCCCGGGCGACCGGCGGCAGGTAGCGCCGCTTCAGCTCCTCGGAGGCGGCCAGCAGCAGCGGCATGGTGCCGAGCTTGTTCACCGCCGGGATCAGCGACGAGGCGGCACAGGCCCGGGCCACCTCCTCGATCACGATTGCGGTGGCGAGCGCGTCGGCGCCGGCTCCGCCGTACTCCTCGGGGATGTGCGGGGCGTGGAAGTCGGCGGCCTTCAGCGCCTCGTACGACGCCTTCGGGAACTCGCCGGTCTCGTCGGCCTCGGCGGCGTTCGGCGCGACCTTGGCGTCGCAGACCTCCCGGACGGCCTCCCGGACCGCCTCGTGCTCCTCCGGCACCTGGTACGCCTCGAACACCGATCCGCTGCTCATCGCGACCCTCCCGTCTCGCTCCGGCCACTGAGACCATACCGGCCGGTAACCAAGCACGGAAGCCGAGGCCGCCGGGTCCGGAGCGGGCGGAACCGTCCTCCCCGACCGCGCCCGGTGACCGGGACCCGGCGAGCCGCCCCCGAGGAAGGACCGGGCTCGCCGGGTCGCGGTCGACCGTCAGTCGGCCGTTACCGGTGGTTTGCCGTCACTGGACGACACGGGTCTCCGGAGTGTCTCCGGGCGGCTGCCCGAAGTTGCTCTCCCTCCCCAGCGGGATCGGCGTACTACCCAACACCGCCCCGTCCGCCGCGTACGCCGTAACAGTCCCCGGCTGGTCCACCGGCACGGTGGCGATGCCGGACCCCGAGGCGTCGAGGTCGACCGGGACCGGCGTACCGGCAGCGACAGTGACCGTGGCGGACGCGGCGCCGGCCGGCGCGACCACCCGCACCTGGTCGGTCCGGGCGGCGGCACCCTCGACACGCAGCCGCCAGGCGATCGGTCGCCGGTCGGCGCCCTCGGCCGGCATCAGCAACCGCAGATCCGTCCACCCGCCCCGTTCGGTGCCGCGCATGGCGTACGCGATGACGCCGCCCCTCGCGGGCTGCACGGTGAGCAGCGCCGCGGGCTGACCGTGCACCGTGCCGGTCCAGGGCACCCGCACCGTCGTCCCGGTCGCCCGCAGCTGGCTGTCCAACAGCGCCGCGTTAACGAAGTCCGCCAGCACCGCCCGGTCCAGCGCCGGTCCCCGGGTATCCCGGGTGGCCGCGGCGAGCAGCGCGTCGGAGATCGGGCCGGGTCCGGCGTACGGGCCGCCGGGCAGACCCGTCTCGTCGATCACCTCGTCGCCCCGGCTGACCCGGACGACGGGCTGGAACCCGAGCGGGGCGGGGGGCAGGACCGCCACCCCGACCCCGGCACTGTCCCGGGTGGCGAGTTGCCGGTACTCCAGCCGGCCGGCGGCGGTGTACACCGGCTCGCCGCTGATCGTCACCGTCGAGTCGACCGGTCCGACCACCACCGCGAGACCGCTGCCCTGCTTGGGCGCCTGCATCAGGGTCATCACCGGTGGGAGGTCGCCGCCGACGGCGTGGCCGGCGTACCGCATCTGCCCCGCCGCGGCGCCGGCCGGGCCGACGTACCAGACGAGAGCCGACGTGCTGAGGACGCCGAACCGGAGCGGGACGACGACCAGCGCGACCCGGTAACGGGGGAGGTCGCTGCCGTAGAGCAACCGGATCTTCCGCCGGTCCCCGATCTCCCAGATGCCCTTTGGTTCGTCCAGCTTCTCCAGTTCCCTGTCGGTGCCGATCCGCGCGCGCAGGTCGTCCAACCAGGCCCGGTCACCGGCGAGCGCCCCCCGCGGCGGCGCGTCGGCCAGCGCCGACGGCGGCGCGGCGATCGCGATCCCGGGCGTACCGCCCGGCAGCGGGACCACGTTGGTCTGCACCCCGACCAACAGCGCCAGGACCCCGGCGCCGACCGCTCGCCGGACCTGCCGGCTCCGGCGCCGCCGTCCCGCGCGGTGGTCGAAGCCTGGCCACGGATCATCCGGTACGCCCACCACGCCCGCTGTCCGGGTCAGCGTGTCCCGCAACGTCGACTCGATCATGGTGTCAGACATGCGTTTCCTCCTGTAGTCCTGCCATCGCGGGTTCGGGTGCCACCCTGAACTGGATCCGCAGCCGGGCCAGCCCCCTGGATGCCTGGCTCTTCACCGAACCGACCGAGCAGCCGAGAACGCGGGCTGTGTCCGCCTCGCTCAGGTCCTCGAAGTAGCGCAGCACGAGGACCGCCTGCGTCCGGCGGGGCAGTTGCCGCAACGCCACGACGAGCTGCTGCCGCTGTTCCACCTGGGCGTACGCGTCCGGTGTGGGTGTGGTGTCGGAGCCCAGCAGCGGCACCTCGAGCGGCCGCCGTCGGCGGCGCCAGCTGATCGCGGTGTTGACCATGACCCGGCGTACGTAGATCTGGGGCGCGTCCTTGCGCTGGATCCGCGCCCAGTGCCGGTGGGTCTTCTCCAACGCCGCCTGGACCAGGTCCTCGGCGGTGCCCCGGTCACCGGTCAGCAGGTAGGCCGTCCGGGCCAACGGCCCCCACTGATCTCGGACGAACAGCCGGAACTCTTCGTCGGGTTCGCGCCTCGTCACGCCACCTCCAGGTCATCCGGAACGGGTTGTGCTCGGACGTGAGGTAGACGCCGGCCACACCCGGCACGGTTGAGTAAGACTCCGGATCCGGGCGGCTGGGATCACCCGGCGTGCGGTGAACGCCGAGCGAACGTCGTCCGCCCCACCGGCCGGGGACCGGTAGGGCGGCGGTTCGGGTGACGGCGGCTATCTCAGCGTCGCGAACCAGGTGGCGACCTGCGGGACGGAGAGCACCAGCGAGGTGATGTGGTCGACGTCGCCGACGTCGGTCAGGGTCACGTCGGCACCGACACCACGCAGCTCCCGCTGGCACCGCTCGCTGTTGGCGTAGACGGCCTCCGGGTCGCCGTGCGCGGCGTACGTCCGGACCGGCACCGCCGGCCGCCACCCCAGGCAGGCGTCGTCGTTGGCCCGCGCCGCCCCGGCCAGCCGGCCGGTCGGCTGGAGCAGCAGTTCGGCGTACTCGGGTCGCAGCAGCTCCGACGGCTTCGCCGGCAGTCCTGCCATGGACTCCTCGATGGTGTGCTCCCCGTCGAACAGGTCCGCGACGTTTCCCGCGTACGGCTCCTGGAAGACCTCCGACTCGGCACCGTAGAGGTGGTAGATCCGGTTCCACGCCACCGTGAGGTACGCCAGGTAGTAGGTCGCCGCCTTCGGGTCCACGTCCCCGCCGATCGCCGCAGGCCACTCGACGTCGAAGAGGTGGTACGCGCCGCTGATCGGCGCCAGCGCGCCGAGGGAGAAGTTGCGGTCAGCACCCCGTTGCAGCGCTCTGGCCAGCAGGAACGAGTTGTTGGCGCCCTGCGAGAACCCGGCGACCGCCACTGGCCCGCCGACGGTGCGCCCGTACCGGACCGCGAAGTGCCGGGTGGCCCGCAACGCGTCGACCGACGCGCTCACCGCCGTCTCCGCATGGAAGTAGGGGTGGGTGCCGGGGCCGGCACCGAGCCCGACGTAGTCGGGCGCGGTGGCCGCGTAGCCCAGCGAGGCGAAGAGCACCGCCGCCGCCCTGTCGCAGCACTCGCTCACCGAGGGCGCGTCGAGCCGGTACGACTGCGTCCCGTGCAGCCAGACCGCCGGCCGCAGCCGCCGGTCGCCGGTACGCGGCAGCGCGACGAGCGAGCTGGCCGTCGTCGACCGGCCGCGCACGTCGACCGTACGGTAGACGACCTGGTACGCGTCCACGCCGTGCCGCGCCTGTGGCACGTACACCCCGAGCGGTTCGAGGAACTCCTTGACCTGCTGCGGCTCCAGGCCCAGCACCTGTCTGCTCGACACCACCCTGCCGCCCCGGTTGGCGGCGGCGCTCGCGGTCGTCGACGCCAGCACGGCCATCGCGGTGAGCACCGCGACGCCGCCCAGCGTGAACAGTGTTTTCTTCATGTCCACAAGCGTCGTTTCGGCGGCCCCGCCACACACGCCTGCCACCTGCCCGACTGCCCGTAGGGCTGAACCCAACAGCAGGGTCAGGCTGACCCCAACAAGCCATGCCATGATCAGGGAGCGTCCGGCCGAGCTGGGCGAGCCGGACGCTACGAGATCACGGGAAAGGCGGACTGCCGTTTTCGAGGTAGGACGTGGCGGTGGCGGTGAGCGCCTGGGTGGCGGCGCGGACCCGACGGGCCAGCAGTGGCGAGAGCCTGGCGTCCGCCTCGGCGGGCGTGCACCAGGCCCAGCCGTGCAGCTCGGCCAGCGCCAGCCGGATGCCGGCCTGCTGATCGGGCGCCAACCGGCCGCCGTCGAAAACAAGCATGACCCCTTCGGTACGCCCCGGGCGCGGCGGAACCCAGTCGACCACCAGCAGCCGCCCCGGCATCACGACGAGTCCCAACTCCTCGGCAACCTCCCGCCGGGCGGCGGTGTACGGCGACTCGCCCGCCTCGACACAGCCACCGGGGATCTTCCAGTGCTCCTTGTAGGTCGGCTCGTTGTGGCCGGGGTTTGGAGCTGACCACTGACCACGCGCACGTACCACACGAACACTGATGACCAGTCATCTGCCGTGACGGTAATGCCTCGATCCTGAAATCCGAAACGGTTAGCCTTGCCGACGTGACAGGCACGCTGCTTTTCATCATCGGGCCACCGGCCGTCGGCAAGATGACCGTGGGGGAACAGATCGCCGCTCGGACCGGTCTGCGGCTGTTCCACAACCACCTGGCGATCGAGCCGGTGCTGCGCTTCTTCCCGTTCGGTAGCCCGCCGTTCGGGCGTCTGGTCGATCGGTTCCGTCGCGACCTCATCGAAGAGGTGGCGGCCAGCGATCTCCCCGGACTGATCTTCACATATGTCTGGGCGTTCGACCTTCCGGAGGATGAGCGGGCGGTAGACCAGTTCGCGGAGCCGTTCAGGCGACGCGGCGGCCGTGTGCTCTTCCTCGAGTTGGAGGCAGCCCAAGAGGAACGGCTTCGGCGGAATCAAGGCGCATCACGTCTGGCTGAAAAACCGTCCAAACGAGATGTCGTTTTCTCGCAGCAAAATTTGCTCGAACTAGACCGGCGGTACCGCCTCAGCTCGGAGGGCCGGTTCGACGACCGCGCCGACTACCTTCGTGTCAATAACACCCACTTGGAGCCGGCTCTTGTAGCAGCCACGGCAATTTCCTATTTCAGGATCCCGCTGCAGTCCGGTCAGGAAGGCTGCGTTCCGCAAGCCTGAGCCCAGATTGCAACCGCGTCCGTTTAGGCCGGCCAGGGTGGGTCGTGGTCGTAAGAGATGGGGCCGACGAGTCACGACGCGGCGTGGCCATTCTCGAGATACGCGGTCTGGCCTTCCGCTCGCGCCCGGCTACTGGCGGCGGCTCGGCGGGCGAGCAACGGTGAAAGTCGTTGTTCCTGCTCGTGCGGAGTCGACCAGGCCCAACCGCGCAGTTCATCGGGTGGTAGCTGGATGGCCGCGACCTGCTCGGGGGACAGCTGGCCACCGTCGAACACGATCATAAGGCCTTCGGTGCGGCCGGGGCGTGGTGGCACCCAGTCGATGGTGAGTAGCCGGCCGGGCTCGACGGTTAGCCCGAGTTCCTCCTGGATCTCGCGGACGGCGGCCGCTCGGGGTGACTCGTTGGCTTCGACGCAGCCGCCGGGCAGTTCCCAATAGGTCTTGGTGTAGGCGGGTTCGACGAGTAGGAGCCGGTCGGTATCGTCGAAGAACAGGACTGCTGCGGCCATGCGCTTGGTGGGCAGGCTGGCTGTGTAGTCGGCGACGGCCTGGTCCGCTTCGGTGGGGTCCGCGGTCATGATTGCCCTCCGGGTCGGTTGGGGTGAGCGGGGCGTCGCGGTAGCGATGCGGGTGACCTTCGTGGCCGCTTCCAGCGCGGCGCGTAGTTCATGGTTGTCTAGGGCGAGACGGTGGATGCTGGCGATGGCGATCTCCAGCTGCGTCTTCAGGTCGGTGTTCTCGCGTCGCAGGCGTGCCATCGCTTCAGCGGCCATCGGTGGTGTCGTCGAGGGTTCGCCTTGCGGGTTCGCCTGCTGGTGCCGCCGCGTGCTGATTTGCCGGGCGATGTCGGGAAAGTGCCGGCGCAGGGTGGTGTTGCTGAGGCCAAGGCGGCGGGCCAGGGGCAGGACGCTAGGGCGTCTGGCAGATGCGTCGGCCTCGGCGATGACGGCGTCCTTGGCCCCCGCAACAATGCCACCTTGTCGATCACATACGTCGCCAACGGCGGGCGCGGGCCGTTCACTGGCGGATCAGTCGGGTGAGAGACCGGCGAGAGGTGCGCCGGAGTGAGAGTCGACTGACGGGATTCCGGCAGGGGCGGTCGCGCTGCCTACAAGGCGACTTGCCGGCGAGTAGCCACCCTGCTGACCGTGAGCGTGACCGCGAGCATTCCAATCATCGCCGCGAGAAGTAGGGTCTGGTTGCCGACTCCCCAGGCGTCCTGCTTCCAGCCCATCAGTTCGCGGGCCAGGACACCGAGGATCGGCACCGGAAGTAGCCCGCTCGCGACGACGGATAGCCGCACATCAAACGGCGCCCCCATGATGGCTGCCGTGAGCCAGGCGACCACGATGACCGCCTGCCCAAACCCGCTGTCCCATCCATTGAGCGGATTAGGTGTCACGATCGCCACCACCACCGCTGCCACGACAAGCCAGATCCAGGGTCGCCTGACCTGTGCTTGACGCGTACTGAGCAACGGAAGCATCGTCAGTACGGCCAACACGCACGCCCACGTCGAGAAGTCCAAGGCCAGGTGGAGAACCGCCTCGGGCCTCGACCCGCCGCTCACCTCAGCGCCCGTCCATTGCTCTACGTACAACTGGTTGTGCGCTACGGGGTACCAGTGGTCAGCAATGAAAGCGCTGACGGTTACGGCGAGTGCGAAACGGTAGCGAGCCCATGCCGCAGCGGCCAGGGCGAGCAGCAATAGCGCGGGCGTAACCAGGCTGCCGGTAACCACGGCGGTGGAGGAAGTGCCAGGCAGCAGCAGCCACAGGCGCCACATGACGGGCATGGCCGTGAGGACGATGCCGCACACGAGGAGGGACAGCGCGGTCAATCGCAGCGCGGAGTATCGCAATGCCGGCCGGGAACCGAGTCGGTCCACGCCGGTGCGGGCGCGCAGACCTCCGGTCAGGAGCGCCAGGGACTCCCGAAGGTTCGGGTGTCCACGGTCCGTCTCGCCCGCAGCCAGCAGCGTTTCTAGCATCTCATCGGCCCGGTACTGCCGATAGGCCCGCGGGTACGCGCGCAGCAGCCACCGGTAGCGGCGTTCCAGGCCGGTCATGCCGGCGCCGTCCGCACCGTCGCGACCGTCGATCCGACGGGACGGTCTCGAACGACCCGAGCCGCGGCGGCCATCCGCGCCGCCTCCTCACGCAGTGCGGACAACCCATGCCCGGTCAGCTCATACGCGCGGCGGGCACGACCGTTGACCACCCTCTCCTCGGTCACTCGCACCATCTCCTCGCCGGTGAGCCGGTCCAACGCGGCGTACAGGGTGCCAGTCGTCAACCGCACCCGCCCGCCGGACAGCTCCTGCGCCCGCTTGACGATGGCGTAGCCGTGCAGCGGTTCATCCTGCAACGCGGCGAGGATGAAGTACGTGGGTTCGCGCATCGCCGCGAAAGACCTAGTCATGTTATCAACATAAGCAGATGATCGACCTATTGGTCAAGGACCGGGCTGGCCATCACGGGTATCCGCGGCATCCTGATCTGTCACCCGATCGGACGACACGACGCGTGACGGGCGTGCGGTGGCGACAACGCGCTGGTGGTGCCGTCGACCGTGATCGCGCAGTCCGGTACGCAGGCCGGGTCGGCACCTCGACAAAGCAGTGGAGGGTGGGACTTCCGCCCACCCTCCACCGTGTACCGCCGCCGACTAGCCGACGACGGAGCGCAGCGGAATGCCCGCCGCACGCAGTTCGCGTACCAGTTCACGCAGGAACGGGTGCTCGTCCGACGACAGACCCTCCGGGTTCGGGATGGTCAGGTACCCCGTGCCGTCCGCGGTGCCGACCCGGGCGTCGCCGGTGTGCCGGGCGACGATCGCCCGGGTCCGGTCCAGGTCGGCGGCGGCAACCCGGAGGGAGATCGGCCGCCACTGTCCGCCCAGGTTCTCCGCTGCCGGCGCCGCCGCTGCGGAGGCCCGAGCCGGCGGTACGGCCGGAGCCGTCGCCCGGGCGCCCGGCGACGCCGACGGAGCCGACGACGGCGCCAGCAGCGCGTTGGCGACCAGGTGCAGCCCGCTCTCGTTGTACGCCCGGAACAGCGGATTGAACGCGAACAGCACCGCCCGGCCGGCCCCGGTCGGCTCGTCGACCAGCGCGACCGTGCCCTTGAGCGCGTCCGCGTGCTCGGTGAAGCCGTTGAGCCAGAACCGCCCGTCGGCCGGGTACGTCAGCACGTTCTTTCCGGTCGTGCTCGGCGACAGGATCGAGTCGTTGTTGTTGAACTCGAAGTCCTCGGCCGGCCGGCCGAGCCCGACCGGGCTGCTCCGGTCGACGTCGACCCGCAGGTGCGAGCCGATCACCGTGTAGCCGGTCGGCTTCGGCAGCTCGACCGTCGAGGTGAGCCCGGCGGAGCGGGCCATCCGGGTGCCCTGGTTGCGCAGCCCGACATAGGTGCCGCCGGCGGCCACCCAGGCCCGCAGGTTGGCCTGTCCGGCGGCGGTGAGGCCGCCGGTCGGGTTGCTGCCGTCCGGCACCAGCAGCACGGTCCGGCCGGTGAAGGCGGCGGTGTTGTCGTTGATGTCCGCCGTGCCGACCGGCGTGAGGTCCAACCCCCACTGGTCGCCGAGCACGTACCGGGCCTCACCGTGCGAGCCGGCGGTGGTGGAGATGCCGGTGCCGGCGAACAGGCCGACGTCGGGCAGGGCCAGCCTGGTGCCGGCCGGTGCGCTCCGACGAGCGGTCAGGGTCACCCCGAGGGAGCGGGCGAGCTGGTCGCGCCCGCCGGTCAGGCTGGCCGCCGGCAGCGTCACGACGCCGCTGCGCTGGTCGCGCCGCAGCTCGACGCCCGCGCCGAGCAGCTTGAAGGTCAGCTCGGCCGCCGCCGCCGAGTCCAGCGGGTACGCGTACGAGCCGTGCCTCGGCGCGCCCGCGTCCCGCCCGCCGTCGATGCCCCGGACCCGCTCCGCCCTCGGCGAGAGCTTGTCACCGGTGTAGACCGTCTGCACGCCCGTCAGCAGCGGGTTGCTCCAGGACGAGACGTCGTAGAAGTACGGGAACGGGACGTACGGGTCCTCGCCCATGATCGCCTGGATCCAGTGCTTCTGCGGCTGCTCCATCGGGATCCAGTACGCGCCCTCCGGCACCGGGTAGTTCCGGGCCGACCGGCCGCCGAAGATCTTCGCGTTCGGCACCTTCACCGGCTTCGTCAGCCGGTACACCTCGACGTCCATCCGGCGCAGCCGCTCGACGAGCTGCCGTACGTCGCCGAGCTGCCGGTTCGGCAGCAGGAAGTACGACCGGATCGTCACGTCCGGCACCGGGAACTGGACCTCGTTGGTCGGCTGCACGACCTCGTTGGGCTGGAGCTTGCCGGCCCGCCCCTCGGCCAGAGCGTCCTTCCAGATCTGGAAGTAGTCCGACAGGATCTCGCGCCGGTTCTCCGAGGCCCAGCCGACGGTCGCCCACTGGGTGGTGAACTGCTGCTGCACCCGGTCCTGGACCGCCGACGAGCTGCCCTTCTCGTACGTCATCCCGGCGGCCCCGAAGCCGGTGGCCGGCACCGTGTCGCCGTACCCCATGAAGAACATGTCGTAGGTGTCGTAGTTGAAGTAGCACTCGCTGGTGACCGTGTCGGTGCAGGCGCCGTTGTAGCCGAAGGCGGCGGAGTTGGCCGCGCCGATCCGGTTGATCCAGTCGACCGCCTCGTCGGAGATCTCGTGGTGGATCGGGTCCGCGTTCGGCGGGAAGAAGTACTCGTCGCCGCCCATCTCGTGCGCGTCGACGAAGACCTGCGGCGGGTAGCGGCGCAGCATCTCCAGCTTGGCGTCGGTCTCCGGCTGGGTACGCGAGAACCAGTCCCGGTTCAGGTCGAAGCCGTACTCGTTCTGCCGGCGCCCGGCGTCCCGACCGTCCGGGTTCTGCGTCGGCACGATGATCGTGACGAGGTTGTCGTTGCGCTCGCGTACCTCGCAGGAGAGGCCGGCGGCCAGCTCGTAGAGGGTCTTCAGCGCGGCGTCGCCGCCGGAGAACTCCCCGCCGTGCACGTTGCCGGTCACCCAGACGATCGCCGGGCCCTTCGCGGCGATCTCCGCCGCCTTCCGGTCCGACAGCCTGCGCGGGTCACGCAGGTCGCGGATGTCCTCGGCGATCCTCTCCAGCTCGCCCCGGCGCAGGTGGTCGGGGTCGGAGACGATCGCGTACGGCATCGACTGGCCGAGCACGCTGTTGCCCAGGTTGCCGGTGATCACCCGGTCCGAGGCGGCGTCGACGGCGCCGAGGTACGAGCGGATCTCATCGTCGGTGACCACCCGCTGCTGGCCGAGGCCGAGCGGGAAGCCAAGATGCTGCTCCGGGCTCGGCACCCCGGTCAGCCGGGCGGACGGGTCCTGAGTGCACCCGGCCGGGGTCGGCGGCTTGCCGGGGTGGGCCCCGGCCGGGGTGCCGGGCAGCAGCGGCAGTGGGGCGAGCAGCAGCGCGATCGCGGCCCCGCCGATTCGCCGGGACATCGATCTGAGAGGCTTCGGATGGGTCGTCGGGGGGAACTTTGAAACCGTCATCTGACGTTCAGATTCCCTTCTCCGGGATGGGGGTGAGGTCTGGAGGAGATCGACCTGAAGGTGGCTCGGAGCCTATGAGCAGCCATTTCCGTCGGTCAAGATCTTCTAGGAACGGCGTTCGCCCACCCGCTACGAAACACGCCTACCAGCAGAAATCAGGGGAATAGGCCCGAGAAGGGGCGGCCCGGACGGCCCGGAGGCGGTGCACCGGACCGGCCGGCACGCTGTGAAGATGCCGACCGAAGGTGCACCGGGAAGCGCGGTCCGCGTAGGCTCAGCGCTTGTCGTCCCGGCGCGGATGGCCGACTCGCCGGCCGCGCACCCTCGACATCAGGTGAACAAGGCCCACAATGTCCGACATCGGCGCTCTCCTCCGGCGCCGACCTCCCACCGCGACGCAATGAAGCGCCGCCACTGCGAGCGGAGAACACAGGCGTGACGATCCCGTACCCGAGCACTCAGCCCATGCCGACGATCCCGGCGGTGACCCCGCCGTCCGGCGCCGCCCGCCCGCGTCTGACCTTCCTCGGCACCGGCTACCTGGGCGCGACGTACGCCATCTGCTTCGCCGAACTCGGCTACGAGGTGATCGGCTTCGACGTCGACGCCGAGAAGATCGCCAAGCTCGCCGGCGGCGACGTGCCGTTCCACGAGCCCGGCCTGGACGAGCTGCTCAAGCGCAACCTGGCGGCCGGCCGGCTCCGGTTCTCGACCGACATCGCCGAGACCGCCGTCTTCGGCGACGTGCACTTCATCTGCGTCGGCACCCCGCAGCGGGCCGACGGCATGGGCGCCGACCTGTCGTACGTCGAGGCCGCCGTCACCGGGCTCTCCCAGCACCTGACCCGCAAGGCCCTGATCGTCGGCAAGTCCACCGTCCCGGTCGGCACCGCCGAGTGGATCGAGCAGCTCGTCGGCAAGCACGCCGAGGCCGACCTCGGGGTCGAGGTCGCCTGGAGCCCCGAGTTCCTCCAGGAGGGCTTCGCGGTCGAGGACGTGCTCCGGCCCAACCGGATCGTGGTCGGCGTCAAGAGCGAGTGGGCCAACGGCATGCTCTACTCCGCGCACAAGGGCGTCTTCGACCTGGCCGCCACCGAGGACCGGGAGGTTCCGCTGGTGGTGACCGATTTCGCCACCGCCGAACTGGTCAAGGTGGCCGCGAACGCCTTCCTGGCCACCAAGATCTCGTTCATCAACGCGATGGCCGAGGTCTGCGAGGTGGCCGGCGGCGACGTCACCCAGCTCGCCCGGGCGATCGGCTACGACCCCCGGATCGGCAACCGCTTCCTCCAGGCCGGCGTCGGCTTCGGCGGCGGCTGCCTGCCCAAGGACATCCGGGCGTTCCAGGCCCGGGCCCAGGAGCTGGGTGCCGGCGAGGCACTGCGCTTCCTGCACGAGGTCGACCTGATCAACCTCCGGCGCCGCAGCCGGGTGCTCCAACTCGCCGCCGAACTGCTCGGCCGCCGGTACGGGCCGGCCGGGCCCGACCTCTCCGGCACCCGGGTCGCGGTGCTCGGCGCCACCTTCAAGCCGAACTCCGACGACGTCCGGGACGCCCCGTCGCTGGCGGTCGCCGCCGCGCTGCAGAAGGCCGGCGCCGACGTGCACGTCTACGACCCGCAGGGGATGGAGAACGCCCGCCGGGAGCGGCCCGAGCTGGCGTACGAGCCCAGCATGAACGACGCCGTACGCGGGGCCGACCTGGTCTGCGTACTCACCGAGTGGGCCGACTTCCGCAACGCCGACCCGGTGGCGCTGGGCGAACTCGCCGCCGGACGGCGGGTCGTGGACGGTCGCAACTGCCTCGACTCCGGACTGTGGACCCAGGCCGGCTGGGAATACCGGGGCATGGGCCGGCCGTAGCGCCGGAATCGCCGCCGCACCCACAGCCGCCGCGAGGCGGGCGCCCGCTCGATAGCGGACCGACCGGACGGCGACAATCGTGAATTCGACGCCGACTTGCCGGCCGTGGACCCATCGAGGTCCACGGCCGGCCTTTTAGGATCTCCTCAGCCGGGGTTCGCACGCGATCGGGGACTGTTCAGGATCGCCCGGCATGGGCATGCTTCGGTGGGAAGCCCGTGATGCGGCGTCAGCGCCGGCTGGAGGGGGTGCCGTGAGTACGACGTACCAGTGCTCCTCGTGTGGCCGGGAGATCGAGCCGGCACCGCACTGCCCGCACTGCGGGACCGAGCAGCTCCAGTGGGCCGACGACGTCGCCCGGATCGAGCGTTCGATCGCCGAGATGAAGATCCGCGAGGCGGCGCTCGCCAAGGAGCAGAAGACGATCGCCTCGCAGATGCAGGCGGCGCTCTTCCAGCGGGACATCCTGTCGCACGCGGCGGACCAGCGCCGCAAGCAGAGCACCAAGCCGCGCCGGGTGCTCCGGCGCAAGGCCAACCGGCGCCCCCCGACCGCCGCGCCCGGCACGTCCCCCGGCGGGCCGCCGCCCCGGGTACCCCGGCAGCCGAGAGGTGGCGGCCCCGACCGGATGGCGCCCCCCGCACCGCCGCCGCCCCCACCGCCACCACCCGGCGCCGAACCGGCCTGGGACGACGGGAAGGCCCGCCCGGAGGCCTCCACCCGAGAGGTGCAGAACATCCTGCTCGGGCTCGGGGCGCTGCTGCTCGGCATCGCGGCGGTGGTCTTCGTCGCGGTCGCGCTCAGCTCGCTCGACGACTTCAGCCGGGTGGCGATCCTGGTGCTGGCCACCGCGCTGATGCTGGCCGTACCGCCCCGGGTGGCCCGGCGCGGGCTGATCGCCACCGCCGAGACCATCGCCGCGGTCGGGCTGCTGCTGGTGCCGCTGACCGGCTACTCGCTCTGGACCGTCGACCGGTTCGGCGACAGCGGCCTGCCCGGGTCGCTCTTCGCGGGGCTGACCTTCCTGGTCACCGCCGCCGTGGCGGCCGGCTACGCCGGGGCGACCGGGCTGAACGCGCCCCGGTACGCCGCCGTACTCGCCGTGCAGCCGATCCTGCCGCTGCTCGCGTACGCCTTCGTCACCGGGCCGGGCGGCTGGGCCCTGGTGCTGGTGGTGGTGTCGCTCGGCAACCTCTATCTCGGCCGGCTCTTCGGCGACGACGGGCGGCTGACCGGCTGGCCGGCCCGGTTCCGATCCGGGCCCGAGGTGCCGGTCGACGTTCCGCCCGCTGCACCGACGAGCCGCCCCGACGACCGGCCGGCACGGGTGGGCGACGACGACCCGACCGACCCCGACCGGGACACCCACGACGGGACCGGCCCGGACCGGCCGGAGACCTTCCCCGAGGAGGCGGACGCGGTCGTCCAGGCCGACCCGGCCCAGGGCGGGTCGGCGAAGCGGGTCCGTACCCCCGGCGTCCGGCGAACGGCCAGCACTCCGTGGGTACGGGAGCTGGCCTGGACGCTGCACGGGGTGGCCTTCGCCGTCGCCGTGATCTGCGCGGTCCTCTCGCTGGTGAACGCCGACACCGTACCCGGTGCGACCCGGGCCGGCCTGGCGCTGCTGCTCGCCGCCGGGGTCGGCATGGTCGGCGCGCTGGCGTTGCGCCGGCCACCCCTGCCGGACATCGCCGCCGGGATCCTGACCCTGGCCGTGATCGGTGCCGCCGGTCGGGTCGCCGCGGTGGCCCTGCCGGGGCGGGCACTGGTGGTGATCGCCGCCGTCATCGCGCTGACCGGGCTCGGCGTACGCGCGGTGCCCGAGACTGCCCGGCGCGGGCCGCAACTGGCGTCCGCCGCCGCCCTGATCGTCATCGGCATCGTGGTGGCCGGCGGCGCGCTGCGGGCCGCCCTGGCCCCGATCCGGGCCGCCCTGCCGGTCTGGGAGGCCGACCTCTCCGCATACCCCGGAAAACTCGCCGCCGGGGTCGGCGACACCTCCTGGCAGCTCGCCACCACCGCGCTGCTGCTCACCATCGCCGCCGTGCTCTCCTCGCCACCCGAGGTACGCCGCGAGTTCGCCGTGGTCGGCGCGGCGCTGACCGCACTGGCCATGCCCGCCTCCTTCGGGTTCGGCTGGGTCGCCGCCCCGTGGCCTCCGGTGCTGGTCGCCGTCGGCATCGGACTCGTCGGGCTGACCGCCGAGACCCGGCGGGCCGCCCTGACCCACGCCGTCGCCGCCGCCGTGGTGGGACTCGCCGGGGCCGCCGCCTCGGTGGCCCGGCCCGGCCTGACCGCCGCCGTCCTGTTCGCGCTCGCCGTCGGCGGGGCGCTGGTCGCGCTCGCCCCGCTCGCCCGTACGGTACCGCTGGGCCGGTGGTCCGGAATGCTCGCCGACTGGGCGGCCGGCGGGGCGGCGTTCGCCTTCCCCGGTGCGGTGGCGGCCTTCGTCGCCTCGGCGGTACCCGTCGACCCCACCCCGACCGTCCTGTCGGTACGGGAGGCCAGCCAACCGGTCCTCGCCGCCAGCTTCCTGGCCGTCTGCGCGGTCCTCTGCTACGCGGCGGTCACCCAGGTGGCCCAGCGGCAGATCGGCGTGCCGCTGGCCGTCGGCACCGGCCTCGGCGCGCTCGCGGTCACCGCGGCGGCCTTCGGCGCGCCCGGCGCCACCCTGCCGGACGCCCTGGTCGGCGGGCTGCTGCTGGTCAGCGCGATCCTGCTGGTGCTGGCGCCGTCGATCGACGCCGGCCGGCGGGCGGACCGGCTGCTCGACGGCTCGGACATTGCCGCCGCGGCGGTCACCGCTGCGCTGGTGGGCACCCTCGCCCGGATCGCCGGGATCCTCGGGGACGGCGCCGAGCTGGCCGCCGCCGCCTTCCTCATCCTGGTGGTGGCCGCCGGGATCCGGGCCATGCCGGCCGACTGGCGGCGCGGGCCGATCCTCGGCATCGCACTGACCGGCGGCCTCGTCGCGCTGCTCGCCGGCTGGACGGCGGCCAGCGGTGGGCTCCAGGTGCTGGCCACGCCCGGCCGGCTCTGGGCGGCCGACCTCGCCCAGTGGCACGTCAGCGAGGCCGGCACCGGCTGGCAGGCCCCGGTCGCCCTGCTCCTGCTGGCCGGAGCCGCCGCGATCGCCCTGCCCCGACCGTGGGCGTACGACGTCGCCGCGGTCTGCGTCGGACTCGCCACCATCGGCATCCCGGCGGCCTTCGGGCTGCCCTGGTGGTCCCCGATCGTGGTTGGCGGGGCCGTCGCCACCGTCTACGGGGTGAGTTCCGTGGTCGCCGCCGATCCCCGGGCCGGGCTGGCCCGGGCCACCGTCGCCGGTGCGGTCGCCCTACACGCGGTCGGGGCGAGCCTGGTCCGACCGTGGACGACCGCCGCCGCGCTCGGCATCGTCGCGCTGATCGGCGCCGTCGTCGCCACCCTCGCCCGGGCCGTCGGCACCCTCTCCGGCCCGGCGGAGGAGGCCGACTCCTGGTCGATGCCGCCGCAGACCGCCCAGATCGGCGGGCTCGCCGCCGGTGGGGCGCTGTTCGCGCTCAGCGGCGCACTCGCCTCGCTCGCCGCCGCGCTGCACTCGCCGGCCGAGGTGGTGGTGCTGGCCACCCTCGCCGGGGCGAGCCTCGGCGTGGCGGTGGTCGGACTGGTCCGCCGCCAGGTCCCGCAGTACCTCCCGTACGCCACCATGGGCATCGTCGGCGGGGCGACCGCGACCTCGGTGGCGGCCCTGCTCACCGGCCTGCCCTGGGGCGTCTACGCCGCCGCGGCCGTACTGCTCGGGGTGCTCGCCGAGCTGATCCGGGCGGTCACCCCGGCCCCGACCCCGCTCCGGGAGCCGATCCGGCGCTGGTCGGTGATGCTCGGTGGCGCGCTCCGCCGGCTGCCCGAGCCGGCCCGGGGCGGTCGCTGGTCGGTCAGCCCGGCTGTCGGGGCAATGCTCGCGGCCGCCCTGCCGACCGCGCTGGCCGTGGCGGCGCTGGCTCCCGCCCTGGTGGTGGCGCTGGTCGAGCCGTACCAGACGCTCGCCCAGATCTGGGACGGGCCACCGGCGGCGCTGACCGATCCGGAGCCCCAGGCCGTCGATCCCGGCAACGTGCTGGCGGCCCTGCTGCTGACCATCGCGGCCGGGCTCGCCGCCACCGGGTTCAGCGGCGGCCGGCCGGCCCGGGCGGTGCCGGTGGTGCTGCCCGGGGCCGCGATCACCCTGCTGATCACCCCGATCTCGCTCGACCTGGGCTGGCCGAACAGCACCCTGGCCGCGCTCGCGGTCTTCACGATCGCGATGCTCGGACTGGCCCTGACCCCGCCGCCGCCGGACGCCGAGGTCGCTCGCTCGCTGCGGCTGACCCGAATCCTGGTCTTCGGCATCGGGTTGGCCGCCGGCGGTGCCGGGCTGGCCGGGGCGCTGGCCACCCGGGAGCTGACCCTGTTCACCCTGGGCGCGGCGGTGGGAGTCGGCGCGGTCGCCGCGCTGGGCGGCCGGACCCAGAACGCCCGCATCCTCGGCTGGCTCTTCGCCTCGGTGATGGCCCAGACCTTCGTCTTCACCGGCGGGCTGGTGCTCGGGCTCGACCCGGCCTGGTCCGCGTTCGGGGTGCTGGCGGTGGGTGCGGTGCTGTTGCTGGTCGCCGCGATGCTGCCCCGGCTGCGCCGCCCGGAGTCGATGCGCGAGGCGACCACCGTGGAGTGGAGCGGGTACGCCGCGGCGCTCATCGCCGCCGCGCTCGCCTACGACTCGCCCCGACACATCGCCGCGCTGCTCGCCGCCTGGGGCGCCGTACTCGGGATGGCCGCCGTACGGCCGTACCGCAGTCCGGTCGAGCGGCGCACGCTCTTCTGGTCGGCGGTCGGCTGTGAGGTCGTCGCCTGGTGGCTGCTGATGGCGCTCGCCGACGTCGCGCTGCCGGAGGCGTACACGCTGGCGTTCGCCGCCCTAGCCCTGCTGGTCGGCCTGCTGGAACTGCGGCACCGCACCGACCTGAGCAGTTGGGCGGCGTACGGGCCGGCGCTGGTGGCGGCGTTCCTGCCGACCCTGGTGATCGTGATGGCCGGCAACGACAGCGCGGTGCGGCAGGTGTTGCTGCTGCTCGGCGGGGTGGCCACGCTGATCTGGGGATCCAACCGGCGGCAGCAGGCTCCGGTGATCATCGGTGCGATCGTCACCGCGCTGGCCGCGCTACGCGCGCTGTTCAGCTTCGGGCCGTGGCTGGTGCTGATCCCGGTCGGCCTGCTGTTGCTGGCGTTCGGGGCCAGCAACGAGAACCGGCGCCGCACCCAGGAGCGCTTCCGGGCGGTCCGCGGCATGCGCTGACCGCCCCCGCCGCGGCGCCGCGAAGCTGCGGCGGGGTGCGGCGGGGTGCGGTGCGGTGCGGTGCGCGAAGCTGCGGCACGGGACGCCTCCAGCGGCCCGACGGCAGGAGTGCCGCGCGCAGACTGTCGAGCTGGGTGCACAGATGGAGCAGACGCCGAAGGAGCCACGGCGGGCGGCACGGGACAAGCTCCATGGGACGGGCGACAGGGCCTTCGACCTCTTCGACCCGGAGCAGGTCCGAGGTCAAGAAGCGGGTGGGCGCACCGAGGGGGCAGCTCGACAGTCTGCGCGGCAGGTGATCTCCGGCAGCGACGGAGCCGCGTCCAGCTAGTCCACCCGGCGGCCGGGGTCGGGACCCTGAGCTATGCGCCGAGGCTGGCCCGCAGCGTGGCTTCCTTCTGGGCGACCAGCACCTCCAGCTCGGCCTGGTACGCCACCATCCGGTCCCGGAGCGTCCCGTCCGAGGCGGCCAGGATGCGTACGGCCAGCAGGCCCGCGTTGCGGCCGTTGCCGATCGACACGGTCGCCACCGGGATGCCGGCCGGCATCTGCACGATGGAGAGCAGCGAGTCAAGCCCGTCGAGGTGCTTGAGCGGCACCGGCACCCCGATCACCGGCAGCGGGGTGGCCGAGGCCACCATGCCGGGGAGCGCGGCGGCCCCGCCCGCACCCGCGATGATCACCCGGATGCCCCGGCCGGCGGCGGCCTGCGCATAGTCGATCATCTTGACCGGGGTACGGTGCGCCGACACCACCCCGACCTCGTAGCCGACGCCGAACTCGGCCAGCGCCTCGGCCGCCGCGCCCATCACGGGCCAGTCCGAGTCGCTGCCCATGATCAAGCCGACCGGCGGCGCCGACTCCGTCACGCCGACACCTCGCGGCACTCGCTCACTCGTGTCCCTCCCGTAGCCACCAGGCGGCCCGGGCGGCCCGGGCGCGTACCTTCTCCAGATCGTCACCGAGCACCGTGACATGCCCGATCTTGCGGCCGGGCCGGACCTGCTTGCCGTAGAGGTGCACCTTGGCGCCCGGGTCCTCGGCGAAGAGGTGGTGCAGCCGCTCGTCGATCGACATGCCGCCATCCGGGCCGCCGAGCACGTTCGCCATCACCACCACCGGGGCGGTCAGCGCGGTGTCCCCCATCGGGTAGTCGAGTACCGCCCGCAGGTGCTGCTCGAACTGCGAGGTCCGGGAGCCCTCGATCGTCCAGTGCCCGGAGTTGTGCGGCCGCATCGCCAGCTCGTTGACGACCAGCGCCGGTTCGCCGTCCGCGCCGGTCACCTCGAAGAGCTCCACCGCCAGCAGGCCGACCACGCCGAGCGCGGTGGCCAGGTCGATCGCGAGCTGCTGGGCCCGCAGCGCCACCTCCTCCGGCAGCCGGGGCGCCGGCGCCAGCACCTCGACGCAGATGCCGTCCCGCTGCACGGTCTCCACCACCGGGTACGCCGCCACCTGGCCGAACGGCGAGCGGGCGACCTGCACCGCCAACTCCCGGCGCAGCGCGACCCGCTCCTCGGCGATCAGCTCCGTACCGGCGGTGCGCAGCGTGCCGACCAGCTCGGCGGCCTCGGTCGGGTCGGAGACGACCCAGACGCCCCGGCCGTCGTAGCCGCCCCGGGCCGCCTTGAGGATCACCGGCCAGCCCAGCTCGTCGCCGAAATCCACCAGGTCGTCCGGTTCGGCGACCGGCCGCCAGCGCGGCACCGGCGCTGTCAGCTCGGTCAGCCGCTCCCGCATGGCCCGCTTGTCCTGCGCGTAGCGCAGCGCGTCGGCGGGCGGGTAGACGGCCACCCCGGCCTCGGCCAGCGCCCGGACGTGCTCGTTCGGCACGTGTTCGTGGTCGAAGGTGACCACGTCGGCGCCGTCGGCGAACTCGCGCAGCGCGGCGAGGTCGGTGTGCTGGCCGTACCGGACGTCGGCGGCGACCAGTGCGGCGCCGTCGGAGGGACTGAGCGCGAGGACGCGGAGCGACTGGCCGAGGGCGATCGCGGCCTGGTGGGTCATCCGGGCCAGTTGGCCGCCACCCACCATGCCGACAACGGGCAGACCCGTGCGGGAATCCATAGCGGGCGCAAGCCTAACTCCCGGTGACCCCGAGCTGCGCCAGCAGGGCGTCGGGGGTGGTCACCGGGCGGTCGCAGACGAAGCCCCGGCAGACGTAGACGGCCGGGGCGCCGTCGATCATGGGTCGGTCGGCGAGCAGCGGTACGCCAGGCCGGTCCGGCTCGCCGGCCACCACCACCGCCCCGGGCGGGGCGTGCCGGTGCGCCAGCGCCAGCAGCGGATCGCCGGCCGGCTCGGGTGTGACCACCGCGATCTCGTACGGGCCGGAGAGCAGCGCCTCGCCGACCGTGGCCGCGTACCCGGTGAACCGGGCGTGCCGGGCGACGATCGGCGCGACGGTCTCCAACGCCGCCACCGCCGCCTCCCGGTAGCGCACCTGGCCGCCCAGCGCCGAGTACGCCACCAGTGCCGCCGCCACCGCCGACAGCCCGGACGGGCTGGCGTTGTCGGTCGGGTCGGCCGGCCGGCTCACCAACTGCTCGGCGTCGTCGGCGGTGTCGTAGAAGCCGCCCTGGCCGGTGCCGAACCGCTCCAGGGCGACGTCCAGCAGCAGCCCGGCCAGCTCCAGCCAGCGGCCGTCGCCGGTGAACTGGTGCACCGCGCAGAACGCCTCGGCGACGCAGCCGTAGTCCTCCAGCACCCCGGCCGGCTCGCCGACCCGGCCGTCCCGGGAGACCCGACGCAGCCGCCCGTCGACGATGTGCCGCTCCGCCAGCACCTCGGCGATCCGCACCGCCGCCGCCCCGGCCACCGGGTCGGCGGTGAGGGTGGCGTACTCGACCAGGGCGGTGACGGCCAGCCCGTTCCAGGCCGCCACCACCTTGTCGTCCCGGGCCGGCTGAGGCCGGCGGTCGCGTACCTCCCGGAGTGCGCCCCGGACCCGCTGCCAGCGCTCCTGGATCTCCGGGTCGGCGTCGTCGATGTCCCGGGCCAGCCGCAGCACGCTGGTGCCGTGTTCAAAACTGCCGGCGTCGGTGACCGCGAAGAGGTCGGCGGCCCACCGGCCGTCGTCGGGGCCGAGCGCCTCGACGAGCTGGGCCGGGGTCCAGGCGTAGGTGGCACCCTCCACGCCCTCGGTGTCGGCGTCCAGGGCCGAGGCCAGGCCGCCGGCCGGGGTGTCCAGGTCGGCCAGCAGGAACGCGGCGGTCTCGGCGGCGATCCGGGCGGCGAGCGGGTCCCCGGTGAGCCGCCAGAGCTGGGTGTAGACCCGGAGCAGCAGTGCGTTGTCGTAGAGCATCTTCTCGAAGTGCGGCACCGTCCAGTGCCCGTCCACCGAATACCGGGCGAAGCCGCCGGCGAGCTGGTCGTAGATGCCGCCCCGGGCCATCGCCTCGCAGGTGTGCCGGACGATCTCCAGGTCGCGGGTCGCGCCGGTGCGCTGGTGGTGCCGGAGCAGGAAGAGCAGGTTCATCTGCGGCGGGAACTTGGGCGCCCCGCCGAAGCCGCCATTGGTCTCGTCGTACTCCCGGGCGAGCTGCTCGGCGGCGGCGTCGAGCGTCTCGGCGGTGAGCGGGGCGGTCGGCCCGCCCACGGCCTGGGCGCCGGCCAGTGCCTCGACCACGGCGGCGCCCTGGCGCAGCACCGCCTCGCGCTGCCCGGTCCAGGCCTCGGTCACCGACTGGAGCAGCCGGACGAAGTTGGCCTTCGGGAAGTAGGTGCCGCAGAAGAACGGGGTACCGTCCGGCGCGGCGAAGACGGTCATCGGCCAGCCGCCCTGCCCGGTCATCGCCTGGGTGGCGGTCATGTAGACCGCGTCGACGTCCGGCCGCTCCTCCCGGTCCACCTTGATCGGGACGAAGTTCTCGTTCATCAGCTTGCCGATGGCCTGGTCCTCGAACGACTCGTGGGCCATCACGTGGCACCAGTGGCAGGCCGCGTAGCCGACCGAGATCAGCACCGGTACGTCCCGGCGGCGCGCCTCGGCGAACGCCTCGGCCGTCCAGGGCCACCAGTCGACCGGGTTGTCCTTGTGCTGGAGCAGGTACGGGCTGGTCGCGCCGGCCAGTCGATTCACCCGACGACCATAACCGCTGCGACGGTACGGCGCTCGGTTGTCGGGCGGGTCTGCAGCCCCGCCCGCCACGCCGACCGCTCAGCGCGGTCAGCCGGTCAGCCGGTCAGCCGGCGCTCGGCGTAGACCTTCATCGCGTCGGCGATGAAGGCCGCCGTACCGGCGCCGTGCCGGTCGTAGTTAGCCGTGAACCGGGGATCCGCGACGTACATCTCGGCCAGTGCGAGGAAGTACTCCCGGTTCACCGGGTTACCGGTCCCCGACAGCCACTCGTGGTGCCGCCGGGTGATCGCCTGCACCTCCTCACCGTCGGGCGCCGCCCCGGCGGCGTGCGCCCGGCCGAAGTCGGCGGCTATGTCGAGTTGCCGCTGCCCGAACGCCTTCTTCTCGTCCTCGCTCAGCGACCGCCACCACCGGTCACCCCGCTGGTACGCCTCCTTTCCCCAGCGCTGGGTGACCTCCTCCTCGTACCGGGTGTGGTCGAAGCCGTCGAACACGTCCTCCGCCATCAGTTGTTCACCTCCCTCCACCTTGCGCAGGGTGGTCCGGACCGACTCGATCTGCCGGCCGATCCGGTCCCGCTCCTGTTCGAGGATCCGCAGGTGGGTACGGAGCGCGGCAGCACTGTCCCGCTGCCCGTCCAGCACCTCGGCGATGGCCGGCAGGCTCAGGCCCAACTCGCGGAGCAGCAGGATCCGCTGCAACCGGAGCAGGCACTCCTGGTCGTAGTAGCGGTAGCCGTTCCGGCCGATCCGGCTCGGTGCCAGCAGTCCGATCTGCCCGTAGTGCCGCAGTGTCCGGCTGGTCGTACCGGCCGACCGGGCGATCTCCTGGATCGACCACTCCACCGTGCTCCCCACCCCTGTGGTTCCGTCGTACCCCACCAACGGTAGAAGTTGACGTAGCGGCAGAGTCAAGCCGCCGGAACGGTCGGCACGGTCTGGGCTCGGATGATCGGGAAGAAGCCGCTAGGAGGCGCCGTCGGCGCGCAGCGGCAGGATCCGCGCCTGGGCGGAGTCGAGCAGCGACCGCAGTACCGCGACGATCTTGTCCGACGGCATCGGCCGGAAGAAGTGGTAGCCCTGGGCGGCCGTACAGCCCAGCTCGGCGAGCGCGGCCCGCTGGTCGGCGGTCTCCACCCCCTCGGCCACCACCCGCAGTCCCAACTCGCGGCCGAGATCCACGGTGGTCCGGACGATCGCGGCCGCCTCCGGCGACTCGGCCATCTTCATCACGAACGACCGGTCGACCTTCAGCTCATCCACGGAGATCCGGGTCAGGAAGGTCAGCGAGGAGAACCCGGTGCCGAAGTCGTCGACGGCCAACTGCACGCCCATCGCGCGCAGCGCGGAGAGCACCTCGTCGATGACCTCCAGCTCGCTCATCACCACCGTCTCGGTGATCTCCAGCACCAGCCGGTGCGCCGGCACCTGGTGCCGGCGCAGCGACTCGGCCACCTCGGCCGGCAGCCGCGGGTCGAGCAGGCTGCGCGCCGACAGGTTGATCGAGATCGGTACGTCCAGACCGTGCCGGGCCCAGTCGGCGGCGACACCGAGTGCCTTGTCCACGACGTACCGGGTGAACGCGCCGAGCAGTTCGCTGCCCTCGATGGTCCGGACGAAGTCCGCCGGGGTGAGCCGACCCCGCCGCGGGTGCCGCCAGCGGATCAGCGCCTCCACCCCGGTCGGCTCCCCGGTGCAGAGGTCGACCGCCGGCTGGAGCGCCAGTTCGAGCTGGTCGTCGACGTCCAGCGCCTCCCGCAGCTCGGCGAGCAGGGCGAGCTTGTCGGTGCTGGCCGCGTCCCGGGCGCTGTCGTACGACGCGACGCTGCCGCCACCCTGCTTCGCCTGGTACATCGCGATGTCGGCCCGACGCAGCAGCTCGGTCATGTCGGCCGTACCCGCACCGGCCACCACCACCCCGACGGAGACCTCGACCGACATCCGTACCCCGGCCACCTCGATCGGGGTGGCGAGCAGCTCGACGATCTCCCGGGCCCGGCGCAGCACGTTCGGCATCGGCGACCGGTCGGTGGCCGGCTCGGCCAGTACCGCCGGGGAGGGGATCAGCAGCGCGAACTCGTCGCCGCCGAGCCGACCCAGCAGCTCGCCGGGGCGGACCAGCGCGTCCAGCCGGTCCGCCGTCACCTGGAGCAGCTCGTCGCCGGCCGCGTGCCCGAGCGTGTCGTTGACCTCCTTGAAGTGGTCGATGTCGAGCAGCAGCAGGGCCACCGGATGATCGTGGCCGAGCTGGTGCAGCGCCACGTCGCCCTTGCTCAGCAGCGCCGCCCGGTTGATCAGGTTGGTCAGCGCGTCATGCACCGCCTCGTACGACGACCGGGCCGTCACCAGCCGGAGCTGGCGGTGCGTCGCCGCGTCGTGCAGCGCCGCCGCCAGCGCGTCGCCGAACGCCGAGAGCGCGTCCTGCTCCCGCTGGCCGGGCGGGGCGGAGTGGGGGAACCGGACCCGCAGCTCGCCGACCGGGGAGGTACCGACCACCAGCGGTCGGGTCAGCTCCTGCACGGTCCGCCCGATGGCCGTCGAGCCCTGCCCGGCGCCGGCCGCACCGGCATCTCGGCCCGCCGCCAGGTCGCCGCCGACCTGGCTGGCGACCAGGTCCAGGCCGAGCCGGCTGGCCAGCGGCAGCCGGCCGTTCCCGTCGCCCGACGACCCCGATGACCCGCCCGGCTCGCCGGAGTCGGCCCGCTCGGCCGTACTCAGGTCGCGGTGCACCACCGGCCGGCCCGGCTCGCCCCGGTAGCGCCGCCACCGGCCGTCGCCGCGCCGCACGTCCACCTCGACCCACTCCGCACCGAACAGGGCCAGCGGGCCGGTCACCCCGGCTGTCGCGACACCGTGCTCGTCGAGCTGGTTGAGCGCGCCGGTGGCCTCGGCAAGGGCCCGCCAGGCGCGGCGCTCGTCGTCGGCCCGGAGCCGGTGACTGTACGTCTGCTGTAGCAGCCACAGCACCGGCGGCAGGAAGAGCAGCCAGCGCGGGTCGTACTCGACCACGGCCACCACGGCCAGCCCGACGAAGACGTTGCCGACGAACATCAGCAGCTTGCCCTGGAGGGCACGGAGCAGCGCCGGCCAGGGCCGTTCGCCGTGCCGCAGGGCCAGGGTGAGCCCGGCCAGGCCGGCGCTGGCCAGCAGGTAGGTCATCGAGCCGACGGCCAGAGCGGCGATCAGCGGGGGCGTCAGGCCGGTGACGAGGACCGTGCCCAGCAGGTCCGGGAGCGGCCTGCCGAACGCTCCGGCGACGGTCAACGCGACCGCGACGGCCAACGCGACGGAGACGGCCAGCGAGGCGGCGGCGTGTACGACGTCCAGCGCGGAGCGCCGGTCCACGAAGATCGTCAGCAGCGTCCAGGCCAGCACCGCACCGAGCAGGGCGGCGGCCGGCAGCCAGCCGGGTGGTACCAGGGAGAGGCCGATGATGAACGACGCCTCGCCCCAGGTGACACTGACCCGGCCCGAACCGACCCGGAACCGCAACCGGAAGAGCTGCGCCGTCGCCATCACGGCGGTGGCGATGCCGAGCCGGGCCACCACCGGCAGCGGGCCGCCGGCGGGCAGGTCGGTGGGGACGAGCAGGCCGGCCACGGTGAGGGTCACCGCGACGGACAGGGCGATGGAGGTGAGCACCCGCACCCCACGGGATGCCGACGCGATGCCGACCAGAGCGAGGAAGCGCCCGGACCGACGGCCGGACGTCACGGATCGCCGCCGTTCGCTGGCGACCGCTTCGCGACCCGGCCGTGCCGCAACCGGCGCTGGGCGTCGGGTCTGGTTCTCATCGGCGCCCCCTCCCGCGCACGGTGCGGGGACTTTTGGTCCCCCGGCGGAAGGCTAAGCCAATCCGATTGAGCGCAACAGGGGGCGCCTGGCCGGATTAGCGTGAATCATGGCGCGGACTGGCTGTTCCGGCCCTGCTGGGAGGTATTGGGAGCGCTTCCACCAGATTCCTCCGCCGCAGACCCGTCGGCAGACGGCTCCGCGGCGCCCGGCTCGGTCTCCGGCGGCTCGTCGTCCCGTTGCTGGGGGAAGCGGTCCGGTAGCCGACGCAACCGGGCGTTCATGTTACGGATGAGCAGAACGGTGGCGATGGCCAGTACGGTGATCAGGAAGAGACCCATCGGTCCGGCCAGGCCACCGGTCCGGGTGTCACCGAAGTTGTTCTCCGCGAGCACCTGCGCAGCGGTAAGCATGACTGGGAATCCTCCGATGTGGTGGCCTACCCCCTTACGGTACGCCTGCCTCCGCTCACCGGACCTGCGCGGTCTCCCGTACCCCGGCGAAGAGGTCCGACTCGGGCAGCGGGCTGTCGACCACCGAGCGGACCAGTTCGAAGTCCTCCGTCGGCCAGGCCTGCTGCTGCAACTCCATCGGCACGTGGAACCAGAACCCGTCCGGGTCGACCTGGGTGGCGTGGGCGCGCAGCGCGTCGTCGCGGACCGGGAAGTAGTCGGCGCACTCGACCCGGGTGGTGATCCTCGGGCCCTTGTCCGGCCGGTCCTCCCAGCGCTCCAGCCACTCCGCGTACGGCGACTCCGCGCCACGGGCGAGCATCGCCTCGTGCAGCGCCATGATCTTGGCCTTGGAGAAGCCGATGTCGTAGTAGAGCTTCAACGGCTGCCAGGGCTCGCCCAGCTCCGGGAAGCGCTCCGGGTCGCCGGCCGCGTCGAACGCCGCCACGCTGACCTTGTGGCACATGATGTGGTCGGGGTGCGGGTAGCCGCCGTCCTCGTCGTAGGTGGTGACGACGTGCGGGCGGAACTCGCGCATCAACCGCACCAGCGGCGCGGCCGCGACCTCGACGTCCTGGAGCGCGAAGCAGCCCTCGGGCAGCGGGGGCAGCGGATCGCCCTCCGGCAGCCCCGAGTCGACGAAGCCGAGCCACGCCTGCTCGACGCCGAGGATCGCCCGGGCGGCGTCCATCTCGGCCCGGCGGATCTCGGCGATGTTGGCCCAGACGTCCGGCCGGTCCAGCTTCGGATTGAGCACGCTGCCCCGCTCGCCGCCCGTACACGTGACGACGAGGACCTGCACGCCTTCGGCGACGTATTTCGCCATGGTCGCGGCGCCCTTGCTCGACTCGTCGTCGGGATGGGCGTGCACGGCCATCAGACGTAGCTGCTCTGCCAACTCAGGTGCTCCCTCGTGATGCCCGGGCCGGGCTCGGCCCCCGTCCCCCTGAAACGCCCGCCCTCCGCCGACCCGGGAGCCGCCCCCGAGGGCGGCCCGCGATCCGGCCGGTCGTGGACCTGCCAGACCCGGCCCGGTTGTCGACTGAGATGATGGGCGTACCCATTCTTGCCGATGCCACCGACAACCGTCCCAGGAGATACCCGCCGGTGCCCGAGACGCCCGCCACACCCGTACCGGCCGCCCCGGTGTTCCCACCCGGCCGGTACGGCCACCGCCGCGCGCACCGGCGCCGCCGCCCCTGGGTCTCGGCGCTGCTGGCGGTCGCCCTGCTGGCGGTGCTGGGGGCGGTCTCCTACCGCCTCTACCGGCAGTACGGCGACCCGAACTACGACGCCCAGGTGATCACCTACACCGAGATCACCGACAGCCAGCTGGTGCTCGACTTCCGGGTGACCGTGCCGGCCGGCGGCTCGGCGACCTGCGTGCTCCGGGCCCGTTCCAAGGACGGTGCCGAGGTCGCCCGCGAGGAGGTGCGGGTGGCCGCCGAGCCGGGGCAGCGGCACGTCACGGCCCGGCACCGGCTGGCCACCACGGCCCGGCCGATCCTCGGCGAGGTGCTCCGCTGCCGCCCGGCCGGCTGAGCGCCCCGGCCCGCGCCGCGACGCCGCTGACCACCCCGGCCGGCGGACACCGCTGCGGGCCTGTCCGGAACCGTCCCGGCGCCCCGGCCAGCACCGTGCAGCGATAAATGACGTGGCGTCCGGTGTGTAGCGCACTGGTAACTTGGTAATTCGTCCCTGTCCACGACTACCCGAGGAGATCGTCTGTGTCCACGACCGATCGCGAGGCAGCCACCTGGCTGTCGCAGGAGGCCTACGACCGGCTGCAGGCGGAGCTCAACGAGCTGATCGCCGGGCGGCCGGCGATCGCCGCGGAGATCAACGCCCGGCGCGAAGAGGGTGACCTCAGGGAGAACGGCGGTTACCACGCCGCCCGGGAGGAACAGGGCAAGCAGGAGGCGCGGATCCGTCAACTGCAGGAACTGCTCCGTACCGCCCAGGTGGGCGAGGCGCCGACCGCGGACGTGGTGGCGCCGGGCTGCGTCGTCACGATCCACTTCGACGATGACACCGACGACACCGAGACCTTCCTGCTCGGTTCCCGGGAGATCGCGGCGACCACCGACCTGACCGTCTACAGCCCGGAGTCGGCACTCGGCAAGTCCATCCTCGGCGCCCGGCCCGGCCAGACCGTCACCTACACGGCGCCCAGCGGCGCGGAGATCAAGGTGACCGTGGTCCGGTTCGAGGCGTACGGCGCCTGACGGCGGCGACCAATGACGACGTCCAGGCCCGGCCGGCTCAGCCCGGCTGGGCGACGTCGACCTGGTAACCGCAGCCGCGCAGCGCGCTGATCAGCCGGTCGGAGTGCTCGGCGCCCCGGGTCTCCACCGAGAGCGCCACCTCCACCTCACCGAGCCGCAGGTGCGGGTTCTGCCGCTGGTGCACCACGTCCACCACGTTGCCCCGGTGCTCGGCGATCAGGCCCAGCAGCGAGGCAAGCTGGCCGGGCCGGTCCGCGCAGCGCACGGTGATCCGCAGGAAACGGCCGGCCGAGGCGAGCCCGTGCTCGATCACCCGCAGCATCAGCAGCGGGTCGATGTTGCCGCCGGAGAGCACCGCCACCACCGGCGGGTCCACGGCGACCGCTCCGGACAGCAGCGCCGCCACTCCGGCCGCCCCGGCCGGCTCCACCACCTGCTTGCCCCGTTCCAGCAGCATCAGCAGGGCCCGGGAGATGTCCTCGTCCGGCACCGTGACGATCTCGTCGACCAGCTTGCTGACATGGGCGAAGGTGACCTCACCGGGCCGGCCGACCGCGATGCCGTCGGCGATGGTGGCGAAGGCCGGCAGGCGTACCGGCTCGCCGGCCCGCAGCGACGCGGGGAAGGCGGCGGCACCGGCGGCCTGCACCCCGATCACCCGTACGTCCGGGCGGAGCGCCTTGGCGGCCACCGCGATCCCGGAGATCAGTCCCCCGCCGCCGACCCCGGCGACGATGGTCCGCACCTCCGGGCACTGCTCCAGGATCTCCAGCGCCACCGTGCCCTGCCCGGCGATCACGTCCGGGTGGTCGAACGGATGGATGAAGACCGCCCCGGTACGGTTCGCGAAGTCCTCCGCCGCGACCAGTGACTCGTCGACGGTGTTGCCGACCAGCTCCACCCGGGCGCCGTACCCCTTGGTGGCCGCCACCTTCGGCAGCGGCGCCCCCACCGGCATGAAGACCGTGGCGGCGGCGCCGAGCAGCCCGGCGGCGAGCGCGACCCCCTGGGCGTGGTTGCCGGCGCTGGCCGCCACCACCCCCCGGTCGCGCTCCGCCGCCGAGAGCCGGGCGATCCGCACGTACGCGCCCCGGACCTTGTACGACCCGGCCCGTTGCACGTGCTCGCACTTCAACCAGACCGGTCCGCCCAGCGCGGCCGAAAGCGGCCGGGACGGCTCCAGCGGAGTGGCCCGGACGACTCCGGCGAGCAGTTCGCGGGCGGCGGTGACCTCGGCGAGTCCGACCAGCTCCGTCATGCCCCAGATCGTCGCATCCCGGCTCCGGAGCGCTCCGGTCGGCGGTGCCGGCGTGCCGGGGGTCACCCTGCGGGCCCGACCCCGGCCGGCCGACCTGCGCCGGGCGGGACCCGATCCCGGCCCGACGGTCCGGGCCGATCCGGCCAGCTCAGCCGGCCGGGGTCGGCACCCGGGGCCAGTCCGGCGCGTGCCGGCGCCAGGGGCCGGTCAGCTCGAACTGCCCGGCCACGCCGAGCAGCAGCAGCTCCGATCCGGGCGGGCCGACCAGTTGCACCGCGACCGGCAGCCCGTCCGGGCGCAGCCCGACCGGTACGACCAGCGAGGGCAGCCCGGCGAAGTTCCACGGCCCGGCGTACGGCGCGTAGCGGATGCAGGTCAGCAGGTTGGACCGCCACGAGCGGGTGGCCCAACCGAGCGCCGGCGGCGGGGCGCTGGCCAGCGCCGGGGTGAGCAGCAGGTCGACCGAGTGGTCGCCGAAGAAGTTGACGCTGCGCTCCCGCCACCGCGTGCGGTCCTGCTCGCGTACCAGGCCGCGGCGCTGGGCCCAGACGCCGAGGGCGGCGTGCCGGCGGCTGCGCCGTTGCAGGGTGCTCGGATCCAGGCCGGCCGCCTCGACCTCGCCCGCTGCCGCCGCCAGCCAGGTGGCGATGCCGCGCAGCCCCAGCGAGGTGGGATAGACCGGGTCGACCGAGACGGTGTCGTGTCCGGCCACCGCCAGCAGCTTGGCGGCGGCGGCCACCGCGTCCCGGTTGGGCTGGTCCGGGCGTACCCCGGAGACCGGCGAGCGGACCGACACGGCGACCCGCAGCCGCTCTGGAGGTATCAGCTTGTCCGGACGCCGCCCGGCGAGCACCGCGAAGCCGACCGCGGCATCCGCCACGGTGGTGGCCAGGATGCCCTGCTCGGCGAGGCCGTACCAGTCGTTGGCGCCGAGCTGGCACGGCACGACGCCCCGGCCGGGCTTGAGCCCGACCAGCCCGCAGCAGGCGGCCGGGATCCGGATCGAGCCGAGCCCGTCGTTGCCGTGCGCGATCGGCACCATCCCGGAGGCCACCGCCGCCGCCGAGCCGCCGGAGGAGCCGCCCGGGGTGCGGTCGGTCGCCCACGGGTTACGGGTCACCGCCGTCTCGTCGTCGGTGAACCCGAAGAGCCCGAGCTCGGGCATCCGGGTCACCCCGACGATCACCGCTCCGGCGCCGCGCAGCCGGCGGACCACCTCGTGGTCGTCCTCGGCGACCGGGGTACGCGCGGCCGCCGACCCGTTCCAGATCGGCAGCCCCGCGACGGCGGTGTTCTCCTTGACCGCGACCGGCACCCCGGCCAGCGGCAGGTTCGCCAGGTCGTCCTGCTCGTCGACCTTCTCCGCCTCGACGATCGCCTCGCCGCCCCGCACCACCCGGAACGCGGACAGCTCGCGGTCCGTCCGGTCGATGTGGTCGAGGTGGTCCGCCACCACCTGGGTGGCGGAGGCGTCCCCGCGACGGACGGCCCGGGCGATCTGTTTCGCGGTCGCGCCCACCCAGTTCGGCGTGATGTCCTGCACGGCCACCTCCCCATCGGCTTGTCCGCAGCGCCGTCCGGGCGGCCGGACGGCGGTCAGCCGAGCGCCTGCTCCAGGTCTGCGAGTAGGTCGTCGGCGGTCTCGATGCCGACAGACAGTCGCACGAGATCGGCGGGAACTTCAAGCGGCGAGCCGGCGGCACTTGCGTGTGTCATCCGGCCCGGATGTTCGATCAGCGACTCGACCCCGCCCAGCGACTCGGCGAGTACGAAGAGTTTCGCCCGGTCACAGATCTGTACGGCGTGCTCCTCGCCGCCGGCCGCCCGGAAGGAGATCATGCCGCCGAACCGGCGCATCTGCTTCGCCGCGACCTCGTGCCCGGGGTGCTCCGGCAGGCCCGGGTAGAGCACCTGGGCCACCGACCGGTGCCCGTGCAGATAGTCGGCGATCCGCTCGGCGTTGTCGCAGTGCCGGTCCATCCGTACGCCGAGGGTCTTGACCCCGCGCAGGGTCAGCCAGGCGTCGAACGGCCCGTTCACCGCGCCCATCGCGTTCTGGTGGTAGCGCAACTCCTCGCCGAGCGCGGCGCTGGCCGCGACGAGGGCGCCACCGACCACGTCGGAGTGCCCGCCGACGTACTTGGTGGTCGAGTGCACCACCACGTCCGCGCCGAGCGCGATCGGCTGCTGGAGGTACGGCGAGGCGAACGTGTTGTCGACCACCAGCAGCGCGTCGACGTCGCTGGCCAGCGAGGCGAGCCCGGCGATGTCGGCGATCCCGAGCAGCGGGTTGGTGGGCGTCTCCACCCAGATCACCTTCGTCTGGCCGGGGCGGACCGCCGCCCGGACGGCGTCGACGTCGGAGATCCGGGCCGCCGTCCAGGTCAGCCCCCAGCGCTCGGCGACCCGGGCGAAGAGCCGGAACGTGCCGCCGTACGCGTCGTCCGGAATCACCACGTGGTCTCCAGGCCGGCAGACGGTCCGCAGCAGGGTGTCCTCGGCGGCCAGCCCGCTGGCGAAGGTCAGCCCGACCGGACCGCCCTCCAGCGCGGCCAGGCAGTCCTGCAACGCGTCCCGGGTCGGGTTGGCCGACCTGCTGTACTCGTAGCCGAGCCGGGGCGCGCCGACGGCGTCCTGGGCGTACGTGCTGGTCTGGTATATCGGCGGCACCACCGCCCCGGTGCGGGGCTCCGGCTCCTGGCCGGCGTGGATGGCGAGTGTCTCGAAGCCGTGACTCATTTGCATGAGGCTAGCCTGCACTGGTGGCCGACTGCGTGTTCTGCGGGATCGTGGCGGGTGCGGCGGCGTTCCGGGTGGTGGACTCCCCCGACGGGGTGGCCTTCCTCGACGTCCGCCCGGTGTTCAAGGGGCACCTGCTGGTGGTGCCGCGCACGCACGTCGAAACGCTGGGCGAACTGCCGGACGAGGCCCTGCCGGGCTACTTCCGGCTGGTCCAGCGGCTGGCCCTGGCCGTCGAGGCGGGGCTGGGCGCGGGTGGGACGTTCGTGGCGGTGAACAACCGGGTGTCCCAGTCCGTGCCGCATCTGCACACCCACGTGGTCCCGAGGACCAAGGGCGACGGGCTGCGCGGTTTCTTCTGGCCCCGCACGAAGTACGCCTCGGACACCGAGGCCGGGTCGTACGCCGACCGGATCGCCGCCGCGCTCAAGGACCAGCCGGCGTAGGAGTAGCCCACTCCGGCCCGCTACCGCTCGGCGCGGGTCCGGCGCCGGTGGTACGCGACGGCGACCGCCGGCAGCAGCGGCCTCCGGCCACCAGTCGAGGAGGCGGGGGTGGTGGAGGCTGGGGCGGGTAAGGATCCTGGTGCGTGCCGTGTTGCACCCGGCAGAGGTACGAAAGGAGTTCCATCGTGTTCCTACGGCGTATCAATGCCGAGCTGCCCACCCCCGACCAGGCCCTGCCCGGCCGGCTGATCGCGATGCCGATCTCCGACCGGCACGAGGTGCTCGGTACCCCGCTGCGGGGGCCGTGGCCCGAGGGCGCCGAGGTCGCCGTCTTCGGGATGGGTTGTTTCTGGGGAGCCGAGCGGCTGTTCTGGACGCTGCCCGGGGTGATTTCCACCTCCGCGGGCTATGCGGGCGGTTACACCCAGAACCCGACGTACGAGGAGGTCTGCTCGGGCCGGACCGCGCACGCCGAGGTGGTCCAGGTGGTCTACGACCCCTCGAAGATCGGCTACGAGGACCTACTCAAGGTCTTCTGGGAGAACCACGACCCGACCCAGGGGATGCGGCAGGGCAACGACGTCGGCACGCAGTACCGCTCAGCGATCTACACCACCACCGACGAGCAGTCGGCGGTCGCCCAGTCCTCCCGGGACGCGTTCGCGCCGATCGTGGCGCGGGCCGGGCACGGCGAGATCACCACGGAGATCGCCACGTTGGGGAACTACTACTACGCCGAGGACTACCACCAGCAGTACCTGGCGCCGACCAAGAACCCGAACGGCTACTGCAACCACGGGCCGAACGGGATGACCTGCCCGGTCGGCGTGGCCCGCACCGGGGCGTAGCAACCGGGCGAGGACCGACCCGTACCGCGAGAGTGTGGCCAAAAACCGTTGCCGGGGCCGACCGGGGATGGATAGCGTGGCCGTACACGGGAAGGGAGGTGGTCCGAGCTTTGTATAGCAATAGGACTCGTGAGGTGGCTGTCCGCTAGCCGCTGTCCTTGACAGTTTCGGTGTCCGCCGCAGGCGGGCAGTTGCAAGTCGTCGAGACCGTGTGGCAGCGGTGCGGCGAATCCACGACAGCCACCCGACCCCCGGGGCGCGCCGGCCCAAGTCCAGCCGGCCTCCGCGTGACCAGTGTCACGCGGAACCCCGGGGGTCGACCATTTCTCCCGTCGACCGCCACCCGCCGTCGACCGGTACCCCGGAAGGCCCGCCGTGTCCGTACGTGAGCTGGCGGTGCTGGGCACGGCCAGCCAGGTGCCGACCCGGCACCGCAACCACAACGGGTACGTGCTGCGCTGGGACCGCGAGGTGATCCTCTTCGATCCCGGCGAGGGCACCCAGCGGCAGATGATGCTCGCCGGCATCCCGGCCGGCGACCTGACCCGGATCTGCGTCACGCACTTCCACGGCGACCACTGCCTCGGCCTGCCCGGCGTGGTCCAGCGCCTCTCGCTGGACCGGGTGCCGCATCCGGTCGACGCGCACTATCCGGGCGGCGACGCGCACTTCTTCGCCCGGCTGCGGCACGCCAGCTCCTTCTACGAGACCGCCGAGCTGCGCGAACTGCCGGTGCTCCGGGACGGCCAGACCTTCGAGACCTCCGCCGGCACGTTGCTCGCCCGCCGGCTCCGGCACCCGGTCGAGACGTACGGCTACCGGCTGGTCGAGCCGGACGAGCGCCGGATGCTGCCGGACCGGCTGGCCGGGTACGGAATCCGGGGGCCGGCGATCGGCGAACTGATCCGGGCCGGTCACGTCCAGGTGGCCGGGCGGCGGGTGACGCTCGCCGAGGTGAGTGCACCGCGTCCCGGCCAGCGGTTCGGTTTCGTGATGGACACCGGGCTCTGCGACGGGGTCTTCGAGCTGGCCGACCGGGCCGACCTGCTGGTGATCGAGTCGACGTTCCTGACCGAGGACGCCGCGCTCGCCGCCGAGGTCGGCCACCTGACCGCGGCCCAGGCCGCGCGGGTGGCGGCCGAGTCCGGGGTACGCCGGCTCGTGCTGACCCACTTCTCCCAGCGGTACGGCCCGACGTCCCGGGCCGGGGTGCCGCCGGCCGCCGAGCGCTTCGCGGCCGAGGCCCGGGAGCACTTCGACGGTGACCTGGTGGTCGCCGAGGACCTGACCCGGGTGGCGGTGCCGCCCCGGGCGCCGGTCAGCGCGGCAGCGTCGCCGCCAACCGCTTCGGCGCCCTGATCCGCCACGACTCGGTGAGCAGTTCGCTCAGCTCGACCGGATCGGCGGTGTCGAGCGCGACCACCACCATCGGATAGTTGGTGTAGTGCGCCGGCACGGTGTAGGTCTGCGGCGCCGTCGCGAGCAGCGCCTCCCGTTCGTGCGTGAAGATCGCGATCCGCTCGCCGTCCTCCAGCAGCCGGACGAAGAGCTTGCCCCGGATCTTGCAGGCCGGTGTCCCGTATGAGATGCCCTGTTCCACCTCGGGTAGCACCGACACCAGATCACACACTCTGTCCCAGGTGACCATGTCGGTCACGTTACTACGATCAACGGATGACCCTCACGTTGCGCCCGGCGGTCGCCGCCGACCTGATGGCCGTCGGAGACCTCCAGAACCGCTCGCGTGCGGTGGCCTACCGGGACATCGTCCCGGCGGACGCGCTGGCCGCGGAGACCGGCGAGATGATGGGTCGGTACTGGACGGAGCGCTGGGCGTACGAGCGGGACACCCACCTGATGACGGTGGCGGAACGGGACGGCCGGCTGGTCGGCTTCACCTATCTCGGGCCGCACGATCCGGCCGAACCTGACTCGGCCGGCCCGGACGTCGGCGAGCTGTACGCGATCCACCTGGACCCGGCCGAGCAGGGCCGCGGGGCGGGCCGGACCCTGATGGTCGACGCGCTGGCCAAGCTGCGCGCCCGGGGCTGGCGCCGGGCGGTGCTCTGGGTGCTCGTCGACAACGCGCACGCCCGGGACTTCTACGTCCGGGGCGGCTGGCTGCCGGACGGCGCCGAGCGGGAGGGCAGCATCGGCCCCGTGCTGACCCCGCAGCTCCGCTACGCCCGCGACCTGCACTGAGCCGGGTCGGTCACGCCGGCGGAGATTTCGCTCTGGGCGCAGCGGTGCCGGGGATTGACCGGGGTCGTGCCGGCGTTGACCGGCACATGAGCACCGAAAGACTCGAACCGGAGCGCGCCGAGCGGGCCGCTCTGGACGCGTACTCGCAGGTGGTGACCGGGGTGGCGGCCCGGGTGCTGCCGAGCGTGGCCGCGCTGGCCGTACGCGGGCCGCGCGGCGCCGGAGCCGGTTCGGCGGTGACCTTCACCGACGACGGGTTCCTGCTCACCAGCGCACACGTGGTGGACGGAGCGACCGGCGGGCTGGCCACCTTCGGCGACGGCGCCGAGGCCCGGTTCGACGTGGTCGGCACCGACTCCCTCTCCGACCTGGCCGTACTCCGGGTCCGGGCCACCACCGCCCCGCCCGCCGAACTCGGCGACGCCGACCCGCTGCGGATCGGGCAGCTCGTGGTGGCGGTCGGCAACCCGATGGGGCTGGCCGGCTCGGTCACCGCCGGAGTGGTCTCCGGGCTGGGCCGGTCGCTGCCGGCCCGGGACGGCCGGGTCGTCCGGCTGATCGAGGACGTCATCCAGACCGACGCCGCGCTCAACCCCGGCAACTCCGGTGGGGCGCTGGCCGACGCGGCCGGCCGGGTGGTCGGGATCAACACCGCCGTCGCCGGGTACGGCCTCGGCCTGGCGGTGCCGATCAACTCCACCACCCGGCAAATCATCGGCGACCTGGTGAACTCCGGACGGGTCCGCCGGGCCTGGCTGGGTGTTGCCGGGGTGCCCGTACCGCTGCCGCCGGCCGTGGCCGAACGCACCGGCCAGCAGCGCGGGCTGCGGGTGGTGGAGGTGGTCCCGGAGAGCCCGGCCGGGGTCGCCGGGATCTACCTCGGTGACGTCATCATCTCCGCCGGCGGCCGACCGGTGGCGAACGGGCAGAGCCTGCAACGGCTCATGCTCGGCCCGGCCATCGGCAGCCGACTGCCGATGACCCTGCTGCGCCGGGGCGCCTTCGTCGACGTGATCGCGGTGCCGGCCGAGCTGAGCCGGTGACAACCGACGTGATCGCGGTGCCGGGCGATGCGATCGCGGTGCCGGCCGACGTGATCGCGGTGCCGGGCGATGCGATCGCGGTGCCGGCCGACGTGATCGCGATGCCGGGCGACGCGCCGGCCCGGTGACGGTCAGCGCGGAGCTGCGCCCAGGTGGGCCAGCAGGTCCTGCCGGGTGAGTACACCCTTCGGCTTGCCGTCCACCAGCACCAGCGCGGCGTCGGACTTCTCCAGCAGCCCGACCGCCTCGCTCACCGGCTGCCCGCCGCCGATCATCGGCAGCGGCGGCCCCATGTGCCGCTCGATGGTGTCGTGCAACTTCGCCTGGCCGGTGAAGAGCGCGTCCAGCAGGTCCCGTTCGGCGATCGAGCCGGCGACCTCGCCGGTCACCACCGGCGGCTCCGCCTTGAGTACCGGAAGCTGGGAGACCGCGTATTCCCGCATGTAGTCGACGGCGTCCCGGACCGTCTCGGTCGGGTGCACGTGCACCAGCTCCGGGATGCCGTTCGGCTTGCTGTTCAGCGCGTCGGCCACGGTCGGCTCGGTGGCGCTGGTGTCCATGAAGCCGTACCGGGCCATCCACTCGTCGTCGAAGATCTTGGACAGGTAGCCCCGGCCGCCGTCCGGCAGCAGCACCACCACCACGTCGTCCGGGCCGGCCTGCCGGGCCACCTCCAGGGCGGCGGCCACCGCCATCCCGCAGGAGCCGCCGACCAGCAGCCCCTCCTCGCGGGCGAGTCGCCGGGTCAGCTCGAAGGAGGTCTTGTCGGAGACCTTCACGATCTCGTCGCAGATGCCCCGGTCGTACGTCTCCGGCCAGAAGTCCTCGCCGACCCCCTCGACCAGGTACGGCCGGCCGGTCCCGCCGGAGTAGACCGAGCCCTCCGGGTCGGCGCCGATGATCCGTACCGCCCCGCCGGAGACCTCCTTGAGGTAGCGGCCGGTGCCGGAGATGGTGCCGCCGGTGCCGACCCCGGCCACGAAGTGCGTGATCCGGCCGCCGGTCTGCTCCCACAGCTCCGGACCGGTGGTCTCGTAGTGCGAGCGCGGGTTCGCCGGGTTGGCGTACTGGTTGGGCTTCCAGGCGCCCGGGATCTCCCGGGTCAGCCGGTCGGAGACGTTGTAGTAGGAGCGGGGGTCCTCCGGGGCGACCGCCGTCGGGCAGACCACCACCTCGGCCCCGTACGCCCGCAGCACGTTCTGCTTGTCCTCGCTGACCTTGTCCGGGCAGACGAAGACGCACTTGTAGCCCCGCATCTGGGCCACCAGGGCCAGCCCGACGCCGGTGTTTCCGCTGGTCGGCTCGACGATGGTACCGCCCGGCCCCAGCAGCCCGGCCTGCTCCGCCTCCTCGACCATCCGCAGCGCGATGCGGTCCTTGACCGAGCCGCCCGGGTTGAAGTACTCGACCTTGGCGAGCACGGTCGCCGAGATGCCGTCGGTCACCTGCCGGAGTCGGACCAGCGGGGTGTCACCGATCAGCTCGATGACGTTGTCGTAGTAGCGCACGACGTTGTGCCCTTCTCGGTGCTCGCCGGCCGGACGGCACTGGCCGGGCACAGGGTCGGTGCTGGTGGCGTGCGGTCGGGGCGAAGGATGGTGGGTTCTCCCGCCAGCGTACGTGCCGCCGGCCCGACCCGTGGCCGGGGTTCCCCGGCCACGGGCGGCGGGAGGGTCGGCGGCCAGCCGAAGCCGGTCCGGCCGGCGGCCGGCAGCGTCGCCGGCCCGACGGGCCGGGCAGGCGGGAAGGGGTCAGCGCACCACCCGGCCGGGGATCACGGAGTCCCGACGGGCCTCCCATTCGAGGAAGCGTTCGGTCTCGGCGAGTACCGCACCGGCCAGCCAGGTCGCCATGACCGCGTCGTCGGCCAGACCGAAGATCAGCAGGGTCAGCTCGGGCAGCACGTCGACCGGGGACAGCACGTACGCGGTCGCGGCGGTCATCAGGGCGAGCCGCAGCCCGCCGTCGTACTCGCCCCGGGCGGTCGCCGCGATCATGCGGGGCAGGGCGGCGATCCGCTTGCCCAGCGAGGGCCCGCCCCGGGAGCCGGCGGTCAGTGCCCGGAACAACGCCCTGAAGGCGGCAGTTCGTCGAAGTGTCTTGGTGGCCATGTCCGCGCCCTCCTCTGGATTCATGATGCATCCGAACGCAACCGACCGCTCGTCGAGAAATTCGGTCGGAGACGGAGAAACGCCGGAAAGTCGGCGGTGAAGCCGCGCTGGCCGGGTACCCGACCCCCACCGCCGGCACCGGCGGAAGGCGACAGCGCGGCGGGTGCGACCGGGTTAATCTCGAAGGTCGTGAGGGGTACGGCGTGACAGGCGGGGGGCCTTGTTAACGCTTCCCCATGGCTGGAAGCCGGGGGATTTCTGGCTCGGACCGCACCCGACCGCCTTCCCGGAAGGAGGTGATCGCATGTCTCACGTCGTCGGCACCAGCACGGCCGCGTTCTGCCGTGGCGAGGATCGTCCTCGCGGCGTTCCGATCGCGGCATGCGGTGTGTCCGCAGGTGTCGCACCGGAAGACTCTGACACCCAGCCCGAGGCGGCCCTTGGCTCTCGTACCGCACTGCGAGCAGGTCATCGTGGTGTAGGCGGGCGGCACCAGCACCACCTTCCGGCCCGCCCGCCGGCCACGCTCTACCAGTTCCCGCTTCGCCGCACCGATCGTCGCATCGGCGACCTTGCGAGCCATCCGAGATTTGGTGAGGAACTTCGGTGTGAAGTCCTCGACAGCGATGATCGCGTGGTTGTCGACGACCTTTTTCGCCCAGATGCGGGCGTCGTGGGTGTTCTGCCGGGCCGCCTTCTTCGCCACCTTCGCCGCCTGGCGTTTGGCCCGCAGGTAGCCGTTCGACGGCTTGACACCCTTCGCCCTGCGACGCCGGGCCGTCCGGCGCTGGAGTTTGGCCAGTTCGGCGGCGCACCGTTTCCGGTGGCCGAGGTACGGCAGGTCGTAGGCCGGGTCGGTGGTCGTCGCGGTCGTGGTGACACCCCAGTCGACACCGATCGCCCCTCGGGCCTCCGGTGCGGATGCGGTGTCGCGGCGGACGACGAAGGAGGCGTACCAGTGCCCGAGCGTGTCCTGGTAGACGCGGACGCTGGTCGGATCGGACGGCAGTTCCCGGGACCAGACGACCGGAATGGTGACGCCGCCGGGCAGCCGCAGCCGATGGTCGCGGATCGAGAACCCCCGCGTGGTGTATTCCAGGCTGGGCAGCGTGTCCTTACGCCGCTTCGGTCTCGGCCAACCCCGCCCCTTCACCCTGAAGGAGTGCTGGAGGGCGAGAGCGTAGGTACGCAGCGTCTGCTGCTGGACGACCTGAGATCCTGCCCGCAGCCACGACGAGCCGGCCCGAGCCTCGGTCAACAACTTCGACAGCCTGCCGAAGGTCGGCCTACACCCGGACCGCTGCTGGTGGACGGCCTCGTTCCACAACCAGCGACACCGCCCCCACTCGGCCAACAGCGCCGCCTCCGCGGTCGCGCCGGGACGCAACCGGTAGGTGTACCGCACCGTCTCGCCCACGCCGGGAAGCATCCCAGCCGCATCCGACAGTTTCTCCCGTATTGGAGTCGACGACATGCCGACAACCAACACCACCCCTGGCCGCCCTCTCCTCCCCATGGCTGAAGCCAGGGGTTTCTCGGGCGGCTCTTGATGAGTCCGGCCGGATCGATGCGGCGACAGCGGTCGCGGCAGCGGAACCTGGCGTCGCGGTGGCAGCCGCGGCGTTCGGGGTGGCAGCACCAGGCGGCGTGGCGCGCGGAGTCGGCCCAGCGGGAGCGGTCGGTATGGCCGGTCGCCCGGCAGGTGGCGAAGGCGACGGCCCTGGGTGTGGGGCTGACCGCGCTCACCACCGCCGCCGGTTACGGGCTGCTGCTCGGGCAGGCCCGGCAGGCCCGCCGGGTGATCCCGCTGGCCGAGGCGCCGCCGCCGCGCGGTGACGGCGTCTACGGCGCCAAGTTCCCGGGCGAGCCGATCACGATGGTCATCCTGGGTGACTCGTCCGCCGCCGGCTACGGGGTGCACCGGCCCCGGGAGACACCCGGGGCGCTGCTCGCCACCGGCACCTCCCGCCGGCTGCGCCGGCCGGTCCGGCTGTACCGGTTCGCCGTGGTCGGCTGCCTCTCGGCCGGGCTGCGCCCGCAGGTCGACGCGGCGCTGGAGCGCGAACCGGACCTGGCGGTGATCCTGATCGGCGGCAACGACGTGACGAACCGCACCCCGCACACGGTGGCGGTCCGTTACCTCGTCGAGGCGGTACGCGACCTGCGGGCCGCCGGCGCCCAGGTGGTGGTCGGCACCTGCCCCGACCTTGGTGCGATCCAGCCGATCAAGCCGCCGCTGCGCTGGCTGGCCCGGCGGTGGAGCCGACAACTGGCCGCCGCGCAGACCGTGGCGGTGGTCGAGGCCGGTGGGTTGACGGTCTCCCTGGGCGACCTGCTCGGTCCCCGGTTCGCCGCCGAACCCACCCGGATGTTCGCCTGGGACCACTTCCACCCGTCCGCCGAGGGGTACGCGATCGCGGCGGCCGCGCTGCTGCCGACCGTACTGGCCGCGCTCGGTGCCGGCCCCGAACGGCGCCCGTCGCTCGCCGGCGACCAGGGCGTACGGTCGCTGCCCGCGGCGGCCCACGAGGCGGCCCGGCATGCCGGTACCGAGGTCCGGGGTGTCCGGGTCGATGGCCGCGAGCACGGCCCCGGCGGGCGGTGGGCACAGCTCCGCCGCCGTGGGGCCTGGTTCGGCCACCCCCGGACGGGAGAGACTGGAGGCCCACCGGAGACACCGGCACCGCTGGACGAGGCGACGACCTCCACAGTAGAGGAACGGGCATGACGGGACTCGACACGACGAGCGGCACGGCGACGTACGGGATGGCGAGCCGGATCGCCCGGGGTGCCGCGGTCACGCTGCTCGCCGGTACGGTCGGCGGGATCGCGCTACTGGCCGGCGAGGCGTTCGTGGCCCGCAACCGCCGGTACGCCCGCCCGGAGCTGGGCCTGGCCCTGCGCTCCACGGTCGGCCGGGCCGGCGCGCCGCCGCTGCGGCTGGTCCTGCTCGGCGACTCGGCCGCACTCGGGGTCGGGGTGGACCGGGCCGACGACACGGTCGGCGGGCAGCTCGCCCGGCTGCTCTCCGAGGGGGCCGGGCCGACCGGCGGCGGTGAGCGCCAGGTCCGGCTCTCCAGCGTCGGCGTCTCCGGCTCCCGCTCCACCGACCTGGCGACGCAGGTGGCCCGGGCGCTGCTCGGCGAGCACCCGGACGTCGCGGTGATCCTGGTCGGCGCGAACGACGTGATGGGGCTGCGCCGGCCGGGTGAGGCGGCGGCGTACCTCGGCGCTGCCGTGCGCCGGCTGCGTGGCGCCCAGGTCCGGGTGGTGGTCGGCACCTGTCCCGACCTCGGCGCGGTCCGGGCCATCGCACCGCCGCTGCGGCAGATCGCCGGCTGGCTGGGCCGGCAGACCGCCCGGGCGCAGGCCGTCGCCGTGATCGAGGCCGGCGGCACGGTGGTGGACCTCGCCGCCGAGACCGGCGCGGTGTTCCGGGCCGACGCCGGCACGCTCTGCCACGACGGCTACCACCCGTCGGCCGACGGCTACCGGGTCTGGGCGCACGCCCTGCTCCCCGCGGTGGCCCGGGCCGCCGCCGGGACCCGGCAGCGCTAGCACCCGCCGCCCCGACCGCGGGTCAGGTGGCGACGGCGACCGCCTGCCGGATCGTCTCGGGCTGTTCGAGCGCCCGCAGCATGCAGTGCGCGACGTCGGCGCGCGGCACGACCAGCCCGCCCCGCACACTCCGCCCGTACGCCGTCCGGTAGACGCCGGTCAGCGGCTTGTCGGTCAGCCGGGGTGGGCGTACGACGGTCCAGTCCAGGTCGCTGTCCCGGAGCAGTTCCTCCATCACCGCCAGGTCGAGGTAGTGCTTCCGGAGCACGGTCTTGATGATCGGACCCAGCAGGTATCGCAGCAGCGGCCCCTCGCCCGGGTCGGGGGGCGGTTTCGGACGGCCCGGAGCGGCGATGGTGGAGAGCGGGGCGGCGCTGACCACCACGATCCGGCGTACGCCCCGGGCCCGCATCGCGGTGACGATCTCGCGGGTGCCCCGGGAGGCGACCCCGCTGTCCGCCATCGACCGGGGGCCGAGACCGGACAGCACCCCGTCGGCGTTGTCGACGGCGTCGGCCAGCACCGCCGGATCGGGGTTGGACAGGTCGGCCGTGACCACGCGGATGCCGTCGGGCTCGCCGGCCAGGCTCGCCGGACTGCGTACCACCGCTGTCACGTCGTGACCGGCGGCCACGGCCTGCCGGAGCAGGTGCCGGCCGATCCCGCCACTGGCCGCGAAGACTGTGAGTTTCATGTCGCTTCCAGCTCCCAAGGGGTTAGTGAGTGATCACTTACCTTTAGAGTAGTGAGCACTCACCACCTGTCAAGCGAGCCGACCGACCCACCGGTTCAGAGCGAACCGACGGACCAACTGTCGAGCGAACCGACGGACCATCTGTGCAGCAGTCGACGGAACGAGGGCGATGACCACAAGAAGTCGAGGCGAGACGACCCGGGAACGCATCCTGGCCGCCGCCTCCACGGTGATCCGGGAGCAGGGCCTGGCGCACACCACGACGAAGCAGATCGCCCGGGTCGCCGGCTATTCCGAGGCCACCCTCTACAAGCACTTCACCGGCAAGGAAGAGCTCTTCCTGGCCGTGATGCGGATCAGGCTCGCCCCGTTCATCGAGCTGATGATCCGGCTGCCGGACCAGGCGGGCAGCGGCACCGTACCGGGACGGTTGACCGCACTCGGCCACGAGATGCTCCAGGTCTATTCCGACTCCGGCCAGCTCGCGATGGCGCTGTTCGCCGAACCGGTACTGCTCGACCGGCAGCGCGAGCTGTTCAGCCGGACCGGCACCGGCCCGCAGCACGCCAACGCCCAACTCGCCGAGTACCTCCGGCGGGAGCGGGAACTCGGCCGGATCGCCGCGACGGCCAACCCGATGGCACTGGCCAACCTCTTCCTCGGGGCCTGCTTCTACCGGGCCTTCCTGGTCGCCTTCCTCGGTCCGGCCGGCAACCAGCTCCTCGACCACGCCCCGGACCGGTTCGTCGGGGAACTGGTCTCCGCCATCCCGTACGGCCCCGGACCGGCCGGCGCGGTCGCGAGCCCGGCCCCGGCCTCCGGACCGGGCCGTGCACCGAACGGATCGACAGCGGGTGTGCCCGCTGGTGACCACGGGGCCGAAGCGGGTTAACGTTGGTTCATGCCGACCGCGTCCCCCCGCGAAGCCGTTATCGTCGCGACCGCCCGCTCCCCGATCGGCCGGGCCCACAAGGGCTCCCTGCGCGAACTGCGCGCGGACGACCTGGCCGCGACCATCGTGCAGGCCGCACTCGACAAGATCCCGCAGCTCGACCCGGCCCAGATCGACGATCTCTACCTCGGCTGCGGGCTGCCCGGTGGCGAGCAGGGCTTCAACATGGCCCGGGTGGTGGCCACGCTGCTCGACCTGGACACGGTGCCCGGGGCCACCCTCACCCGGTACTGCGCCTCCTCGTTGCAGACCACCCGGATGGCGTTCCACGCGATCCGGGCCGGTGAGGGTGACGTCTTCGTCTCGGCCGGCGTGGAGTGCGTCTCCCGGTACGCCCGGGGCAACTCCGACACGCTCCCGCCGGAGGCGCAGGAACTCGTCGGCGGTGGTTGGCAGAACCCGAGGTTCGACGCGGCCCGGGCCCGCTCGGCGGCCCGCACCGAGGCCGGCGCGCCGGTCTGGACCGACCCCCGGCTCGACGGCGGGCTACCGGACATCTATCTGGCGATGGGGCAGACCGCCGAGAACCTCGCCCAGGCGTACGGCGTGACCCGGGCCGACATGGACGAGTTCGGCGTACGCAGCCAGAACCTCGCGGAGAAGGCCATCGCCGACGGCTTCTGGGCCCGGGAAATCACCCCGGTCACCCTCCCCTCCGGCGAGTGGGTGGACTCCGACGACGGGCCACGCCCGGGGGTGACCCTGGAAGGGGTGGCCGGGCTGAAGCCGGTCTTCCGCCCCGACGGCCGGATCACCGCCGGCAACTGCTGCCCGCTCAACGACGGCGCGGCCGCGGTGATCATCATGAGCGCGGAACGGGCCCGCGAGTTGGAGATCACTCCGCTGGCCCGAATCGTCTCCACCGGAGTGACCGCGCTCTCCCCGGAGATCATGGGACTCGGTCCGGTCGAGGCGTCCCGGCAGGCGTTGCGGCGCGCCGGGATGACCATCGACGACGTCGACCTGGTCGAGATCAACGAGGCGTTCGCCGCCCAGGTGATCCCGTCGTACCGGCAGCTCGACATCCCGCTGGAGAAGCTCAACGTGATGGGCGGGGCGATCGCGGTCGGACACCCGTTCGGGATGACCGGCGCCCGGATCACCGGCACCCTGCTCAACGCCCTGGACTGGCACGACCGGACCATCGGGCTGGAGACCATGTGCGTGGGCGGCGGCCAGGGCATGGCGATGGTGCTGGAGCGGCTGAGCTGAGCTGAGCCGACCGGCCGGGGCCGGCCCGAGGTCGAGCGGCCCGCCGAGGCGCCTCGGCCCCCGGTGGGCCACGGTCCGCACCCGGCGACCCCGAGCGGCGGCGAACGGTCAGAACGCCTGCCGGACGGTCGCCACCTCGTCGGCCGCGCCGGCCAGCACCGGCGCCGGTGGGTCCGCGGCTACCAGGTCCGCCACCACCACCCGGAGCTGATCGGGCAGGGCCAGATCGTTCTCCAACCGGGGTACCGGCCGCCGTGGCTCCCCGGCCGCGTCCGCGCCCAGGTCGGCCAGGAGCTGGACGAGCCGGTGCACCAGGTCGGCCCGGGCCGGCCCCCCGGACGGCCCCGGTGCCGCCCAGCGCGGCGGAGTCCAGTGCCCCACCTGGCGGACGAGCAGGTCGAGCTGGCGGACCAGCGACTCGGCCGGGCGGGCGGGTTCGGGCGCGTTCATCGGAAGCCGCCCGAGAAACCCCTGGCTTTAGCTATGGGGAGGGAAGGGCGGTCAGGCGCGGTGTTGGGTTTCGGCATGGTGTCCACTCCTCCCTAGGCGAAACTGTCGGATGCGGCTGGGGTGCTTCGAGGGTGGCCGAGACGGTGCGGTACACCTACCGCGTGCCGGGACCGGAACGCCGCGAGGACGATCCTCGCCACGGCAGAACGTGACCGTGCTGGCGCCGACGACGTGAGACATGCGATCACCTCCTTCCAGGAGGACGGTCGGGTGCGGTCTGAGCCAGAAATCCCCCGGCTTCCAGCCATGGGGAAGCGTTAACGCGGCGAGTCTACGGTCGGCTCAGCGGCGTACGTAGCTGAGCAAACGGAGGATCTGCCAGTAGAGGAAGACCAGGCCGGCCAGTAGTCCGAACGCGCAGAACCAGGCGTACCGGGCCGGCAGTCCGTCCCGGACCCCCCGCTCCACCAGGTCGAAGTCGAGGATGAAGGTCAGCGCGCCGACGGTGATGCAGACCAGCGCGAAGACGTACGGCAGCCAGCCGACCTCGCTGCCGGTGCTGTAGACCACCAGGGCCTCCCGGCCGGCGATCAGGTAGACGGCGAAGTTGACCAGGCTCAGCACCACCACCCCGATCAGCGCCCCGACCACCAGTCGGGTGAACCGGGGGCTGGCGCGGAGCACCCGCAGCCCGTAGAGCAACGCCATCCCGACGAAGACCCCGAAGGTGCCGACGACGGCCTGCACCACGATGCCGGGGTAGACCGCCTCGAAGCCCCGGCTGGCGACGCCGAGCAGCACTCCCTGGAGCACCGCGTACCCGCCGATCAGGATCGGGTTGGTGATCCGCCGGAACGAGATCACCAGGGCCAGCACCAGCCCGGCCAGTGCCGAGCCGAGCGCGGCCGGGGCGGCCCAGCCGTCGGTCACGTACGTCCAGGCGACCGCCCCGGTGGCACCGGTCAGCAGCAGCAGGCCGACGGTCCGCACCACCACGTCGTCGATCGTCATCGGCCGGGCGGCCCCGGTGCCGAGGACCTGGCGCTGCACCCGGGCGGTGTCGTCCAGCCGGGTCAGTACCGGGTTCGCACTCCGCACGCCCGATGCTAACAAAGCAGACATTTCCGCCGTCGCCGACCCGCGCTCGTAACGGCGGACGCCCGCCCCCCGGAAGTCGGGGAACGGGCGTCGCGGGTCGGCCGGCGCGCGGGCCGCGCCGGTCCACGGGACGAGGGCTCAGTCGTCGCCCTGGAAGTAACTCAGCAACCGCAGGATCTCGATGTAGAGCCAGACCAGGCTGACCAGGATGCCGAAGGCGGCGGTCCAGGAGTAGCGGCGCGGCAGGCCCATCCGGACGCCCTCTTCGACCTCGTGGAAGCTGAGGATGAAGCTGAGCGAGGCGATCACGATGCAGATCAGGCTGAACCCGATGGCGATCGGGCCACCGCTGCGCAGCCCGGTGTCGACGCCGAAGAGCGCCAGCACGAAGTTGATCAGGATGACCGCGAAGATGCCGACGGTCGCCGCGATCACGCCGCGGATGAATTTCGGCGTCGCCCGGATGGCCTTTGCCTTGTATAGCCCGGCCATCAGGAAGAAGACCCCGAAGGTGGCGATGACCGCCTGGAGGACGATGCCCTCGTATCCGGCGATGACCTCGAAGAACTTGCTGACCATGCCGACGAAGACGCCCTCGACGACGGCGTAGGTGACGACCAGTGCCGGGTTGGCGATCCGCATGAACGAGATCACCAGGCCGAGCACCAGCCCGACGAGGGCCGCGCCGATCCAGGCCGCGCCGACGAGCGCGTCCGGAACCAGCACCCAGGCCAGCGCGGCGGAGAGCCCGGTGATGCCGAGCAGGGTGACCGTCTTGACGACGACGTCGTCGATGGACATCGGCGTTACGGTGGGCGGCGCGGCCGGGTAGCCCGCGTCCGTCGGGTACGGCTGCCCGTAGCCGGGCTGTCCGTATGCGCCGGCCGGGGCGTAACCCGCGGCCCGCTCCCGCTCGGCCGCCTGGCCGAGTCGGGCCAGCACCGGATTGGACGTCTTCACTTTGTCAAGCCTCCTGGAAAGGTCGGTGCACAGTGCCCGTGCCCTATCCAGGGTAATGCTCCCCGGCGAGGTTGTGGAGATCCACGTCACTCGACCACCCGGCGAAGGGGTTCGGCCGGTCGGCAGCGGGCCCCGGCCGGTCGCCAGCACGGATCGTGCCCGGGGCGGGGGTCGAACCCGCACGCCTTGCGGCAGCCGCTTTTAAGGCGGCCGTGTCTGCCTTTCCACCACCCGGGCAGGCGCCGAATTTCATCGGTCCTGGTGCCTGCCACGGTAGCGGGTGGAGCCCCGCCGGGCGCACCCCGTTCCCGGATCGGCACTAGAGTCAGGGCCGTGACTAGCACAGCCCGTGCGGCGCAGAACGCCGACTCCGGCCGGGCCACTCCCGCGGACGGGGCCGACCGGCCGCCGCCCCGGGCCGCCCGGTTGCGGGGTGCCCTCCGTCGCAGCTGCCCGGATCTGGCCGTCAGTCTGTGCTTCGTGCTCGCGGCGGGCTGGCTCAGCTACGGGCTCTGGTTGGACCCGGCCACCCGAACCCTCGCTCTCAATCCCGAGGACCAGATCCTCATCGAGTGGTTCATGGCGAACGACACCCGCATCCTGCTGGGCGATTTCAGCCTGGTCAGCGACCGGCTCAACGCGCCGGACGGCTTCAACATGATGGCCAACGCCACGATGATCGTGCCGGGTCTGCTGCTGATGCCGGTCACCCTGGTGTTCGGTGCGGCCACCACGTTCGCCGTACTCATCGCCGGCAACCTGGCGGCCACCTCGATCGGCTGGTACTTCCTCTACACCCGGACACTTCGGGCTCGCCGCGTCCCGGCAGCGGTCGGCGCCGCGTTCTGCGGATTCGCCCCGGGGATGGTCTCCCAGTCCAACAGCCATCCGCACATCACGGCGCAGTGGCTGGTGCCGGCACTGGTCTGGTGCGTGGTGCGAATGGCCCAACTGGCCGACCCGACCCGGCCGGAGGGTGGGGCGCGGGCCAACCGCCGGCTGCTCGGCCTGGCGGTGCTGCTCGCCGCGCTGGTCTGCACCCAGGTCTTCGTCGGCGAGGAGGTGCTGTTCCTGACCGCTGGGGCACTCGCGCTGACGGCCGTCGGGTACATCGTCGCGAGACCCCGTTACGCACGGCGGGCGCTACCCCGGTTCGGCGGGGCTCTCCTGGTCAGCGCGGTTCTGTCGATCGCCGTGCTGGCCTACCCGCTCTGGGTGCAGTTCTACGGTCCGCAGAGCATCCCGAACGGCATCTTCAGCCCCGACTACTTCTCGGCCGACCTGGCCAGCTACCCTGCGATCTCTCCGCTCTCCCTGTTCGGCTCTTCCGACGCGGCCCGGTTGAGCACCGGGGCGGCCGAGTACAACACCTTCCTCGGGCTACCCCTTCTGTTGCTCACCGTGGCGCTCGCCTGGTGGCTGCGTCAGCGTCCGCTGGTCATCCCTATGACGATCACCGGTCTGCTCTGTGCCTGGCTCTCCCTCGGCCCCCGGGTGGTGGTGAACGGCAGCCGTACGGAAACCTGGGCGCCGTACTCGCTGCTGCGGGACAAGCCGGTCATCGAGGGCGCGCTGCCGATGCGGTTCGCCCTGGTGCTGATACCGGTGATCGCCACCCTGCTGGTGCTGGCGCTGGACCGGGCCAGCACCGCCCCGCTCGGGGCAACCCGGATCGCCGTACCGGCGGCGGTAGCCGCCGCACTGATCCCGATCGTGCCCGCCCCGCTACCCACCGCCGATCGCGAGCCGGTGCCGACCTTCATCAGCGCCGGGCACTGGCGCGACTGCGTACCGGCCGACGGCGTGCTGGTGCCGGTGCCGCTGCCCACGCCGCAGGAGCCGGAGAAGATGCGCTGGGCCGCCGCCGCGAACGCGGAGTTCCGGCTGCCGGAGGGGTTCTTCATCGCGCCGTATGCGGCCGGCGGGAAGGCGTCGATGGGCACGTTCAAGCAGCCCACCTCGGCACTGCTCAGCCAGGTCGCCACATCCGGCCAGGTACCCGCGGTCACCGACGCCGAGCGCGGGCAGGCATCCAGGGATGTGGCATTCTGGGGCGCGTCCTGCGTGGTGCTGGCGCAGGCAGAGCCGAACGCACCAGCGCTGCGCCAGACCTTGGAAGCGCTCTACGGCCCGGCCACCTCGGCCGTCGACGTGTGGCTCTGGCGGTTCTGACCGGACCTGCCGGCTCGTCCGCCCGGCGGTCGTCAGCCGGAGGAGCACAAGCCGGTGGTCACTCCTGCGGAGTCTCGGCGACGGCGAAGACGGACTGCCCGAAGGGCACCCGGATCCGCTCCTCCACCCGGCGTAGCACCGGCACGCACAACCGGTCGTAAATTTTCAGCGGCATGCCCTCCCGTGGCTCCCCGTCCAGCGCCTTGACCAGCAGCATCCAGCCGAGCAGCCCGATCGAGTTGACGTACTGCACCCTGACCGGCCGCAGCCCGGCCCGACGCAGCGTCGCGGTCATCGTGGGAACGCGGTACCGCCGGAAATGGCCGATCCGCCGGTCGAAGTTGCTCATCGCCTGTTCGAAGGCCGGCACGATCAGGACGATGCGTCCGCCCGGCCGGACCAACCGGGCGAAGTCACGCAGGGCCGCCACGTCGTCCTCGATGTGCTCCAGCACGTTGAGGGCAACCACGGCGGAGTGGTCCGCGCTCTCCCGGATCGGTACGGCGAGTTCCCGGACCCGCACCGTGGGATGGTTGTCGAACCGCTCCCTCAACCGCGCCAGCCGCCCCGGGTCCGCCTCGGAGGCGGTCATCTTACGGCCGTCGGCCGCCCAGATCGCGGCAGCCTCACCGAGGCCGGAACCGATCTCGAGGGGATCGTCGCCGAGCCACGGCTCCGACAGCGAGAGAAGCCACCGGTTGTGGTTGACCGCCGACCGGAGGTCTTCCAGTACCGCCGACTGCAGGACCGTCGACTCCGCCAGCGTCGCGGGTGCCCGCAGGCCGCCCCGGACGCTCACCGCGCTGGACCGGCAGTCGGCCCGGTCACGACCACCGTGGCGATTGTTCCCTCCTGGGCGCTGACGAATCGCTTGGGGGGCACTTTCGACTCCTCGTCCTCACGCATCAAGGAGGGACAGGATATCCGCGCCCCCGCACATCCGACCACCCAAGGCGGCCAGCCGCTGGTGACCGTCCCAGCGGACGGGAGGTGTGGGCACTCAGACCCGGGGATCGACGCCGGCCAAATTCTCGTTTCTCGGCCGGGTATCCCGGGCGACCGGCGTGCTCGCCTCGACGAACTCCTCCCGGGGGTCGTGCAACTGGCCCAGCGCGACCACCTCGCGGCGGAGGAAGAAGGCGAGGGTCCAGTCCACGATCACCCGTACCTTGCGGTTCAGCGACGGAATCCGGCTCATGTGGTACGTCCGGTGCATGAACCAGGCCGGCAGCCCCTTGAGCTTGATCCCGTAGACCTGGGCGACGCCCTTGTGCAGGCCGAGGCTGGCCACGCTGCCGGCGTGCTTGTGCTTGTAGTCCACCGGCTGCCGCCCCCGGATCACCGCCCGGATGTTGTCGGCCATCCGGGCCGCCTGCCGCACCGCGTGCTGGGCACTGGGCGAGCAATACGCCCCGGGCGGTCCGGTCAGGTCCGGCACCGCCGCGCAGTCACCGGCGCTCCACGCCCCCTCGACGACCCGGTCACCGTCGACCACCTGGAGGGTCGGCAGGCAGGTGACCCGGCCCCGCTCGTCCCGGGGCAGGTCGGTCTGGGCCAGCATCGGCGACGGCTTCACCCCGGCCGTCCAGACGATGGTGTCGGCCCGGAAGCTGTCCCCGTCGGAGAGCCGGACCAGGCCATCCACACAGGACTCCAGCCGGGTCTCCAGCCGGATGTCCATCTTCCGCTTCAGCAACTGCGCGACCGTGTACGCGCCCATGTCCCGGTCGACCTCGGGCAGCACCCGCAGGGTCGCCTCGACCAGCACCCAGCGCATGTCGTCAGGCTTCAGCTCCGGGTAGTACTTCAGGGCGTCCCGGGCCATGTCCTCCATCTCGGCCAGCGCCTCGATGCCGGCGTAGCCGCCGCCGACGAAGACGAAGGTCAGCGCGGAGCGCCGGGTGTCCGGGTCGGTGGTGGCGGCGGCCACGTCCAGCCGGTCCAGCACGTGGTTGCGCAGGAAGATCGCCTCACCGATGGTCTTGAACCCGATGCCCTGCTCGGCCAGCCCGGGGATGGGCAGGGTACGGGAGACGGAGCCGGGCGCCACCACGATGTGGTCGTACTGGATCTCCCGGGCCGGTCCGATGATCGGCTGCACGGTCGCGGTCTTCCGGTCGTGCTCGACCCGGGTGACCGTGCCGGAGACGATGGTGCAGCGGCGCAGCTCGCGCCGGAGCGGCACCACGGAGTGCCGGGGGGAGATGTTGCCGGCCGCCGCCTCGGGCAGGAAGGGTTGGTACGTCATGTGGGGCTGAGGGTCGACGACGATGACCTCGGCCTCCCACGACCGGAGCTTCTTCGACAGGCGCAGGGCCGCGTACAGGCCGACGTGACCGGCGCCCACCACAAGGATCCGCTGCGGATTCACGCCTCTATCCTTCCCCCACCCGGCGCCGGATGCTGGCCAGATGCCCCTTCTGTGATTGACGACGCCAGGTGACCCGCGTTACCCCAGTTTGCGCCGATCTTGCCGCCGGGGTGGGCAGACCGCCGGGAAAACCCGGCCGCTACCTGCGGCGGAACAGCCAGCCGAGCAGCGCGGCCGCGCCGACGGCCACGGCGAGCCCGCCGAGCAGCGCGGCGACGAAGCTCCGGTCGCCGAACTGCCCGTCCATCGCCAGCAGCGGCACCGAGAGCACCGCCGAGGCGAGCCCGACCCCCAGGGCTCGGGTGACCCACCGGGCCAGCACCTCGGGGGCGACCACCGCGTCGTACGACAGCAGGGCGGCGAGCGCCGCCAGGGTGTGGGTCAGGTAGAGGAAGGTGGCCAGGGCGAGCAGCCGCCACAGCTCCACCGGCTGGTCGTACCAGCCGGTGGCCACCACCCAGGCGCCGGCCGCGGCCAGCAGCACCAGGGTGGGCCAGTTCCGCCGGGGCGCCACCGCGGGCGCCAGCGCCGCCACCACCAGCAGGCCGAGCAGCCGGGAATCGGACGGCCCGGACGGGTACGCCAGCAGCAGCGCGAGCAGCGCGCAGATGAAGACACCGGCCCGGACCAGCAGCGGCACCAGGGTGATCCGGCCGATCGCGGCGTACATCTCCTTGATCCGGTTCACCACGACGGCTCTCCGTTCGGCACGCCGGCGCTCACCGCAGCGCCGGCCGGGGTGCGGAGGCGAGCCGGGCGACGTCCCGGAGCACCAGGTCGAGGCTGCCCGCCCCGGCCCAGGTGACCACCGGCACACCGTGCTCGCGGAGCTGCCCGATCGTGGTGTCCCGGTCCAGCCGCCAGAGCCGGTGCGCCACCTCGGTCCACTGCCCCCGCTTCGGTGGCACCGCCGACGGCGGCAGGGTGTCCACCGCCACCACGAACCGGCCGGACCGGGCCAGCCGGGCCAGCATCGCGGCCGACCGGGCGTCCACCAGCGGGGTGAGTACCACCACCAGGGCGTTGGAGGAGAGCAGTTGCGGGCCGAAGACCTGGTCGTACGGCTCGTGCGGGGACTGTTCGACCCGGACGTCGAGCAGCCACTCCAGCAGGGTCAGGTACTGCCGCCGCCCGGTCGCCGGGCGGAGTCGACGGGCCGACGGGCCGTACTCCAGCAGCGAGACCCGGTCGCCCCGGTGCAGGTAGTGCTCGGCGATCGCGGCGGCGGCCCGGACGCAGGTGTCCAGCACCGACGCGCTGCCCCGGATCCCGCCGGACCGGCCCGCCTCGGCCAGCACGTCGAGCAGCAGCACCACCTCGGCGTCCCGGTCGGAGAGCATCGCCGCCACGTGCAGTTGCCGGGCCCGCAGCGAGACCCGCCAGTCGATCCGGCGCAGCCGGTCACCGGGCCCGAAGATGCGTACCCCGGCCAGCTCGCCGCCCTCGCCGGGGCGCCGGGACCGGTGCCCGCCGACCAGGCCGGCGGCCCGGGGCATCGCCTCGTCCGCGTCGAACGGCTCGGTGACCGGATAGACCGGCACCGGACGGGCATCGCTCCGCACCGTCTGGCTGGCCAGCAGCCCGTCGCAGGCGACCGCCCGGACCGCCGCCGGCCCGAGCGAGTGCCGGCCCCAGCGCAGCGTCCCGCCGCGCAGCTCCAGGTCGGCTATGGTGCCGGCCGGCACGGCAAAGCCGTAGGGGCGGTCGGTGGCGTCCCGGCGGCCGGTCGGGGCCGGGCGGTCGGAGCCGTCCGCCGGGGCGGAGCCGTCCGACCCGGCGCCGCCGGGCGCGAACCGGACCTCGTCGATCCGCAGCCAGGACGAGACCACGGTACGGACCAGCACCAGGTCGTAGCCGACGTCGTCGCGGTTGCCGACGCTGATCCCGGCGACCAGCGCGCCCCCCTCGACCAGGTTGGTGTCGTCGGCCCCGATCCCGATCTCCGGCGGCCGCGCCGGTCGGCGGCGCAGCGCGTACGCGGTGCCGAGCGCGAACGGGGCGGCCAGCACCACCAGGTCGATCCGGCCGAGCAGCGCACCGGCCACCAGGAAGAGCCCGGTGAGCAGCACCGCCCGGCCGAGTGCCCGGGTGGAGACCCAGTCCGGCACCGAGGCGTCCCCGGACGACTCCGTCCCGGCAGGGGCGGCCGCCCGCTGCCCGGGTACGGCGGGTCGCAGGGTCGGTCCGGTGGGACTCACGTCGCGCGTGCCCCGGCCGGCCCGGCCGCGTAGCTGGGCAGCGCACCGCTGGCCGGCGCGGGGGTGGTCTCCAGCACCTCGTTGACCACGAACGACGGGTCGACCCGGCGCAGCCACATCTCCGGCCGCAGGGTGATCCGGTGCGCCAGCACCGGCACCGCCACCGCCTTGACGTCCTCGGGGATCACGTAGTCGCGGCCGGCGAACGCGGCGATCGCCCGGGCCAGCAGCAGCAGTGCGAGCGAGCCGCGCGGCGAGGCGCCGACGAGTACCGAGGCGTGCTCCCGGGTGGCGGCGGTCAGCGACACGATGTAGCGGCCGATCGAGTCCTCCACCACCACGTTCTCCAGGGCGGCCTGCATCGCCCGGAGCACCTCGGCGTTCACCACCGGTTTCAGCTCCGCCTCCTCCTGGCGGCGGGCCATCCGGCGGCGGAGCACGTCCCACTCCTCCTCGGCGCCCGGATAGCCGAACGAGACCCGGAGCAGGAACCGGTCGAGCTGTGCCTCCGGCAGCGGATAGGTGCCCTCGTACTCGATCGGGTTGGCGGTGGCGATCACGTGGAACGGCGGGTCCAGCCGGTAGGTGACACCCTCGACCGAGACCTGCTTCTCCTGCATCGCCTCCAGCAGCGCCGCCTGGGTCTTCGGCGGCGTACGGTTGATCTCGTCGGCGAGCAGCAGGTTGGTGAAGACCGGCCCGGCCCGGAAGCTGAAGTCGGCGGTGCGCTGGTCGTAGAGGAACGAACCGGTGACGTCGGCGGGGAGCAGGTCGGGGGTGAACTGCAACCGCCGGAAGTCGAGCCCGAGCGCCTGGGCGAAGGAGCGGGCGGTCAGCGTCTTGCCGAGCCCCGGCAGGTCCTCCAGCAGCACGTGCCCGCCGGCCAGGATGCCGGCGAGCACCAGCTCCAGGGCGTCCCGCTTGCCCACCACCACCGTGCCGACCTGGTCCAGCACGGCCTGCGCCAGCCGACCCACGTCGAAGGTGCTGACCTGGTCCGCGTCTGTCATAGCTTCTCCAATTGGGCGACGATCGCCGCGAGGTCGCGCGGCGCCGGAGTGCGCTTGGGAGGCGTGTCGAGAAAGTTCCACAGTGGCTCGCCGAGCAGTGCCCGGGCCCGGGCCGGGTCGCTGACCCGGGTGACGCCGTGCCGCTGCCGGAGCAGCTCGTCGACGAGTTCGCACAACACCGGCAGCACCGCCCGGGAGAACCGCTCCGGCTCCCCCTGCGACCAGGTGAGTTTGGTCTCCCAGCGGTTGACCGAGCTGCCCAGGGCGTCCCCGACGGTCCAGTTGTAGCTGCCGTCGGATTCGCCGTCGCCGGCGGGGCGGCGGAGCCGGACCGGCACCGGTGGTGGCGGGGCGAGGGTCCGGGTGAGTCGGCGCAGCAGCAGCAGGGCGAGGAAGCCGGCGAAGACGGCGGCGGCGGAGACGCCGACCCCGACCATGCGCAGCCCGAGTACGACCGCCGCGGTGAGCCCGGCCGCGGCCAGTCCGATCCGCAGCCAGCCGCGTACGCCGCCGCGCCGGCGAGTGGCCGTCGGCTGCTGCTCCTCCTCGTCCTGGAGCAGATCGAAGATGCTGGTGCTGGACCCGCTCACCGCTGCCCGCTCCCGGCCGCCGCCCGCTCGCCGTCCCCGTCCAGCCGGTCGACCCGTGAGGTGAGTTCGGTGCGCAGCCGGCGCAGCGCGGCCAGGGCCTGGGCCCGCATCCGCTCGTCGACGGTGTGCGTGGCGTACCGGGCCTCCCGGTAGACGTCGGCGAACGCGGCCAGCACGTCGGCGCTGACCGGCCGGCCGCCGCCGAGCAGCCGGGTCACCAGGTCGGTCGGGGTGTCCCCGGGCCGGCGTTCGACACCGGCCGCGGCGGCGGCCTGCTCCAGGCGTACCCAGCAGGCGATCACCGCCTTGCGCGGGTCGGCGTCGGTGTCGGAGAGATCGACCAGGCCGGCGTCGAGCGCGGCGACGACCTCCTCCGCCGTCTGCTCGGCGGAGCGGAGTTTCCGGGCACCGGGGCGGGCCAGCCCCCGGCGGCGGCGCAGCAGGTCCCGGGCCAGCGCCCAGAGCAGCGCGACCAGCACCGCCACCACCACCGCACCGCAGAGCACGGTGCCGACCAGCGGAACCCAGCCCGGCAGGTAGTTGCCGGGCTGGCCGGGTGCGGGGGTGTCGGTCGGCTGGTCCAGCCCGGCGGGCGGGGCCTGCTGCTCGAAGGTCGGCACGATGTCGGCCGGCGGCTCGACCCGGGTGAACCCGATCGACGAGTGCGCGGCGGCGAGCGCCGCCAGCGCCAGCAACCCGGCGACCGCTGCCAGCGGCCAGAGCGTCCGGAACAGGCCGGCGGTGATGCTGGACCGGGGCGGGTGCGGTGCCGGGCGGGCACGGCCGGAGTGCCCGTCGGTCATCGCACCGCCTCCCTGAGCCGTCTAGCCGTCCTCGTCCAGCCCGGCCAGGTGCCGGGCCCGGGCGAACACCTCGTCCAGCATTGTCGGTGTGAGCCGCCCGGTAAAGGTGTTCTGCTGGCTGACGTGGTAGCAGCCGAGCACCTGCGGGACGGCCTCGTCTCCGCACCAGTGTGCCCCATGCCCGAACGCGGGTCGCGGGGTGGGCGGTCGCACGCCGTACACCTGGCGGAGCAGCGGCCACCACGCCGCCCAGGCGAACGCGCCCAGCGTGACCACGACGCGCAGGGTGGGTCTGATCAGCTCGATCTCCCGGTGCAGCCACGGCGCGCAGGTGTCCCGCTCCGCCGGGCTGGGCTTGTTGTCCGGCGGAGCGCAGCGGACGGCGGCGGCGATCCGGGTGTGTCGCAGCGCGAGGCCGTCGTCGGCGGCGACGCTGGTCGGCTGGTTGGCCAGGCCGGCCCGGTGCAGCGCGGCGAAGAGCACGTCACCGGAGCGGTCACCGGTGAAGATCCGCCCGGTCCGGTTGCCGCCGTGCGCGGCCGGGGCCAGCCCGAGGATGGCGATCCGGGCGTCGGGGACGCCGAAGCCGGGGACCGGGCGGCCCCAGTATTCCTGGTCGCGGAAGGCGGCCCGACGGACGGCGGCGACCTCCTCCCGCCAGGCGACCAGCCGGGGGCAGGCGAAGCAGTCGGCGACGGCGCCGTCCAACTCGGCCAGGTCGCCCGCCCGCGTTGCGCGGGCGAGCACATCCCCGGGGGTACGCGACCGCCGGTCCCCTCCGGCGGGTCGGAGCGGTTCAGCCAAGTCGGGCCCGGAAGAGTTCCAGGGTACGGGCCCAGGCGCTGGCCGCCGCCCGCTGGTCGAAGACCTCCGGCCGGTCGTCGTTGAAGAAGGCGTGCCGGGTGCCGGGGTAGTCGTGGGTGGTGCAGTCACCACCGGCCGCCTCGATCGCCTGCCGGGCCGCCTTGACCCCGTCGGCCGCCGAGGTGCCGTCCTCCTCCGAGCAGTGGATCACGGCGGCCTTGCCCGCGTAGTTGGACCACTCGGGACGCATCCGCTCCCAGGGCAGCACCGGATAGAAGCCCACGGTCGCGACGATCCGGTCGGAGAGGGTCGCCGACCAGAGCGCGAGGCTGCCGCCGGCGCAGAAGCCGACGCAGCCGACCCGGTCGCCGTCGACCTCGGGCCGCTCCGCGAGGTAGTCGGCGGCACCGGCGATGTCCCGGGCGGCCTGGTCCATGGCCAGGCCCATCAGCAGCTTGCCGGCCTGGTCGGGCTCGGTGGTGGAGGCGCCGTGGTAGAGGTCGGGGGCGAGCGCCACGAAGCCGGCCTCGGCGAACCGGTCGGCAACCGATGTGATGTGCGGCACCAGTCCCCACCACTCCTGGATGACGATGACGGCCGGACCGGTCGCGCCGCCGGCCGGCAGCGCCAGGTAGCCCTCGCTGGTCCCCCCGTTACTCCGGTAACTCACCATCTCGCCCATCGGTGGCCCTCCTGTCGGTCAGTCATCGTTGGCTGGTCGCACAGTTCTACCCACCCAAAGTCCGGAGGTCCGGGTCTTGCGTGCCGGGTGTTCGGGTAGCCTGCCACGCCCGACGGGGGGACGGAAGCCAACAGCGACGTGGCGTACACCTCCTGTTGCACAGGTGTACGCCACGTCGTCGACCGCCCCGGGGGAGCGGGTTTGCGGTCTAGTCGGTCGGGGTAGGACTCGCCGTCGGCGCGGTGCCGCTCGGGGTGGCCGACGGTTCGGCCGGAGCGGTCGGCTCGGGAGCCGGCGGGGAGGTCGGTCCGAACCGGAACGGCGCCCCCTGCGGGCAGTACGGGTACGGCTGGCGGGTCAGGTCGGCGAACGCCTCGTCGAGCGAGTACGGCCGCTGCGCCTCCGCGCACCACGGGTGGCCCAACCGGATCGGCTGGCCGTTCTGGTCGAAGAGTCGTACCCCCTCCAGCAGCCGCCCCTGGCTGTCGTAGACGTAGACGTCCTGCACCCCGGAGTACTGGTCGGTGTAGACCTGCTCGTACTGCACCGGGCTGCCGCCGACCCGGCTGTCGAGTTCGACGAAGCCGGTCAGGCCGAAGAGAACCAGCAGGGCCGCACCCAGGTTGAGGACGAACCTCGGGCGCCGGCCCATCCGGTCGGTACGCCGGCCGAGCCAGATCGACCCGGTGATGGTCGCGGCAAGCAGCAGCAGCGCGGCCAGGCCGCTGCCGCCGAGCCGGGGCAGCAGCCCGAACGAGGTTCCGGCCAGCAGCACGGTGATCAGCATCGCGGCGAGGTAGCCGCGCAGGATCCACCAGGCGGGGCGGAGCAGCCGGAGGAAGTCGCTGAGCCGGGTGTAGCCGAGGACGGGGCCGAGCCGGGTGTCGGCGGCGCGGATCCGGTCCCGGCCCTTGCGGACCGCCGCACCGATCCGCTGGTCGAGGTTGACGGCACCGGCCGGCGGGGGGACTCCGGCGGCGGTACGCAGCTCCATCGCGTACGCCTGCGGCGGGCCGAGCCGCTCGTAGAGCGACCCCTCCCCCTCGGCGGCCACCTCGGCCAGGTGCTCGGGCAGGTCTTCGAGCAGTTCGTCGCGGACCGGCGGCGGCAGGTCGGCCAGCGCCTCGCGGACCTGCCCGACGTACCGGGCGATCTCCTGCTCGGTCACGGTCATGCCGCCATCCCCTTGTCGTCGAGCAGCCTGTCCATGGTGGTGGCGAAGGAACGCCAGACCTTGCCGGACCGGAGGAGCTGGTCCCGCCCCGCCGGGTTGAGCGCGTAGTACTTCCGATGGGGGCCCGACTCGCTGGGCACCACGTAGGTGGTGAGCAGGCCGGCCTGGAAGAGCCGGCGCAGCGTGCCGTAGACGGAGGCGTCGCCGATCTCTTCGAGGCCGGCCGCGCGGAGCCGGCGCATGATGTCGTAGCCGTAGCCGTCCTCGTCCTTCAGCACGGCCAGGACCGCGAGATCCAGCACGCCTTTGAGCAACTGGGTCGTGTCCACGTCGGCGATACTACTATTCAATGCGCAGTACCGTCAACGCGGCAGTAGCGTTGCGACCGGCGTGGCGCACGGGCGCTACGGTGTCGCCGTGCCCGCCGAGACCGACGTACTACGCCGCCTCACCGCCGCCACCGGGGTGTACCGGGGCCGGGGCGACGGCCCGGAGAGCGGGCCGTTCGTGGCGCGGATGGTGGTCAGCGCCGCCCTCGACGGACGTGCCGCCATTCTCGACTACGAGGCGACCACCGACAGCGACGGCCTGCGGCACGTCGAGCACAGCGTGCTGGTCCTCGGTGCCGGCGGACGACTCGAACTGCACGTCGCCAGCCTCGAACTGCCCGGCATGGTCTGCTTCACCCAGCGCTCCCCCGGGCACTTCACCGCGTACGAGGGACCGCTGGTGGCCCGGATCGTGCTGAGCACGCCGCGCCCCGGGGCGATCAGCTACGCCTGGTGGTGGTCGCGGGACGAGCGCGAGCCGCGCGAGCAGTCCCGGGCGGACCTGTTCCGCACCGGCTGAGACGCCAACCGTCGCCGCCCTCCCACCGGAATGGCGGAAGGGCGGCGACGGACATGGGGTCGTGCTCCGGTGCCCCGAACTGCGGGACCGGCTCAGTGCATGGCGACCGGGACCGGCACCTCGGCGCACTGCTCCGGCGAGGCGGGCTCGATCCGCTTGCGCGGCAGCAGCAGCGCCGGGACGACACAGAGGACGATCAGCACCAGCGCGATGATGTAGGTCTGGCCGAAGGCGTCGGCCAGCGACGCCTGCCCCTGGGTCAGCACCTCCGGCGGCACCTGCTCACGCGGCACCTGCCCCCGGGTGACCGCGCTGTACGCGGTGGCCGCCTGGCTCTCCAGCACCTGGTTGGTGAGGATCACGGACATCACGGCGGTGCCGATCGAGCCGGCGGTCTGCTGGACGATGTTCATCATCGTGGAGCCCCGGGCGACCTGCTGGTGGGTGAGGCTGGCCATCGCCGCCGACATCATCGGCATCATGGTCATGCCCATCCCCATGCCCATCACGAACAGGCCGCCGAGGAGCAGCCCGTACGAGCTGTCGGCGGTGATCTGGGTGAACGGGGAGAGCCCCAGGGCGATCAGCACGATGCCGCCGAGCACCAGCTTGCCGGGGCCGATCCGGTCGGTCAGCCGGCCGGCGATCGGCATGGTGAGCATCGCGCCGATGCCCTGCGGGGCCAGCAGCAGGCCGGCGTCGAGGGTGCCCTCGCCGCGCACCTGGAGGAAGTAGCTGGGCAGCAGCAGCATCGCGCCCATGAACGCCACGGTGAACAGCGTCATCGTGACGACCGAGATGGTGAGGTTGCGGTTCTTGAACAGCCCCAGGTCGATCAGCGGGTGGTCCTTGCGCAGCGCGTGGAACACGAACGCGAGGATCAGCACCAGGCCGGTGATCGCCGGGAACAGCACCTTGGCGGCGGCCACGGTGCCGGCCTCCGGGATCGAGGAGACGCCGTAGAGGAAGAGCGCCAGACCCGGCGAGAGCAGCAGCATGCCGACGAAGTCGAACGACTCGGAGGGGTGCGGCTCGTCCTTGGGCAGCACCCGCAGCGCCAGGACGAAGGCGACGATGCCGATCGGCACGTTGATCAGGAAGATCCAGTGCCAGGAGGCCGCCTCGATCAGCCACCCGCCGAGGATCGGGCCGCCGATCGGGCCGAGCAGCATCGGTACGCCGAGCACCGCCATCACCCGGCCGACCCGGTGCGGGCCAGCGGCGCGGGTCATGATCGTCATGCCGAGCGGCATCAGCATGCCGCCGCCGAGACCCTGGAGTGCCCGGAAGACGATCAGTGGGCCGATGTCCCAGGCCACGCTGCACAGCGCCGAACCACCGAGGAACAGCACCAGGGACAGCAGGTAGAGGCGCTTGGTGCCGAACCGGTCGGCCGCCCAGCCGGTGATCGGGATCACGGTGGCCAGCGCCAGCGTGTACGCCGTCATCGTCCAGGCGACGGTGGCGTAGCTCGCGTCGAACTTGCTCTGGAAGGTCGGCAGCGCGACGCTGACGACGGTGACGTCGAGGATGGACATGATGGCGCCGAGCACCACCACACCGGCGACTCTCAGGACGCCGGGATCGAGCTTGTCGCTCCCGGCGTCAGGTTGGACGGCCACGGACATGCGGCTCGCTCCTTTTCCCCGTGGATGTAAAGTTAGGCCGACACTAACAGTTCGCCCGCAGCGAAGTATTCTGGGGCTGGCGCTTCCCTGGTAACCTCCGCTGACCGCGGAGGGCAAGGCCGCGTTGCGGCCGACCGTTGCCGCCGTCTGGTGCTCTGGAGGATCGATGGGTGACCGGGACGATCTCATCGCCCAGATCATGGAAACGCAACGAGAGATACAGCACCTTTTCGCCAACGACCCGGCGAACCCGCTGTTCTCGCTGCACCTGACGTTGCCGCAGTTGAAGGTCCTGCTGGTGCTCTCGGCCCACGGCAGCATCGCCGGCCAGGAACTCAGCAGCGCGCTGGGTGTGAGCCTAGCCACCATGACCGGGATGGTGGACCGGCTGGTCGCGCAGGGCCTGGTCACCCGCCGCGAAGACCCGCACGACCGCCGGGTACGCCGGATCGAGCTGAGCAGGTCCGGGCACGACCTGGTCGACCGGTTCGCGACGGCCGGCACGGAGAAGATGCGCCGGATCCTCGACCGGCTCACCGACGACGAGCTGCGTACCGTCGCCCAGTGCAGCGCGCTGCTGGTGAACGCCGTCGCCCAGGTCCCGGAGCCGCCACCGGGATGTGTCGCCGGCTTCGCGGGCTGACCCCGGCCGCCCGCTGTCCTAGCGCCCCTCCGGCATCGCCAGGCGTCCGGAGACACAGAGCAGGGACGTGGAACGCGTGGTCGCCGACGTGACCGCGGTGGGGGCGAACCCGTGCGTCGCCAGCGTCACCGGCAGCCGCTTGACCAGTTCCGCCACCCGGGTCGCCTCCGGCGGCTCGTAGCACAGGTAGAGCCCGCCAGCCGGACGCAGCAGCCGTTTGAGCAGGGTGAGTTCGGCGGCCGGTGACCGGGTCCAGAACAGGTTGACGTTGACGGCAAAGATCTTGTCGAACCGCTCACCGTCCAGATCGGACTGCTCCAGCACGCCGAGTTCCTCGAGCGCGCCGAGCCGGATGACCGCCCTCCCCGCCGAGATGTGGTCGCGGTTGCGCCGTTCCGCCTGCCGGATCGCCGCCGCCGAGCGGTCGATCGCGGTGATCCGCCCGTCGACCAGCCGGTCGCAGACCAGCGACACCGCGACCCCGTTACCGCAGCCGATCTCCAACAGGCGATCGTCCGGGGCCACCTTCAGCAGGTCGACCGCCCACCGCAGCCGCTCCGGCACCGCCGCCGCCCGCACCATCAACGGACTGTACGTCGCCGCCAGCGCAGCCGTGGCCTGGCCCAGGCGAGGAACCGGGCGTACATGGCGGCCGGATCGGGGCCGGGCTGCGGGTTGAGCCGGTACAGGTCGTCGATCGCGTCCTGGAGCATCGACGCGAGGTAGACGTGCAGGGCGACCGGATCGGCCGCGTACTCGATCGCCAGGTTGGCGCGGGCCAGCGGGCAGGGCCACGGCCGGACACAGGCCCGGCAGAGCCAGATCGGCCGCTGCGGCAGGTGCGGGCGTACGGCGGACGGCATCGTTACCTCCCGGTCCTGGAAGGGGTCGCCGGTCTCCGCCGACCGGCGACCCCCGCAGGCCACGCCCGGGACCTACACCCCTGTATCAACCGAGCGCGACCGCCTGCGGAGGAGTCTGGACATCGATTTCCGCGCGGTCAGCAGTATGGCGCGAGATTTGCCGAGAAATATTGACATCGGACCGTGCCGGCCGATATCGCTGTCTCGTTCCAGCCGTTCGAAACTGTCCAGCAGAGAATGGAGCGGGATCGTGGGGGACCGCGCGTCATCCGTACCGCAACGTCAACTCGGCCGTCATTTGAAGATCGCCCGAGAGGAAGCCGGGATCAATCTCGAACCGGCGGCCAAGATCCTGGAATGGTCCCGGGCCCGGATGTACCGGATCGAGCGCGGCGAAACCACGGTACGGACGCACGACGTCGAGGCGATGTGCCGGCTCTACGGCGTCACCCCGAAGATGACCAACGTGCTGCTCAGCCTCGCCAAGGAGTCCAAGGCCAAGGGCTGGTGGCACGCCTACGGCGAGGTGATCCCCTCCTGGTTCCAGTTGTACGTCGGCATGGAAGCGGCCGCCTGCCGGATCCGCAACTTCGAGTCATCGCTGATTCCCGGCCTGTTGCAAACTCCCGAGTACGCCACCGAGGTCTTCCGGACCAAGCCGGGGGTCACCGAGCAGGACATCGCGACCAAGGTGGCGCTGCGGTTGGAACGCCAACGGATTCTGACGCGCCGCCACCCCAAGGCTCCTGATCTAGAGGTGATCCTGGACGAGGCCGTGCTGCGTCGGCCGATCTCGGATCATGACGCATGGTTGGCTCAACTCGCCTACCTGGCAAACGCCAACCGATTGCCTTCGGTCACCGTGCGGGTATTGCCATCGGCGGCGGGTCCGCACCGGGCATCGATGACGAATGCCTTCTACATCCTCGATTTCCCGGCGCTCGGCACCCGTCCGCCCGAGCCAACCACCGTCTACAGCGAGAACCTGACCGGCGCCCTCTATCTGGACAAACCCGCCGAGGTGACGTTCTACGATGACGTCTGGCGGACTCTCGGCGAACTGGCGCTCAGCCAGGAGGCCTCCGAAGACCTGATCGCCGACATCATCAAGGAGGCAGTGGATGACTGAGCCGACCGTTCCGAACTGGCGGAAGAGCACCCATAGTGGCAACGAGGGGGCCTGCGTCGAGGTGGCCGTCAATCCGCCTGGCCGGGTGCTGGTGCGTGACACCAAGGATCGCGACGGTGGCACGTTGAGTTTCCACCCCACCGCGTGGCGGTCCTTCCTCACCGATCTGGCCGTACGGCCTTGAGCGCTGGGTAACCGCCGCCGGAGCAGACACCTCCGGTCCGCGAGACTGTCGAGCTGCCCCGCTTGGGCGCCCACGGTGCCCGCGCCGCCCCGTGCCCCGTCCGTGCACCCAGCTCGACAGTCTGCGCGGCAGGTGTGGCTGCCGAGCGCCGATGGGCGGCCACCGCCGCCGCACGCCGGCCGGCCGGCGTGTGGACCGGCCAGACTGGATCATCCTCCAGGGCGATCCGGCACGCCGTCCCCACGACGGGCGCATCGGCGTCGATACTGATCAGATGCCGCACCGCACGCCCGACATCGACGTACCGGATCTGACCGGCAAGCTCGCGGTGGTCACCGGGGCCAACAGCGGGATCGGGTTCGGCGTCAGCCACCGGCTCGCCCGGGCCGGCGCCGAGGTGATCCTCGCGGTACGCGACGAGGCCAAGGGCAACCGGGCCATCGCCGAGATCCGCGCCGAGGTGCCCGCCGCGAAGCTCACCCTCCAGCACCTGGACCTGACGTCGCTGGCCAGTGTCGCCGCGTTCGGCACGGCCCTGACCGAACGGGGCCGCCCGGTCGACATCCTGGTCAACAACGCCGGGATCATGGCGCCCCGCCGCCGGGCGCTCACCGAGGACGGGTACGAACTCCAGTTCGCCACCAACTATCTCGGGCACTTCGCGCTGACCGGGCACCTGCTTCCGCTGCTGCGCGCCGCCGGTGCCGCCCGGGTGGTGTCGATCAGCAGCATGCTGAGCCGCGTCGGGCGGTTCGACTTCGACAACCTCCAGGGTGAGCGCCACTACCAGCCGGTGCGCGCGTACGGGCTGTCCAAGCTCGCGATGCTGGTCTTCGCCCGGGAGCTTCAGCGGCGCAGCACGCTCGGCGGGTGGGGGATCCGCAGCAACGCCGCCCATCCGGGCGCGACGATCACCAACCTCCAGGTGACCGGGCCAACCCATGGCGGGCGCTCGCTGCGGCTCAACCGGATCCGGAACCGGCTGCTCTACCTCGTACCGTGGGTCTGGCAGGAAATCCCGGGCGGCGCCCTGCCCGCCGTCTACGCCGCGACCAGCCCGGCAGCCGAGGGTGCCGGATACTACGGGCCGGACGGCTTCGCCGAACTCCACGGTGGACCCACCCCGGCGAAGGTCCCTGCCCAAGCCCTGGACGAGGCGGCGGCGGCCCAGCTCTGGGAGGTGTCGGAGCAGCTCAGCCGGGTGAGCTATCCGCACCCGTCCGGCTGAGCCGTCGCAGATGCGGCAGGAACAGGAGGAGACGGTGGCGCCATCGGTACGGCTGCGCCCGGTCCGCGAGGCCGACCTCGCGATGTTCCGGCGGTTCCTGACCGAACCGGGCCTGATCGGGCTCGACTGGACCGGGTTCCGGGACGCCCAGGAGCCAGCCCGGCGGTTCGCCGCCGACGGCTACCTCGGCGCCGAGAACAGCCGGCTGATCGTCGAGGCCGGGCCGGAGCAGGACGCGGTCGGGTTCGTCGGGTGGCATGCCACCGGGTACGGCGTGGCGAAGTTCTGGGAGATCGGGATCGCGCTGCTGCCCGAGTGGCGCGGCCAGGGCATCGGCTGGCGTGCCCAGGCCATGCTCTGCGACTACCTGTTCACACACACCCCCGCCGAACGCATCCAGGCCGGCACCCATCCGGAGAACGCGGCGGAGCAGCGGTCGCTGGAGAAGGCCGGCTTCCGCCTCGAAGGCGTGATGCGGTCGGTCGAGTTCCGGGCCGGCCGCTGGCGGGACGGCTGGCTCTACAGCCGGCTCCGCAGCGATCCGGCGCCGGAGTGACCACCCCGGCGGCTCGGCAGAAACCCGGCCGCGCCGCGACCGCCCTGTTGCTAAGCTCCGCCCATGAATTTCTTCTTCCTCGGCTGACGCGACCGCTGGCGGGTTGCGGATAACCCCTCGCCAGCGATGCGGGGCGGCGGCGCGTCGCCCCGAGTCGCGACGTGGGAGAAGATCGGATGATCTTTCGGTTGCCGGCGCGTACCCGCGCCGGGGCCACACCGCGTCCTGGCACCGTCGTCACGTCGTGACGGCCGCGCGCCTGGTGGCGCGGACGGTGCGGGGCATCGAGCCGGTGGTGGCCGACGAGATAGCAACACTGGGAGTGGGCCGGGTCAGCGCGGTCGCGCACCGTGAGGTGTGGTTCGACTGCCTCGATCCCGGTCCTGAGGTACTGGAGCTACGCTGCGCCGACGACGTCTTCCTGGTCGGCGCGGTGGTGTACGGGATCGGCCGGAGCCGGGCAGACCTGCGGATGCTGGGCAAGGCCGCGACGGCGCTGCCGCTGCGGGAGTTACTGGCCGGGTGGCGCCGGTGCGGTGGCGACCGCCGGTTACCCGGGACGGGCGTGCCGGCAGCGTTGCCCGGGACGGGCGTGCCGGCAGCCTTGCCCGGGATCGACGTCTCCGCGTCGTTCCTGGGGCGGCGTAACTTCACCCGGTTCGATCTGGAGGACGCGGTCGGCGAGCCGATCGCCGCCGCGCTCGGGTTGCCGTACCACAGCCGGCGGGGTGGGCTCGCGCCACCGCCGGGTGGACTGTCCTGGCGGGTCACCCTCGTCGACGACCGGGCCCTGGTGGCGCTGCGGATCGCCGACCGGCCGCTGCACCGCCGCGCGTACCGTCGGATGTCCCGGCCGGGCAGCCTGCACCCACCGGTCGCCGCCGCACTGGTCCGGCTCGCCGGGCCACGCGACGGCGACCTGCTCCTCGACCCCTGCTGCGGGGCGGGGACGATACCGGTCGAGGCGACCCGCTCCGACCGAGCCCTGTCCATTGTGGGTGGTGACATCGACCCGGCCGTGGTCGCGATCGCCGCCGGCAACGGCAGAGGAACACCGGTCGGCTGGGTGGTGGCGGATGCCGGCCGGATCCCGCTGCCCGACGGGGTGGTCGACCTGGTGGTCACCAACCCGCCGTGGAACCGGCAGGTGCCGTTCGCCGGCATCCTGGCCCGCCGGCAGCGGCGGTTCTGGACGGAGCTACGCCGGGTGCTACGCCCGGCCGGCCGCGCGGTGCTGCTGGTCTCCGACGTGGACGGCCAGTTGCCCGACGCGGAGGCGGCCGGGCTGGCCGTGCGGCAGCGGCACCCGATCAGCCTCTCCGGCACCCACCCGGAGATCGTCACCCTGCGGGCAGGGTAGTACGGCCTGCCGGCGTGGCGGACGGGCTACGCCGGCAGCAGGCTGTATGCGATGCCGTCGAGGATGTCCCGCTCGCTGGCGATCACCGAGCTCATCCCGGCCCGCTCCATGACGATCCTGAGCACCAGCGCACCGGCACCGATCACGTCGGCCCGGCCGGGGTGCATCACCGGGATGGTCAGCCGCTCCACCGACGACCGGGCCAGCAGGTCGCTGGTCACCTTCACCACGTCGGCGTACGGGACGCGGGCGTGGTGGATCCGGTCGGGGCGGTACTCCGGCAGGCCCAACGCCATCCCGGCGACCGTGGTCACCGAGCCGGCCAGCCCGATCAGGGTGGCCGCCTCCCGCCCCGGCACCACCGACAGCGCCCGGTCCACCGCCGCCGTGATGTCGGCCTCGGCCGCCGCCAGCTGCTCCGGCGTCGGCGGGTCGCCGTGCAGGTGCCGCTCGGTCATCCGGACGCAGCCGATGTCCACCGACACCGCCGCGTCCACCGCCGCCGCGCCGCCACCGGCTGGCCGCCCGCCGACCACGAACTCGGTCGAGCCGCCCCCGATGTCGACCACCAGGTACGGCGCCCGGACGTCGTCGCCCAGCCCGCGTACGGCACCGGTGAAGGAGAGCCGGGCCTCCTCGTCCCCGGTCACCACCTCCGGCTCGACGCCGAGGGTGTCGACCACCATGGTCTGGAACTCGCCCGCGTTGGAGGCGTCCCGGGAGGCGGAGGTGGCGCACATGCGTACCCGGGACACGCCGAGCGACTCGATCGAGGTGGCGTAGCCGACCAGCGCCTGCCGGGTCCGTTCCAGCGCCTCCGGTGCCAGCCGCCCGGTCCGGTCGAGATCCTGGCCCAGCCGGACGATCTCCATCCGCCGGACCACCTCGGCCAGCTCGGCCTCCGGCCCGGCGGACGGGTCCGGCAGGTCGGCCACGAGCAGCCGGATCGAGTTCGTGCCGCAGTCGATCGCGGCCACGCGGTTCTTCACGATCTTCACTCTACGTCCTCGGGGTCGCGGCGACGCGCTGTCGTCGCGGCAACAGCTCGCAGGGTCGGCACGGAGTCCCTGGCGGGCGGGTGGCGGGGTGATCACGAGTGGGACTGGTGGTGGTACGGGCCGTCGGAGGCCCGTACCACCACCGCGTCTCAGCTCACCGTGCAGGTGACGGCCGGCGCGGAGCCGCCGGTACCCGAGGCCAGGAAGCCGAAGGTCGTCGATCCGCCGGCCGGCAGGCCGCCGTTCCAGCTCACGTTCCTGGCCGTCACCGTCGCTCCCGTCTGCGTGACGGTGGCGTTCCAGGCCTGACTGACCTGCTGGCCGCCGCCGAAGGTGAACGTCGCGGTCCACCCCGTGGTCGCCGTCGACCTGCCGTTGCGCACGCTCACCTCGGCCTGGAACCCGCCGGTCCACTGGTTCGTCACCCGGTAGGTGGCTGTGCAGCCGCCGCCCGCCGGCGGGGTGGTCGGCGTTCCGGGCGGGGTGGTCGGCGTGCCCGGCGGGGTGGTCGTCCCGGGGGTGGGGACGACGCCGCCGAGAAGTTGGGCGAGCGCCGGGTAGAAGCGGTTGGCCATCTTGCGGAAGCCGGACTCGACCGGGTGCACCCCGTCGTTGGTGTCCGTGGCGGCGTTGAAGCCGGTCCACTGGTCCACCACGACGATGGGCGAGCGGGCCGTGGTCAGCCCAGCGGCCCAGCCGGGGATCCGGTTGTTGAACGTCACCGCGTCGGCCGGGCAGGTCTCACAGCCGTGGTGCGGGATGATCTGCGCGACGACGATCTTCATGTCGGGGTTGTTCGCCCGCATCTGGCCGACCAGCTTGGTGAACGCGGCCATGATGGTGTCCATAGACTGCCAGCCGCCCCACAGGTCGTTCGTGCCCAGGTGCATGACGACGATGTCCGGGTCTGCCGCGTTCAACCACGGTGGCAGCTGGTTGTTGTCGGCGATGCCGACGGCCGAAAAGCCGCCGTGGCCCTCGTGGTCGGCGTCGTACGAGAACCCGTAGTTGCAACTGCCTCCGTCGGAGGCGCTGCCGACGAAGTCGATGTTCGAGTAACCAGCCGTCCGGAGCTGGTTCCAGAGCAGGGCGCGCCAGCAGCCGGGGCCGGCGGTGATCGAGTCGCCAAGCGGCATGATCCTGACCGGGGCGGCCGCTGACAGGGCGGGGGCGGTGGGCGAGACCACCGTGAAGGCGAAGGCCAGGACTGCTGCGAGCCCGGTGATCAGGGCGTACCAGAGGGGTTTGCGCGGCATCCTCGTCCGGTCCCGCACGGAGTCCGTCTGTTCGTTCATGGCGTCACTCCTTCCCTCACGGAGTTACGGTCAGCAGGTGGGCCTTGTAGCCCTCGCCGTAGGTGCTGGTCGGGGTGCCGTCGTAGTCCTGGATGAGCACGTTGCCGCCGCTGCATCCCCACGGGTTCCAGGTCCAGGCGGTGTATCCGATCCGCTGCGAGTCCAGCCAGGTCGTCACCCGGTCGATGTAGTCGTGCGCGCAGGTGTCCTGGCCGATCTCACCGGCGTGCACCGGGACCTGGGCCGCGACCGCCGCGATCTGGCTGTCCCAGCAGGAGTCGGTGACGCAGGCGTTGAAGTTGTACGAGTGCCACGACGCCACGATGTTGCCGCGCGGATCGGTCGGCTTGTAGGTCAGCCACTGGGTCAGGTCGTTGGTCCAGGTCAGCCCGGCGACCAGCAGCACGTTGCCGGCGCCGGTGGCGCGTACGGCGTCGACCAGGTCCTGCATGCCGGCCACCTCGTACTCGATGCCGGTGCAGGTGCCGCCGTCGCGCAGGCACCGCCACGCGGCGGGCATGTCCGACCAGTTGTTGGAGGCGTCCGGGTAGGGCTCGTTGAACAGGTCGAATACCACCGCGTCGTTGCCCTTGAAGGCGTTCGCCACCCCGGTCCAGAACCGCGGGGTGTACTGCATGCTCGGCATCGGCTTCTGGCAGGTGGCGTTGACGTCGGCGCAGGCCGAGATGTTGCCGGTGTAGCTGCCGTGCGTCCAGTGCAGGTCGAGGATCGGGTTGATCCCGTTGGCGACCAGCAGGTTCACGTAGTCCTTGACCGCCTGCTGGTAGGCGGCGCCACTGGGCGTGCCGGAGAGCCCCAGCCAGCAGTCCTCGTTCAACGGGATCCGGACGGCACGGATGTTCCAGGTCTTCATGGCGTCGACCGAGGCCTGGTCCACCGGGCCGCTGTCCCACATCCCCTTGCCCTGTACGCAGGCGAACTCGCCGCTGGCCCGGTTGACCCCGAGCAACCGGTAGGTCGCCCCGGCCGCCGTCACCAACCGATTGCCGGAGACCCGCAGGGCGGGCGCCACACCACCGGGCGGTGGGGTGGTGGTCGGTGGCGTGGTGACCGGTGGGGTGGTGGGCGGCGCCGTGGTCGGCGGGTTGGCCGACGGCGAGGTGACCGAGCCGGTGCAGGTCGTGCCGTTCAGCGCGAACGAGGCGGGGACCGGGTTGCTGCCGTTCCACGACCCGACGAAGCCGATCGCGGTCGAACCGCCGGTGCCCAGCGAACCGTTCCAGCTGAGACTGGCGGCCGAGACGCGGGTGCCGGACTGCGACCAGGTGGCGCTCCAGCCCTGGCTGACGCGCTGGCTGGCGTTCGGGAAGTCGAACGTCAACGTCCAACTCGTGACCGGCGAGCCGAGGTTGGTGATGGAGACGTTGCCCGAGAACCCACCGGTCCACTGGCTCTGCACGGTGTAGGTCACCGAGCAGCCGGTAGTCGCGGCGGACACGGGGAACGTGCCCGCCACCAGACTGGCGGCGGCGAGTGTGCACACCGCGCCGGCGGCGAGCAGGGCATGCCGACTTTTCATGAGGATCTCCTCTGGACAGGAAGAGGTGACCATCAATGGGAGCGCGTGAAGGAGCTTTCTTTATTAAGCTCACTAAGTCAAGCGACCTGGTGGCGGGGACCGGGTGCCGCGGTCGTCCCCCGGGCGACGACGGTCTCGGTCTCGCACCACCGCTGCGCGACCGGCTGCCCGTCGATCAGCCGCAGCACGGACTCGGCCACCAGGTCGCCGAACAGGTGCACGTCGAGACTCATCGTGGTGAGCGGCGGTGACGCCAGCCGGCACAGGCTGGAGTCGTCCCAGGCGATCAGGCTGAGGTCGCGGGGAATCTCCAGACCCAGTTCCTTGGCGGTGTTCAGGCCGGCGAGCGCCATCAGGTCGTTGTCGTAGACGATCGCGCTGGGCGGCTCGGAACCGCCCAGCAGCGCGGCGGTGAGCTTCGCGCCCGACTCCTCCGAGTAGTCGCCCGCCACCATCTCTGCGGTGACGCCGGCCGAGCGTGCCGCCTCCAGCAGGGCGGCGGTGCGGGTCCGGGTGTGTCGCAGGGTCTCGGGGCCGCTGACCCGGGCGATCCGGCGATGCCCCAGGTCGAGCAGGTGCGCCAGCGCGGCCCGCACCGAGCCGACGTCGTCCCGGCGTACGGCCGGGAGGTCGCCGGCGGCCTCTCCCGCGACGACCACGGGTAGACCGAGTTCGCGCAGCACCGCCGGCCGGGTGTCGTCGACGACCGGATTCACCAGTACGACGGCGTCGACGAGTTGCTGCCCCGCCCACCGCCGGTACGCCGCGATCTCCGCAGTGTGGTTGGCGACGATGTGCAACAGCACCGACCGCCCCTGCTCCGCGAGCCGTTCCTCGATGCCGGCGATGAACTCCATGAAGAAGGGCTCGGCACCGAGCAGCCGGGGTGGCCGGGCGAGCACCAGGCCGACCGCGCTCGTGGCTCTCATCCGCTCTCCCGCCTGGTGTGGGTTCAGCCGGCCGACTCGGTGCGCGGCACGGGCTCGGAGTCGAGCGGTCCGGGCAACCGAAGGCCCTGCCGCAGCGGAACCAACTCGGACTCCAGGACGAGTGTGGCGGCACCGATGGCGCAGGCCGTCGCGGCGGACCGCGACAACCGCACGTCCACGGTGGGCGCCGAACGGGCGAGGTGGCCGTGCAGCTCCTGGCGTACGACCGGAAGGTAGACCGAGCCGGCGACGGCAAAACTCGGCCCGGTCAACACGACGACTTCGAGGTCCATGATGCTGACCAGGGTGCGGGTGGCCGTCGCGACATACCGGGCGGATCTCTCCAGCAACGCCAGCGCCCGCGGCTCGCCCCGCCGGGCGGCCCGGCTGATCGTGGCGAAGTCCGTCGCCACCGAGGTCTGCTCCGCGCCACCCCGCAGGCCCAGCGCGCCGGCCAGTGCCGCGTCCGCACGCCCGGCGGCGACCACGGCCGCCGGACCGGCGACCGCCTCCACGCAGCCACGGCCACCACACCAGCAGCGCGGGCCGTCCGCGTGTACGCACACGTGCCCCAACTCGCCGGCGCTGCCGCTCGGACCCCGGTAGGTGATGCCGTTGAGGACCAGCCCGGCGCCGATCCCGGTTCCCATGTAGAGCGCGGCCGCCGCCGTCGCGGCCCCGAACCCGCCGGCCCAGTGCTCGCCCAACGCCGCCGCGGTCGCGTCGTTGTCGAGCACCACGGGCAACGTCGTCGCCTGCTCCAGCGCCGGGCCCAGCGGGAATCCCTCCCACTGCCGGATGGAGGGGCCGGGGAGGACCAGGCCGAGGCCGAGTACCCGGGCACGCTCCAGGCCGACGCTGTCGATCAGCGTCGCTATCTCGGCCGCGATCCGGGCCACCACGGCCGGCGGTTCCTCGGCACCGGCGCCGGGCCGGGCGATCCGGGCCACCGCTACCCCGGCGAGGTTGGTCAGGACGTACGTCAGCACGTCGTTGTCCAGGTGCACACCCACCGCGTACCGGGAGGCGTGGTTGAGCTGGAGCAGGACCCTGCGCTTGCCACCGGTCGACTCGGCGTGGCCGGTCTCGACGACCAGACCCTCGTTGATGAGTTTGCGGACGAGGTTGGAGATCGTGGGTGCGGTGAAGCCGGTGGCGTTGATCAGGCCCACCCGGCTGATCGTGCCGGCCGCCCGGATAGCGTCGAGGACCGCTGCCCTACTGCTCGCATGCGGTTTGCTCGCTACTCGTCCGCTCACTGCTCCTCTGCCACGAGCCGCGTAGATGACCCAGCAAAGTATACAAGGACCGGCTGGCTCTCAGAGCCGCAGCAGCATCCGGACGTTGCCGAGGGTGTTCGGCTTGACCCGTTCCAGGCCGAGGAACTCGGCGACGCCCTCGTCGTAGGAGCGGAGCAGTTGCTCGAAGACCGCCTGCGGCACCGGCGCCCCGTCGATCTCGACGAAACCGAAGGCGGCGAAGAACCGGGTCTCGAAGGTGAGCACGAAGACCCGGGCGACGCCCAGCTCGCGGGCGGTGGTCAGCAGCTCCGCCACGATCCGCTGGCCGATCTTGCGGCCCCGGTGCGCCGGGTGCACCGCCACCGTCCGGATCTCGGCCAGGTCCTCCCACATCACGTGCAGGGCACCGCAACCGACCACCGTGCCGTCGGCCGGATCCACCGCGACCCAGAACTCCTGGACGTCCTCGTAGAGCGTGACGGTGGCCTTGCTGAGCAGCCGCCGCTCCGGACTGTAGGTGTCGATCAGATCCCGGATCCCGCGTACGTCGGCGGTCCGGGCCCGCCGGATGACCAGCTCGGCCGGGACCGGCGCCGGCTCGCCGCCGGTCATCCGGTCGGCTCCGCCGACCGGGCCGAGGGCACCGGCTCGACGCACGGACCGTCGGCCCACCACTGTTCGAGCAGCTCCAGCACCTCGTCGCCGAACGGGTTGACGCCGGGGCCGGCGGCCAGCGCGTGCCCGAGGTGCACGTGCAGGCACTTCACCCGGCCCGGCATGCCGCCGGCCGAGATCCCGTCGATCTCCGGCACGGTGCCGATCGCCTCCCGCCGGGTCAGGTAGTCCCGGTGCGCCGCCAGGTAGCGCTCGGCCAGCTCGGGATCGGTGCCCAGCCGCTCCTGCATCTCGCGCATCAGCCCGGCGGACTCCAGCCGGCTGCACCCGGCCACCGCTCGCGGGCAGGTCAGGTAGAAGAGGGTGGGGAAGGGTGTGCCGTCGGCGAGCCGGGGGGTGGTCTCCACCACGTCGGGCTGGCCGCACGGGCAGCGGTGCGCCACCGCGCGGGTGCCGCGCGGGGTCCGGCCGAGCTGGGCGGCGACCGCCGCCAGGTCCGCGTCGGTGGCCGGCTCCCGCACCGGTGCCGGCACGCCGGCCGCCGCCGGCTCCGCGCCGGGACGACCCACTCCACCGGGTACGCCGACCGGGTCGGGACGGCTCACCGGCCGGTCCGGTCCGGCTGCTCGTTGGCGGCCTGCACGCTGGACCAGAGGGTGTCGTACCAGGGCTCCGGGGCCCGTTCGGCCGCCGACGGATCGACTCCGGCGTCCCGGGCGGCACCCTTGTGATCGGTGAGCACCACCAGCGGCACCTCGCCGGGCAGCACCATGTAGAACCGCTCCCTCGCCTGGATCTTCACGTATTCCGGGTCGTCCCAGAGCGCCGCCTCCTCGGTCAGGTCACCGATGACTTCGCGCTGCGCCTGCTGGGCCGCCTCGATCCGGGCGATGTCGGACTGCTGGTCGAGATAGACCCGCACCGGATAGGTGTACGCGAGGGCGAGCGCCACCAGCACCCCGGCGAGTACGGTCGCCCGGCCGGTGTAGCGCCGGGGGTGCTGGGCGTACGTCCGCTTCACGGCGCGGGCGGCGACGGTCCGGCGGGCGGCCGCGGGCCGGCTGCCAGAGCGGGAGCCGTCCGCGCCCCGGCCGGTGCCGGCGGCCCGGGTCGTACCGGTGGCCCGGGTGGCTCCGGAGGAGCGGGCCTGGCCCTGTCGCGGCTCGGCCCGGGACCCGGAATCCCGACCCGAGGCACGGCCGGTCCGGGACGTCCCGGACCGGCCACCGCGATCCGGCCGTCGAGCCGGGCCCTGCCCGCTCGGCGTACGGCGTTGCGTCATCGCCGTCGCACCCCTCCCCCAAAGGCTGACCAGTCAGTTCGAACGGTAACGCGGAAACGCTCCGGTGCCGGCGTACCGCGCCGCGTCGGCCAGCTCCTCCTCGATCCGCAGTAGCTGGTTGTATTTCGCCACCCGGTCGGAGCGGGCCGGCGCACCGGTCTTGATCTGGCCGCAGCCGGTGGCCACCGCCAGGTCGGCGATGGTGGTGTCCTCGGTCTCGCCGGAGCGGTGGCTCATCATGCACTTGAAGCCGGCCCGGTGCGCCATGTCGACCGCCTCGAAGGTTTCGGTCAACGAACCGATCTGGTTCACCTTGACCAGTACGGCGTTGGCGGTCCGCTCCGCGATGCCCCGGGCGATCCGCTGCGGGTTGGTGACGAAGAGGTCGTCGCCGACGATCTGCACCCGCTCGCCGAGCGAGGCGGTCAGCCCGGCCCAGCCGGACCAGTCGTCCTCGGAGAGCGGGTCCTCGATGGAGACGATCGGGTAGTCGTCGGCCAGCTTCTGGTAGTAGGCGGTCATCTCGTCCGCCGTCTTGGTGCCGCCCTCGAAGGTGTAGACCCCGTCGTTGAAGAACTCGGTGGCGGCCACGTCGAGCGCGAAGACGATGTCGGTGCCGAGCCGGTAGCCGGCCTTCTCGACCGCCTCGGCGATCAGGTCGAGCGCGGTGGAGTTGGTCGGCAGGTCGGGGGCGAAGCCGCCCTCGTCGCCGAGGCCGGTGGCCAGGCCCTTCTTCTTCAGCACCGACTTGAGCGCGTGGTAGACCTCGGCGCCCGAGCGCAGCGCCTCGCGGAACGAAGGCGCGCCGATCGGGGCGATCATGAATTCCTGCACGTCGACGTTGGAGTCGGCGTGCGCGCCACCGTTGAGGATGTTCATCATCGGCACCGGCAGCAGGTGCGCGTGCGGGCCGCCCAGGTAGCGGAAGAGGCTCAGCTCGGCGCTGTTCGCCGCCGCCTTCGCCACCGCCAGCGAGACCCCGAGGATGGCGTTGGCACCCAGCTCCGACTTGTCGTCGGTGCCGTCGATGTCGAGCATCTTCTGGTCGATCAGCCGCTGCTCGCTGGCCTCGTAGCCGACGAGCTGGTCGACGATCCGGTCCTCGATGTTGGCGACCGCCTTCTCCACGCCCTTGCCGTTGTAGCGGTCCTTGTCGCCGTCGCGCAGCTCGATCGCCTCGAAGGCTCCGGTGGACGCGCCGGACGGCACCGCAGCGCGGGCGACCGTACCGTCGTCCAGCCCGATCTCGACCTCGACGGTCGGGTTGCCGCGCGAGTCGAGAATCTCCCGGGCGACGATTCCCTCGATGGTGGCCACTGTCCTGCTCCTCAAAGATTGAAGTCTGTCCATCGAAAACCGATGGTGGTCCGTCCCCGTCGCGGCGGTGCGGCGCAGGCTCCCGCAGGCAGCCTATCGGTCGGGCCCGGGGCTCCGGGCGCTGCCTCCGGGCCCGGCCGCCCGACCGTGGGGCCACCCGACATTTGTGGATTTCTTTCACAGTACGTGGGAACCGGTTTGCGCGCGCTTGACCCGATCGTGAAGGCTGTGGGCCATGCCGGTTGTGTCGATCTCACTCCGGGTACTCGCGGGGGCGATCATTTCCGTACTGACGGTCTCCGGGTGCCAGACCCTGGATGACGCCGGTCGGGTGATCGGGCGGGCAGACCTGGTCAACGACCTGGCCGCCCGACTGGACCGGTCCAACGAGCTGACCTACTCCGCCGACTACCAACTCCCCGGTGGCCAGAACGCCTCGATCTCGCAGTCGCAGGACCCGCTACGCGCGGCGTACACCTATCCGGGCGGCAAGCTGACGGTCACCACGGACGCGACCACGGCCTGCGACACCAGCACCCGGAAACCGACCTGCACGCTGACCGCGCCCCCGCCGGCCAACGCCAAGCCGTCGGTCACCATTTTCGCCGACATGAACAAACGCGGCCTGGTCACCCCACCGGTGGTGGTCGGCCTGCTCACCGCCGCCGCGCTCGACCCGGACGCGACGATCCGGCAGTACGACACCACCGTCGCCGGGCGGCACGCCACCTGTGTGGAGGTCGACCAGCTCAGCGACGCCCCGGCGGCCGGCTTCGACGCCTGCATCACCAGCGAGGGTGCGCTGGGCAGCTTCACCGGTACGGTCGACGGCACCGAACTCGAGGTGGCGCTCCGCCGTTACCGCGACGCGGTGGAGAGCAGCGCCTTCGAGCTGCCCGCCGGTGCCGGACTGATCGACCGGCGTGCCGGGGCGGGCCAGCAGACACCCGCCTGAGCTCACGCCAGGTCGTACTCGTCCAGGCCGAGCAGCGCGGGCAGGTGGCGCGGCGACGGGGAGCCGTGCGCCAGCATCGCGTCGTGCCACTGCCGGACCGGCACCCCGTCCGGGCGGCGCGCGGCGATCCCGGCGACCTGGTGGTAGCCGACGAAATAGGTGGAGAGCTGGGTCGAGGTGAGCAGGGCCCGACGCCACTTGCCGGCCGCCTCGCCCTCCTCCTGGAAGCCCCGCCCGGTCATCAACGCCAGCCCGTCGGACTCGGACAGCTCCTCGCAGTGCGTCAACTGGTCGAGGATCGCGTTGATGGTCATCCGGAGCTGCATCTTGAGCTGCTGCAACCGCACCGCCAGGCCGCCGAACCCGCACGCGACCATCGCCTCCTCGGCGTAGACCGCCCAGCCCTCGATGAACGGACCCGAGTGGCCGAGCGCGCGGGCCCGGCTGCTGCCCCGGTAGCGCCGGGCGTGCGCCAGTTGGAGGAAGTGCCCCGGCACCGCCTCGTGCACCGTCAGGTTGCGGATCATGTGGTCGTTGTACTCCCGGAAGAACGACTCCACCCGGGTCGCGGGCCAGTCCGCCGGGGTCGGCGCGATGCAGTAGTAGGTCGGCACCGCGGCGGATTCCAGCGGCCCCGGCGCGTCGCAGTAGGCGACCGCGACCCCCCGGTCGTGCTCGGGCATCTCCTTGATCACGCAGGTGTCGTCGACCAGCGACACCAGGTCGGCGTCGACGACGAAGTCGAGCACCTCGTCCAGGGCGGTCCGGGCCAGCGGCACCACCGAGGAGTTGTCCGGGTGCTCGTCGGCGAGCAGCGCCAGCGCCTGGCGTACCGTCTCGTCCGAGGCCGGGCCACCGACCAGCTCGACCGCCGCCGCCCGGATCTCCTCGGTGACCCGCTCCAGGTTCGCCCAGGCGGAGTCGAGCACCTGCCGGGCGCCGAGTTCGGTGTCCAGGGTGTGCCAGAGCCGCCCCTCCCAGAGCCGCCGCCCCAGCCGGGGGTCCCGCCCCGGCCCGGCGTCGTCGTCGCGCAGCCCGGCACGGAGCCATTCGACGAACCCGGTCAGCTCGCGGACCGCCATCCGGGCGACCGGCCCGACCGTGTCGCGCAGGCCGGGCGCCTCGGCCAGCAGGGCCGGCACCTGCCCCCGGACCAGCGCCGCCGCGCCCTCGAACTGCCCGACGGCGGTCTCGGCGTGGATCCGGGGTACGTCGCGGAGCACGGCCCGCGCCGTCGCCAGCGCGTCGGGTACGGCGGCCAGCCGCCCGGCCAGGCTGGTCAGCCGTACGTCGACCGGGGCGAACGGCCGGGCGACCAGCGCGTGCAGCAGCGGCCCCGGGTTGTGCACCAGCGGGTTCCACTCGTGCGACCGCACCTCGGTCAGCTCGAAGATCCCCCGGTCGACCAGGGCGGTGAGTACGGCGTGGTCGACCCGCTCCGGGACGTCCAACTCCTCGGCGTCCACCTCGGAGAGCGCGTGCGCGGCGTCCCGCAGCATCGCCACCCGCCCGGCCACCGCGTCGGCGGACCGGTCCGGCAACTGGTCGTCGAGACCGTGCTCGCCGACCGACGAGGCCAGCTCGGGGTCGCTCGCCAGGAGCGCGTCGACGATCCGTTCGGCGAGCGGGACGAATGGTGGCATGGGGAAAACCTAGACGATCAGCCGCTCCCCGTCGGCCGGCGCATCGGCCCGATCCGCCGGTCGACCCGCGGTACGGGACCCAATGGTCCTGTCATGATGCCTTGGTTTGGCCCTGTCCCATGGACCAATCGCGCCCTAGCGTCGGTCCGGTGAAGCTCTCGAACCCGGTCGCGGTGCTGCTCTGCGTCAGCGGGATGGTGCTGGTCGGCAGCTCCGTCTCGATCAGTCAACTCGTCCTCGACTATCCACACCTGACCGGCCAGGCGGCCCGCTACGCGCTGGCCGCCGCCGTACTGTTCGCCCTGGTCCGGCGCTTTCCCGGCCTGCTGGCCGGCGGCACGCCCCCGCCCGGCCGGCCCAACCGGCGGGAGCTGGTGCTGCTGACCACGCTCGCACTGACCGGGATGGCCGGGTTCAACGCCTGCATCCTGGTCGCGCTGCCGCACGCCGACCCGGCCGTGGTGGGCACCTTCATCGGCGCCGCGCCGCTCGGGCTCGCCCTGCTCGGCCCGCTCACCGGTGGCCGCCGCCCGGCGCTGCGGCTGGTCGCGGCGGCCGGGATCGTCGTCGCCGGTACCGCACTGGTGCAGGGCAGCGGTCGGGCGGACGCGATCGGGATCGTCGCCTCGCTCGGGGCGTTCGGCGGCGAGATCGCGTTCTCGCTGCTGGCCGCGGCCGTACTGCCCCGGCTCGGGCCGGTACGCGTCGCGGCGTACAGCTGCGCGCTGGCCGTACCGCTGCTGCTGCTGGCGGCGGTCCCGGCGGGTGAGCTGGCCCGGTGGCGGCTGCCCACCCCCACCGAGGCCGCCGCGTTCGGTTACCTGGCGGCGATGATGACCGTGATCGCCTTCCTCGCCTGGTTCACCGGGCTGCGCAGGCTCGGGGTGGAACGGGCCGGGGTACTGGTCGGGGTGATGCCGATCGCCACCCTGCTCACCGCGGCGGTCCAGGCCGGTCGGCCGCCGCACCTGGGGCAGACCGCCGGCGTGCTGGTCGCGGCGGTCGGCATCGCCGTCGGGCTGAGCGCGGGCCGCCGCCGCGCCCGGACCCCGGCGGAGACCGCCGCCGTCCGGACCGGCTAGCCGGGGGCTGTTGGAACGTCGGCGCGCCGGCGCCGGAGCGCGGACAGCCGAGGCTCCCCTGCGTCGACCGGCCCGGAACTCGCGCCGCTGCCCGCATTGTGCCGCGCGGCCCTGGTCACCGACCGTAGCGTGGATCAGGTGAAGGATGCCCGCCTCAGCCGCCGGCTGCTGCTCGCCGGCCTCGGCTCGGCCGCGCTGGCGGCGGGTACCTCCGGATGCGGCTCGGGCCCGACCCCGGCCCGGCTCGCGCCCACCCCGTCCCGGCCGCGCGGGCCGGCCCGGCGCGACGAGGCGGCGCTACGCCGCAAGATCGCGAGCCTGCTGGTGGTCGGCTTCCGGGGCCAGCAGGCGTCCGAGGCCGAGTGGATCGTCACGGCGATCCGGGAGGGGCTCGGCGGCGTCATCCTCTTCGACCGTGACCTGACGACCGACGCCGTACGCAACGTCAGCTCACCCGGTCAGGTGACCGCGCTGGTGAAGGCCCTGAAACAGGCATCACCCGGCCGGCTGCTCGTCTCGATCGACCAGGAGGGCGGCCGGGTCGCCCGGCTCAACCCCGGCAACGGCTTCCCGGCCACCCGGTCACAGGCCGAGATCGGCCGGGCGGACTCGATCCCGACCACCCGGGCCTGGGCGGAAGGGCTCGTGCACAGCCTCACCTCGATCGGCGTCAACCTCAACTACGCGCCGGTGGTGGACCTGAACGTGCGCCCGGACAGTCCCGCCGTCGGCGCGCTCGAACGCAGCTTCTCCGCCAACCCGGACGTGGTGGTCCGGAACGCGGCCGAGGAGGTCCGGGTGCACCGGGCCGCCGGGGTACGCACGTCGCTCAAGCACTTTCCCGGGCTGGGCAGCGCGACCGGGAACACCGACTTCGCCGTCGTCGACGTCACCGACTCCTGGCGGGAGACCGAACTCGAACCGTTCCAGAAGCTGATCGCCAAGGGCGCCGCCGACTCGGTACTGGTCGGGCACGTACTCAACCGGAAGCTCGACCCGGACCGGCCGGCCTCGCTGTCCCGGGCGGTCGTCACCGACCTGCTGCGCGGCCGGCTCGGCTGGCGCGGCCCGGTGGTCAGCGACGACATGCAGGCCGTGGCGATCACCAGCCGGTTCGGCCGGGACGAGGCGGTCGCGCTGGCCCTGGAGGCCGGCGTCGACCTGCTGGTCTTCGGCAACCAGCAGGAGTATGACCCGAACGTCGTCGGCCAGACCCTCGACACCGTCGTCCGGCTGGTCCGCTCCGGGCGCCTCACCGAGCAGCGGATCGACCAGTCGGTGGCCCGGGTCGACACGCTGCGCCCGAAACGCTGACCCCGGTCGCCGGGCTATCTCGGTAACCGCCGGTCACAGCGGCGGCCAGGCATTGGCCAGCAACTGCCGGAAGTGCGCCGGGAACCACTGCCGGAACGGCGGAGCGTCCGGCAGCGCCCCGGTGCTGCGGACGGAGCCGCCCGGCCACGGGTTGTAGGTGGGATCGCACATCGGCTCGTACGGCTGGCCCCACGCCCGGTCGACATCGGCACCGTCGGACTCACCGGGCGGTTTGACCCACACGTACGCGTCGATGCCGGGCTCCGGGGCGACGGCCGGCCGCTCGCCGAGGCCGGAGCCCGCCTGGTTGCACCAGTTCGAGATGAACGCCCGCCGGTCGATCCGGCTTCGGTCGACGTACTCGTTCAGGTCGCCGGTGGTCGCCGCCGGTCCGGTGGGCCGGGCCGGGCCGCCCCAGCCGTTGCGCGAGGTGTCGACCAGCAGACTCGCCTGCGCGGCGAAGCCCTCCCCGGCCAGCAGATCCCGCATGTGACGCGCGTACGGCACCTCGTCGACGAACGGGTTCCAGTCGACCCACCTCGACTGGTGCACCGGCTGGCCGTTGACGACGGTGTCGGCGCGGAAGTACTCCTCGTGCAGCACGGAGTAGTTCGCGGTGTTGGCGACGAAGCCGTGCACGTTCGCCAGCGTGCTGCCCGCGGTGGTCGCGGCCTGGCGCAGCAGTGCCGCCACCGGGCCGGAGTTGTCCGGCCAGCCGAGTTCGCCGTGGTGGCTGATGTCCAGGTACGGGTAGACGTGGGGCAGGGCGCCGAGCCGGGCCAGGGCGTACCCGATCCCGTCCAGGTAGGTGCCCCGGTCCCGCACCCTGTCGCAGGCCCAGGTGGCGGTGTGCCGAGGGCTCGTGTTGACGACCAGGTTGGGCAGCGAGTTCGGCTCGACGATGGCGACGATCCGCAGGCCGGCGTAGCGGGTGTCGGCGAGGATCTCGACGATCGGATCGATGAACTCCGTCCGGTACCGGTCGAGTTGGTCGATCGAGAGTTCGCCCTGCGGGGTCGGCCGGCCGCAGTCGCGGGACGGCAGGTTGTAGAGGGTCACCTGTACGAGCTCGGCCTGCTGCGCCACGGCGGCGTCCAGATGGTCGCGCAGGCCCATCGCCCCGTCCCGTCCCTCGATCGCGGCGATCCGGTCCAGCCAGACGGCGGTCGGCTGGTCGGCGATCGCGTCGCCACCGGGCTCGGCGGCGGCCCGGGCGGACCACTCGGGATTCACGTACACCCGGGCTCCGGCGTACGGGTTGGCCACCCGGCGCGGCGGATCGGCCGCGCCGGCCGGACCGGCGCTGCCGAGCGCCCCCGCGAGGAGGACGAGTACGGCGAGGGCGGCGAGGGCCGTGCGGCCCCGGGCGGGTACGCGTCCGGAACGGGGCATGGTCATGACGCTGGCTCCTCAGCAACGGGTCGGCGCCGGGGTACGGCCCGGACCGGTTCCGGCCGGCGGCACGGTAACCGGCAGGGTCGCCAACCATTTACATGTTTCGATTCATCATGCCATCCCTCGCACCGTCCGCGCAGCTCCACGAAGGTGCCGAATCACTGCCCGGCGGACTGGTTCTCCGGGCTGGCGTCTCGGCGGTGCGGCGCTCGGTCGCTCCCGGGACGCTGACCGGGATGACCCGGCGTCAGGACGGCGGGACGGAATCCCGTTCGGCCGCGAGGACCGTGGCCGCGTAGTCCAGGGTCGCCTGGCGCAGCGCCGCCTCGGCGTCCAGCCCCGCCGCCCGGGCCCGGGCCACCGTCTCCAGCAGGCTCGCGCCCAGCCGGACCGTCTCGTCCGCCTCGGCGGCGGGCTTCGGCGGCGGCAGGTCGAGCCCGGCCCGGTCGACCCGGTGCAGCACCTTCGCCGCCAGCGCCAGCGCCGGCTGGGAGAGCGCGACCCCGTCCAGCACCGAGGCCCGGGGCTTCTCGGCCCGCTTGATCCGCTCCCAGTTCTCGATGATCTCATCGATGCCGCCGACCTCGGTGTCGGCGAAGACGTGCGGGTTGCGCCGGACCATCTTCGCCACCAGGCCACCGGCCACGTCGTCGATCGACCAGCGCTCGTCCTCGGGCAGGTTCTCCGCCAGCCGGGCGTGCAGCACCACCTGCAACAGCACGTCCCCCAGCTCCTCGCGGAGCGCGACGAGATCGTTCGCCGCGATGGCGTCGTACGCCTCGTAGCACTCTTCGAGCAGATACTGCGCCAGGGAGGCGTGGGTCTGCGCCCGCTTCCACGGGTCGCCGCCGGGCGAGGCGAGCCGGTCCATCACCGCGACCGCGTCGAGCAGCCGGGCACCGGGCGGGTCCCAGGAGCCGTACATCAGCTCCAGCTCGGCCAGCCCGGGTTGGCGGGCCAGCCGCAGCCCCAGCTCCCGAGCCAGGTCCTCGTCGCCGGCCGGGCCGGCCAGCCAGACCGCCGTACCGTGCGCGGCGACCGTGGCCAGCAGGTCCGGCACCGGAGTCCCGGTGACGGTCACCTCGGCCCCGGCCGCGCGTACCGCCGTGGCCAGTTCGCTCTCCGCGCCGGCCAGCACCGGGAAACCGCGTACGACGTCCCAGGCGGGCGCGGTCAGCAGCCCGGCCGGCAGCCGGGGCGAGGTGACCAGCAGCACGATCCGACCGGCCGGGCCGGGCGGTGCGCCGGTCATCGGCCGGTAAGACTGGTCGACGGCGGAGTCATCGCGGCAGGGCCGGTGGCGTGGGCGGTGGGTCGGGCGCCGCTCAGCGGGCGTCGACCACGGTGTCGGCGCCGGACTGGCCGATCGGCACGACCAGCGCCGGGCTGCTGTCCGAGAAGGTCAGTACCGGGTATTCCAGCGGCCGGTAGCGCGGGTTGACCGTGACGTCGGAGCTGTTCAGCGCCTCGGTCAGGGTGTTGCGCATCGCCAGCGCGCGCCGCAGCACGTCACCGTCGAGCTGCTGCCCAGCCTCGCCGTCCTTGGCGTCCGGCGGGATCACCCCGGCGGCCCGACCCCGGGCCACCACGTCCATCAGCTCATCCTGGGTCGGGGCGACCGGCTGGCTCACCGGAATGCCGGCCCGGCAGGCGTCCAGCTCGGAGAAGAGCCGCGCGTAGCGCGAGTCCGCCGGCAGGCCGGTCGCCCGGGCGACCTCCTCGATCGGGGCCTGCTCCGACGGCTTGAAGCCCTTGTCGGCGGCGAGCTTGAGGCAGACCTCCCGCATCACCAGGGTGCCGACCACCTGGGCCCGGGTCGGCGCCTTCAGCTCGGGGGCGTCCGGCGCGGGCGTGGCGCCCGGCTCGTGCCCACCCGGCGGCACCTTGCTCCGGACGTCGTCGAGCACCGAGGTCACCTCGTCCTCGGTGATCTTCTTGTCCCCGAGGTAGACGGCGACGCTGGAGTCGGACCGGCAGGCGGACAGGACGGTGGTGCCGAGAACGGCAATGACCGCGATCGAAGCCAGACGACGGGCACGCTGCATGCTCGACACTCTCTCACGCAGCGCTCGGCGACGCGGGCACGGGGTCACCCAGCACGTCGCGGAGGAGTCGCGCGCACCAGTCCAGCAGCGCCTGGTCACGCAGCGGCTCGCCGCCGATCCGCCGGGTCGTCGGGCGCGGCACGCTCACCTGGTCGGTCGCCGACTTGTAGACCGCGTCCGGGTGGTAGCGCTTGAGCCGGAGCTGCTTCGAGTCCGGCAACGGCAGTGGGGAGAACCGCAGGTGCCGGCCCTGGGCCGAGACGTCGGTGAGCCCGTACGCCCGGGCCAGCAGCCGGAACCGGGCCACCGCCACCAGGTTGGCGACCTGCTCGGGTGGCTCGCCGTACCGGTCGGTCATCTCGGCCACCACCTCGGTCAGCCGGTCGGCGTCCCGGGCCTGCGCGAGCTTGCGGTACATCTCCAGGCGGAGCCGCTCCACCCCGATGTAGTCGTGCGGCAGGTGCGCGTCGACCGGAAGGTCGATCTTGATGTCGACCTCCTCCTCCGGCGCCTCACCCTTGAACGCCTGCACCGCCTCGCCGACCATCCGGACATAGAGGTCGAACCCGACCCCCTCGATGTGCCCGGACTGCTCGCCGCCGAGCAGGTTGCCGGCGCCCCGGATCTCCAGGTCCTTCATTGCCACGTACATCCCGGCGCCCAGCTCGGTGTGCTGGGCGATGGTGGCCAGCCGCTCGTGCGCGTGCTCGGTCAGCGGCTTCTCCGGCGGGTAGAGGAAATAGGCGTACGCCCGCTCCCGGCCCCGGCCCACCCGGCCCCGGATCTGGTGCAACTGGGCCAGCCCGAGCAGGTCTGCCCGCTCCACGATCAGGGTGTTGGCGTTCGGGATGTCGATGCCGGACTCCACGATCGTGGTGCAGACCAGGACGTCGTATTCCTTTTCCCAGAAGCCGACCATGACCTTCTCCAGGGCGTCCTCGCCCATCTGGCCGTGCGCGACCGCGACCCGGGCCTCCGGCACCAGCTCCCGGATCCGCCGGGCCGCCCGGTCGATCGACTCGACCCGGTTGTGCAGGTAGAAGACCTGGCCGTCGCGGAGCAGCTCGCGGTGGATCGCCGCGGCGACCTGCTTGTCGTCGTACCCCCCGACGAAGGTCAGCACCGGGTGCCGCTCCTCCGGCGGGGTGGCGATGGTCGACATCTCCCGGATGCCGGTGATCGCCATCTCCAGGGTCCGCGGGATCGGCGTCGCCGACATGGTCAACACGTCCACGGCGGTACGCAGCGTCTTCAGGTGCTCCTTGTGCTCCACCCCGAACCGCTGCTCCTCGTCCACCACCACCATGCCGAGAGACTTGAACCGGGTGGCCGACTGGAGCAGCCGGTGGGTGCCGATCACGATGTCCGCGCTGCCGTCGGCGGCGGCGGCCAGGGTCGCCTCGGCCTCCTTCGGGGTCTGGAACCGGGAGAGCTGCCGGATCTGCACCGGGAACTGCCCCATCCGCTCGGCGAAGGTGTTGTAGTGCTGCTGGGCCAGCAGCGTGGTCGGGACCAGCACCGCCACCTGCTTGCCGTCCTGCACCGCCTTGAACGCGGCCCGGACCGCGATCTCGGTCTTGCCGTACCCGACGTCGCCGCAGATCAGCCGGTCCATCGGGATCGACTGCTCCATGTCCCGCTTGACCTCCTCGATCGCCGCGAGCTGGTCCGGCGTCTCGGTGTACGGGAAGGCGTCCTCCAGCTCCCGCTGCCACGGGCTGTCCGGGGCGAAGGCGTGCCCCTTGGACGCCTTGCGGGCGGCATAGAGCTGGACGAGCTGGGCGGCGATCTCCCGGACCGCCTTGCGGGCCCGCGCCTTGGCCTTCTGCCACTCGGCGCCGCCCATCTTGTGCAGGGTGGGCGCCTCGCCGCCGACGTACCGGGAGAGCTGGTCGAGCTGGTCGGTGGGGACGAAGAGCCGGTCACCGGGCTGGCCGCGCTTGCTGGCCGCGTACTCGATGACCAGGTATTCCCGGTCGGCGCCGTTGACGGTGCGCTGGACCAGCTCGACGTACCGGCCGATGCCGTGCTGCTCGTGCACGACGTAGTCGCCGGCCCGCAGCTCCAGCGGGTCGATGGTGTTGCGCCGCCGGCTCGGCATCTTGCGCATGTCCCGGGTCGACGAACCCCGGCCACCGGTGATGTCGTTGCCGGTCACCACCGCGACCCGGGACGCGGTGTCCAGGAAGCCGTGGTTGAGCGAGCCGCAGGTGACGATCAGCTCACCGGCGGCCGGCGGGGTCGGCACGCTCTCGGTCAGCGCGGCGCCGAGCCCGGCGTCCCGGAGCACCTCGACGGCGCGCTGCGCCGGCCCGTGCCCCTCGAAGACCAGTGCCACCCCCCAGCCGTCGCCGACCCAGCGCAACAGATCGTCGACCACCCGGGCCGTCTCGCCGTGGTAGAGCGGCACCGGCTGGGCAGCCAGGGCCAGCGACTCGCCGGTGTCCGGCACCACCGTCACCTCGGGCTCCGGCTCCACCGCCCACGGTTCGACGGTCGCGGCCGGCCCGGGGGTTGCCTCGACCAATCCGAACGGCGACGCCGACCACCAGGGCTGGCGCAGGGCGGCGGCGGTGGCGCGTACCTCCGCCAGGGTCTTGAAGGCGGCGGCGCCGAGGTCCACCGGGGCCTGGCCCCCGACGGCGGCCGCGGCCCAGCTCGCCTCCAGGAACTCCGCCGAGGTACGCACCAGGTCGTGCGCCCGGGTCCGGATCCGCTCCGGGTCGCAGAGCAGCACGTGGCTGCCGGCCGGCATGCAGTGCAGGAGAAGCTCGAGCGAGTCGCTGCCGATCAGGGCCGGGGCGAGCGACTCCATCCCCTCGACCGGAATCCCCTCGGCGAGTTTGTCCAGGATCTCGGCCAGCTCCGGGTGCTGTTCGGCCAGCTCGGCGGCCCGCTGCCGGACCGGCTCGGTGAGCAGCAGCTCCCGGCAGGGTGGCGCCCAGAGCGCCGGTACCGCCTCGATGGTCCGCTGGTCGGCGACGGCGAAGGTGCGGATCTCCTCCACCTCGTCGCCCCAGAACTCGACCCGGGACGGGTGCTCGTCGGTGGGCGGGAAGACGTCCAGGATGCCGCCCCGGACGGCGTACTCCCCGCGCTTGGTGACCAGGTCCACCCGGGCGTACGCCAGGTCGGTGAGGCGGCGGGCGGTCTCCTCCAGCCCGGCCTCGGCCCCGGCGGCGAGCCGGACCGGCTCCAGGTCGCCCAGCCCCTTGAGCTGCGGCTGCAACACCGAGCGGACCGGGGCGACGACCACCCGGACCGGGCCGGCGTGCTCGGCGAGATCAGGGTGGGCCAGCCGGCGCAGCACGCCGAGCCGCCGGCCGACGGTGTCGGAGCGGGGCGAGAGCCGCTCGTGCGGCAGGGTCTCCCAGGCCGGATAGACCACGACCTGCTCCGGCGGCAGCAGACTGCCGAGCGCGCCGGCCAGGTCGTCGGCCTCCCGGGTGGTGGCGGTGACGGCGAGCACCGGGCGCCCGGCGCCGCCCGCCTCCTCGCCCGCGGCCACGGCGGCGACCAGGAAGGGCCGCAGCGCGGGCGGGGCGGTGAGGTCGAGCCCGTCGGCGTCCGCGCCGCCGGTGCGGGCCAACGAGCGGGCCCGGGCCAGCGCGGGATCGCGGAGCGCGGCGGTGAGCAGACCGGTGAGCACGCAGATCACAACCTTGCAGATGGGCACGCGGAAAGTGCCCCACGCCCGATCCGGGCGGGGGGTGCGGGGTGAGGCAGGACCCGGGGCGTTGCCGTGCCGGGAGGCCCCTCCTCAACGCCGCCGTCAAGCCTATCCCCTGCGCCCGACAAACCCGGTGCCACGGCCGGTACCCGCGCCGGTCGCCGGCTGGCCATTCGCGTATTGGGTACGGGAAGTAACATTCGGGCCGTACCCGAGAGGAGGCGGACGATGTCGGTGGAGCGCAGCGGCGGCGGGGATCCCGACCGCACCCTGGCGTTGCTCTGGACCGCCCAGCCGTCGCCCGGCGCTCCGGGAGCCACCGGCAAGCCCGCTCGGGGCCGCCCTCCCCGGTTGACGGTGCGGCAGATCCGGCAGGGCGCGATCGCCTTCGCCGACCGGGAGGGCCTGGCCACCATGTCGATGGCCCGGGTCGCCGAGGAACTGGGCGTCGGCACGATGTCGCTCTACACGTACGTCCCGGGCAAGGCCGAGTTGATCGACCTGATGGTCGACGGGGTGATGACCGAACGCGACCTGCCAGGCCCGGACGACGTACGCCGGGTGGGCTGGCGGGCCAGGATCGAGCTGTACGCCGAGCGGACCCGGGCGATGTACCAGCGCCACCCGTGGCTCCGGGAGGTCTCCACCGTCCGCCCACCACTCGGGCCGGGACTGCTCGCCCAGCAGGAGTACCTGCTGGCGGCCCTGACCGATCTCGGCCTGCCGGCCCGGCAGACGGTCGCCGCCGGAAACGCGATCGTCACCTTCGTCGACGCCGCCGCCCGGCAGCAGGCCGAGACCGACCAGTTGGAGCGGGCCACCGGGCAGTCGACCGACGAGTGGTGGTCGGACCGGGACTCGTTCTGGGCGGAGCACTTCGACGTCGCGCGCTACCCGGCGATGAACCGCACCTGGGAGGCCGGCGGGTTCGTCGACACCCCCGACGCGATGGCCGACGCCTACCAGTTCGGGCTGCGCCTACTGCTCGACGGCATCCAGCGCACCGTCGAATCCGGCGGCCGCTGACCGGGCCGCCGCTGCCGCCGCTGACCGGGCGGCTCGGTCCGGTCGACCCGGACGCGGGTGGCACCGGGGATCCGCCGGGGGTGAAGCGGCCGACGAGTGCGTGGCCAGCCGGGCCGGCATACTCCCCCGCGCGCACTGTCGAGCTGGGTGCACAGACGGGGCAGTCAGCAGCTCCGCTTCATCCGCCTCCGCTACATCCGCCTCCGCTACATCCGGCTCCGCTACATCCGGCTCCGCTACATCCGGCGGCGGGAGCACAGGTCTTCGTCCGGCGGTGGGAGCGCAAGCGGGGCAGCTCGACAGTCGACGCGCGGAGGTGGTGCCACCAGGTTCGGCGGTCCGGTTGGTCCGTCCGCTCGCCCATCGCGGCGTCCGGCTGCGGCCCGAGAGCCATCGGCCGACAGCCGGTCAGTAGCGGACGCTGATCCGCTTCGCCGCCGCGTCGAGGCGGACCTCGCCGCCGTACGGGACGACGAGCTGCGGGTCGGTGTGCCCGATCTCCAGGTCGAAGACGAGTACGGCATCGGGGGCGTACTCGACGCAGGCCCGGCGCACGGCGGCCCGCTGGGCGTCGGCGTAGGCCCGCTTCTGCTCCGGGGTGTGCCGGCGGGCGAAATCCCAGGCCTTCGCCCGGCCCACCAGTACGGCGGGAAAACCGCCGAGCAGCCCGCGCTCCCCCATGTCCCGCAGGATCCGGTACACCTCGACGTCCGGGGGCAGCTCCTCGGAGGTCTCGATCAGCAGCACGCAGCCGGCGTACGCCCCGTTCGAGCCGACCCGGCCGGCCCGGAGCAGCCAGGAGAGCACCTCCAGGTTGCCGCCCCAGATCCGCCCCTCGACCAGCCGCTCCGGGCCGTACCAGCGCCGGCCGGAGGCCGGGAACATCGTCGGGGCCCGGTCCAGCCCGGCCGGATCACGCCAGTCACCGGACTCGTCGGTGTATTCGGCGACCTCGGGAAGCTCGTGCCAGCCGCTGCCGAACAGCGCCGTACGCAGCGATTCCACCGTCACCGGATGCGTCGCGCCGCCCCGGCCGAGGTGCACCATCACCGAGCCGCCGTGGTAGGCGACCACGCCCAGGTCGAAGAGGTGCGCCAGCAGATTGGTGTTGTCCGAGTAGCCGAAGAACGGCTTCGGGTTGGCCCGGAGCACCGCGTCGTCCAGATGCGGGACGACGGTGATCTGGTCCTCGCCGCCGATGGTGGCCAGCACCGCCGTGATCGACGGGTCCGCGAAGGCGGCGGTGAGGTCCCGGGCCCGGTCCCGGGGGTCGGCGTCCAGCACCCGGGTGGTCGGATACTCGACCGGGACCAGGTCGAACTCGGCGCGCAGCCGGCGCAGCCCCAGCTCGTACACCTCGGGGAAGAGCCCCGGCAGGCCGGCGGAGGGCGAGACCACCGCGACCCGGTCCCCCGGTCGGGGCTTCGGCGGGTAGTGCGGCGTCGGACCGGACGGCTCGGACATGCCGACAGGCTAGTCGCCAGGCAGCGCGCGGGCGGGGCGTGAGCAAGCTAACGATCACGGCACGAGCCTCGTTAGCGTTCCGGGACCGGCCGCCGATAACATCCACGGTGTCGGACAACGCTGTCCTCCGTACTCGATCAAGGAGCGCACGGTGACCGACCAGCATGATCACGACGGGCCCGACGCCGCGCTGCGGGCCGACATCCGCCGGCTCGGCAAGCTCCTCGGCCAGACCCTGGCCCGCCAGGAGGGCCCGCCCCTGCTCGACCTGGTCGAGGAGGTCCGCGCGCTGGTCCGGCACGACGCAGAGGCCGCCGCCCAGCGGCTCGGCGCGATGGACGTGACCACCGGCACCAAGCTGGCCCGGGCCTTCTCCACCTACTTCCACCTGGCCAACATCACCGAGCAGGTGCACCGGTCCCGGGACCTGCGCCGGCAGCGGGCCGTACACGGCGGCTGGCTCGACCAGGCCGCCCGGCTGATCCGGGAGCGCGGGGTGCCGCCCGAGGAGATCGCCTCGGTCGCCCGCCGGCTCTCCGTCCGGCCGGTCTTCACCGCCCACCCCACCGAGGCGGCCCGCCGGTCGATCCTCTCCAAGCTGCGCGCCGTCGCCGACGAACTCGACGCCGAGGCCGCCGCCGCGATCCTCTACGGGGCCAGCGACGAGGGCCCGGCCAGCCGGCGCCTCGCCGAACTGCTCGACCTGCTCTGGCAGACCGACGAGCTGCGGCTCGACCGGCCGGACCCGACCGACGAGGCCCGCAACGCCATCTACTACCTGCGCGACCTCTACGCCGAGGCGGCGCCGCAGGTGCTCGACGACCTGGCTGACACGCTGCGCGGACTGGGCGTGGAGACCGCGCCGACCGCCCGGCCGCTGACCTTCGGCACCTGGATCGGCGGCGACCGGGACGGCAACCCGTTCGTCACCCCGCAGGTCACCCGGGACGTACTGCTGATCCAGTACGAGCACGGCATCCAGGCGACCGAGGCGGCGATGGAGGCGCTGATCAACGAGATCTCGGTCTCCCGCCGGCTGCGCGGAGTCAGCCTCGACCTCTCGGCCAGCCTCGCCAAGGACCTGGACGCGCTCCCCGAGGTGGCCCCCCGGTTCCGCCGGGTCAACGCCGAGGAGCCGTACCGGCTCAAGGCCCGGTGCGTCCGGGCCAAGCTGGCCAACACCCGGCGCCGGCTCAACCAGGGCACCCCGCACGTGCCGGGGCGGGACTACCGGGGCTCCGCCGACCTGCTCGCCGACCTGGAGCTGATGCGCGCCTCGCTGGCCCGCAACTCCGGCCAGCTCACCGCCGTCGGCCGGCTCGCCTCGGCGATCCGCACCGTCGCCGCCTTCGGGCCGCACCTGGCGACGATGGACATCCGGGAGCACGCCGAGGCGCACCACGTGGTGCTCTCCCAGTTCTACACGCAGGTCGGCGAGGTGCCGGACTACGCATCGCTGAGCCGGACCGAGCGGACCAAGCTGCTCGCCGAGGAACTGACCGGCCGCCGCCCGCTCTCCACCATGGACACCCCGTTGACCGAGCCGGCCCGGAAGACCTTCGACGTCTTCGGCACCATCCGCGAGGTGCAGGAACGGTTCGGCGTCGAGGTGATCGAGTCGTACATCATCTCGATGACGCTCGGCGTGGACGACGTACTCGCCGCCGTGGTGCTGGCCCGGGAGGCCGGGCTGGTCGACGTGCACACCGGCCGGGCCCGGGTCGGCTTCGTGCCGCTACTGGAGACCCCGGCCGAGCTGGACGCCGGTGGCGAACTCCTCGACGAGATGCTGTCGCTGCCGGCGTACCGGGCGATCGTGGCGGCCCGGGGCGACGTGCAGGAGGTGATGCTCGGCTACTCCGACTCCAACAAGGAGGCCGGGATCACCACCTCGCAGTGGTCCATCCACCGGGCCCAGCGCGCGCTGCGGGACGTGGCCGCCCGGCACAACGTACGGCTGCGGCTCTTCCACGGCCGGGGCGGTACGGTCGGCCGGGGCGGCGGCCCCACCCACGAGGCGATCCTCGCCCAGCCGTACGGCACGCTGGACGGCGAGATCAAGGTGACCGAGCAGGGTGAGGTCATCTCCGACAAGTACACCCTGCCCTCGCTGGCCCGGGAGAACCTGGAGCTGACCCTGGCGGCGGTGTTGCAGAGCACGCTGCTGCACACCACTCCCCGGCAGCCCGCCGAGGCGCTGGACCGCTGGGACGCCACCATGGACGTGGTCTCCGGTGCCGCCTACCGGCGCTACCGGTCACTGGTGGAGAATCCGGACCTGCCGGCGTACTTCTGGGCCTCCACCCCGACCGAGCTGCTCGGCGCGCTCAACATCGGCTCCCGGCCGGCGAAGCGGCCGAACACCGGGGCGGGGCTGGCCGGGCTGCGCGCCATCCCGTGGGTCTTCGGCTGGACCCAGACCCGGCAGATCGTCCCCGGCTGGTTCGGCGTCGGGTCAGGGCTGGCCGCCGCCCGCGAGGCCGGGATGGCCGACATCCTGGCCGAGATGCACCGGGCCTGGCACTTCTTCGGCACGTTCCTGTCGAACGTCGAGATGATGCTGAGCAAGACCGACCTGAACATCGCCCGCCGGTACGTCGAGACCCTGGTCCCGGAGCCGCTGCACCCGATCTTCCACATGATCGAGGCGGAGTACGAGCTGACCAAGCAGGAGGTGCTGGCCATCACCGCCTCCCCCGCGCTGCTGGAGAACTCCCCGGTGCTGCAACGCACCCTGGCCGTCCGGGACACCTACCTGGAGCCGCTGCACCACCTCCAGGTGGCGCTGCTGCGGCAGTACCGCGACTCGGGCGCCGCCGGGCGGGCCGTGGCCACCGCTCCGGGCGGCCGGCGTGCTCCCGGCGACGGTACGGCGCTGGAACGGGCCCTGCTCACCACCGTGAACGGCATCGCCGCCGGCATGCGCAACACCGGCTGAGCCGCTGGCAGGGCCGTCGGAGCCGACCCGGGCGAAAATCGAGGAACGGGTCTTGACATCGACGCGACTTGATGTCGAAAATTTACGCCATCGCGTCGGCCAGTGAAAATTATCGGCCCCTCGCCCATCGGTGACGGGGCCGTGGCGTTTCTCCCGGACGCGCGACCAGACGGCAACCCCCACCCGTCTCCACCACCCGTGGTTCGGCATCGTCCACCCCCTCACCCCCGGGAGGAACCCATGTCCGGCACACCCCTCGTGCGCAGACGCACCCTGTTGGCCGCGGTCGCCGGGATCGCGGCCGCGCCGCTGCTCGCCAGCCCCGCCCAGGCCGCACCGCCGAAGATCTACCTCGACCCGGGACACGGCGGCACCGACCCCGGCGCGGTGGGCAACGGCCTCCAGGAGAAGGCCCTGACCCTCGACATCGCGCTGCGCACCCGCACAGTCCTACAGAGCAACTGGGACGTCTCGATCCGGATGTCCCGCACCACGGACATCACCCGCAGCCTGAGCTACCGCAGCAGCGACGCCAACTCCTGGGGCGCCAACATCTTCGTGAGCATCCACATCAACGCCGGTGGCGGCACCGGCTTCGAAAGCTACGTCTATCCCAGTGCCGGCGCCGCGACCCTGCGCCTGCAGGACGAGGTGCACGCGGCCGTGCTGAGCAACGCCCGCACCGTCGGCTCGGTTACGGATCGCGGCCAGAAGACGGCCAACTTCCAGGTTCTCCGGGAAACCGCGATGTCGGCGGTACTCACCGAGAACCTCTTCATCGACCGGGCCGCCGACGCCGCCCTCCTCGCCCGCGCGGACTTCCGGCAGGCGCTCGCTGTCGGGCACGCCCGGGGAATCGCCCGGTACTTCGGCCTCGCCTGATCAGGTAGCCGTGGGGCGTCGGTCGGGCGCCGCCGGACACCGGTCTCGCCGAGGCGAGGCGGCGGGAACCCGCGCACGTCGCGGCGCACCCACCTGCCGACGCACTCCCGCGACCGGTACCGGCGGGCCCGAACCGGCCCCACGGCTCCTCGTCGGTCAGCTCGTCTCGCCGGCCACGCTGAACCTGCGCAGCCGGCGGATCGCCAGCAGGGTGAAGCCGACCGTGAAGACCGCGCTCATCACGATCGCCACCGGCAGCGACACCGACCCGTCCAGCAGCGCCGTCGGCGCGATCCGGTCGGTCAGGGTCACCACGTAGTGCTGCACCGACAGCACCCGGGTACCGCTGACGATGTTGGCGAGCAGGCCCTCCCAGATCAGCACGTAGACCAGGCCGAGCAGCACCGGACGGCGGGTCAGCAGGCTCAGGGCCAGGAAGAACGCCGAGTACACCAGTGCGCCGACCGCGCTCGCGGCGGCCAGCCCGAGCCCGAAGCGTACGGACTCGACCAGCACCCCGGCGACGTAGAGCGGTACGGCGACGGTCAGCGCGCTGACCCCGGCCGCCACGGCCAGCTTCGGCAGCACGATCTGCCACCGGGGCAGCGGCTTGGTCAGGATGTGCAGCAGCGTGCCGTCGTCGATCTCGGAGCCGAGCACCGCCGTGCCGACGATCAGCGCGGTGACCGGCAGGACCACACCGAGCCCGAGCCCGTAGACGACCGGCTGACCCCACTCGGTCGGGGCGATCCCGGTCGCCCGGGCCAGCACGGCGAGCCCGACCAGCAGCACCGGCAGCGGGAAGAGCAGCAGGAACCGGCGCCGGCCGAGCAGCCCGCGTGCGGTGATCCAGGTAACAGTCGTCATGGGCGTCACGCCTCCACCAGGTAGGAGAACACGCTCTCCAGGGATTCGTCCGAGGGCAGCAGCCGGCGTACCCGGATGCCGGAGGCCAGCGCGATCTTCGGCAGGGCCCGGGTGAAACTGCCGTAGTCGCCGGCCCGGACGGTCAGCCCGTCCCGGGTCACGTCCACCCCGTTCACCGAGGGCTGGCCGATCAGCTCCACCGCCAGCCGCCGGTCGTCGCTGGACTGCACCGCGAAGACGTGCGGCCGGTTGGTCATCAGCCGCCGGATGGTCCGGAAGTCGCCGGAGGCGGCCAGCCGGCCCGAGACGATCACCTGGACGGTGCCGGAGACCTGCTCGACCTCCTCCAGGATGTGCGAGCTGAACAGGATCGTCCGGCCCTGCTCACCGAGCGAGTGCAGCAGCTCCATCATGTGCAGCCGCTGCCTCGGGTCCATCCCGTTGAACGGCTCGTCCAGCAGCAGCACCTGCGGGTCGTGCACCAGCGCGGCGGCGACCCGGGCCCGCTGGCGCATGCCCTTGGAGTACGTGCCGATCCGGCGGTCCTGCGCGTCGGTCAGCTCGACCAGCTCGATCGCCCGCCGGGCCGCCGCCTCCGGCTCGGCCAGCCGGTGCAACCGGGCACTGGCCACCGCGAACTCGTACGCGCTGAGGAAGTCGTAGACCGACTCGCGCTCGGTGACCAGGCCGAGTTGCCGGTAGACCGCCGGATTGCCCCAGGTGGGTTCGCCGTCCAGGGTCACCGTGCCCTTCGAGGGGGCCAGGAAGCCGGCCATCATGTGCAGCACGGTGGTCTTGCCGGCGCCGTTCGGCCCGAGCAGGCCGGTCACCCCGGCACCGAGGCTCATCGACACGTCGTTGACGGCCACCACGTTGCCGTACCAGCGGGAGACTCCGGCCAGTTCCACGTTACTCATCGGGCGGCGACCTTCCGGTAGCGGGCGAGCAGCAGCAGGATTCCGGCGACGACGAACCCGACGGCGACCAGGCCGTAGAGCGGGCCGTACGAGCCGATGTCGAGGTCACCGCTCGCCTCGAACGCCCAGTCCCCGATCCCGCCGACCAGGGTGACCGGACTGGCCAGCCCGGCGAGCTGGTTCGCCGCCTCGTACGGCATCACCGACAGCACCCCGACCACGGGAGTGGTCAGCAGGAACGCGCCGACGATCGCCCCGGCGGCGACGGCCCGGCGCCGGACCAGGGAGGCGACCAGCAGCGCCAGCACGGAGTAGATGATCGCGTGTACGGCAACGTAGCCGAGCGCCGGCAGGAAATCCCCGAGCTCGTCCCAGACCGCCCCGATGCCGTCGACCATGAACGCGGCACCGGCGAACATCACCGTCAGCGGTACCCCGATGGTCAGGAACGTCGCCGAGACCAGCGCGGCCAGCTTGACCACCGCGTAGTCCGAGCGGTGCAGCGGGCGGGCGAAGTAGAGCGGCAGCACCCCGCTGTGCAGGTCCCGGGAGGCGAGTTCCGGCGCGACGATGGCGCAGAAGAAGATGATCAGCACGCTGAGCACCTCGGGGAACTCGGCGTAGCTCAGCGCCGCCGTGCCGGTCTGGGCCCGGACCGCGACCAGCACCGCGGCGACCACCCCGACCACCCCGACGATCAGCCAAGGGAAGATCTTGGCCTTGATGGTGCGCCCGAGCCCGAAGGCGGTACGCAGGCTGTGCAGGTAGAGCGCGCCGACCAGGTGCCGCCGGCCGAGCCGGGGACCGTCGTACCGCTGGTAGCCGATGTCGTGGATGACCCCGGCCGGTCGCTCGGTCTGCGGGGTGTCGAGGGTGGTCATCTGGTGCCCTCCAGGGCCGTGCCGGCACCGATCGGCTCGGAAACCCGGGCCGGATCGGTGGCGAAGAGTTCGACGACCCGGTGCCGCCGCTGGTCGAGCCGGTGCAGCGGCAGGTCCAGCTCGGCCACCGCGGTCAGGATCAGGTCGTACGTGCTGTCGAGTGCCGAGTCCCGCGCCTGCGCGCCGGCCGGCTCCGCCTCGACCAGCGGTACGAGCAGCATTCGGCCGTCCCGCCGGACCGGCAGGCCGGCGGCGGCCAGCCGGGCGGCCAGCTCGTCGGTGCCCTCGCTCACCTCGACCGAGAGCACCTCGGTCACCGCGGTCATGTCGGAGAGCTGTGCCGACCGGAGCAGCCGGCCGCCCTCGATCGCGACCAGCGCGTCGCAGATCCGTTCGACCTCGCCGAGCAGGTGCGAGCAGACCAGGACCGAGATGCCGAACTCGGTGCCGATCCGCTCGATCAGGGCGAGCATGGCGTCCCGGCCGGCCGGGTCCAGCCCGTTGGTCGGCTCGTCGAGCAGCAGCAGGTCCGGGTCGTGCACCAGCGCCTGGGCCAGCTTGACCCGCTGTTTCATGCCGGTGGAGTAGCCCCCGACCTGGCGGTAGCGCTCCTCGTAGAGGCCGACGTGCCGCAGCGTCTCGGAGGCCCGCTCCCGGGCGGTCGTCTTGGGCAGCCCGCTCATCCGTCCCATGTGCGTGACGAACTCCGCGGCCGACAGGTCCGGCGGCAGGCAGTCGTGCTCCGGCATGTAGCCGACCCGGGCCCGGACCTGGTGCCCGTCCACCATCGGATCGAGGCCGAGCACCCGGGCCTGTCCGCCGGTCGGCTCCAGCAGGCCGAGCATGATCTTGATAAAGGTCGACTTGCCCGCACCGTTGGCTCCGACCAGACCGACGATGCCCGGCTCGACGGTGACCGTCAGGTCGGACAACGCGGTCACCCGATTGCCGTACGTCTTGGTCAGCGACTGGGTCGCGATCACTGTCACGCTGCCAGGGTAGGGCCGACGGCACGTCCCGGAGGTCAGGAAACCACCCTGGAAGTACCCCCGAATCGGCGGGCGCCGGCGACCGCCTCCCCTAGGGGCCGGGGTAAGACTTTCGTAACCGGTGCGGGGCGCCGGTCCGCCCGCGACCGGGTTGACTGGCGTCATGTCACGTCGCCTGCTCCGCTCCCCGCTGGCCTGGGCGGTCGCCGCCGTACTCGTCGCCGTCGCGGTCTTCGGCGGCTACTGGTTCCAGCCGTGGAAGATCGTCGTCGACCGGGACGTCGCCGAGCGGCTCACCGAGCCGGCGCCGGGACCGCCGGCCGGCACCCCGGCACCCGGAACCGGCTCCACCGGCCCGTCGACCCCGCCCCCGCCGGCCGCGACCGCTGCCGATGCCGCCCGGCCGGTGCTGGTCAGCAGCGGCGGGTTCGTCACCCACGAGCACCGGACCAGCGGAACGGCCCGGATCGTCCGGGACCCGGCCGGCGGTCACCGGCTGGAACTCGTGGACCTCGACACCTCCAACGGCCCCGACCTGCGGGTCTGGCTCACCGACCAGCCCGTGCGGGAGGGTACGGCCGGCTGGCACGTCTTCGACGACGGCCGCTGGGTCGAACTGGGCCGGCTGAAGGGAAACCGGGGCGACCAGGCGTACGCCATCCCGGCCGGCGCCGACCTCGACCGGCTGCGTAGCGTCTCGATCTGGTGCCGGCGCTTCGCGGTCTCCTTCGGCGCCGCCGAACTCCGCCCGGTTGGGTAACCTCCTGGTGGCCACCGACCGAACACGGCGCTACCGATCCAGGCGTCCAAACGGGAGTGGCGGTCTCGACCGATCGGCGGCCGGCTGAGAAACTGTGTGCCGGCCGGCCGGGTAGTTGGGGGTGCGATGAGCAACGGGTGGGTGCTGCCCGATGAGTTGCTGCGTGACGCTCCGGCGTACACGCCGCGCCCGTATGAACTGGCCGACCTGGAGTTGCTGCTCTCCGGAGCGTACGCACCGCTCACCGGCTTCATGGGCCGGGCCGACCTGGCCTCGGTGGCCCGGCGCGGCCGGCTCGCCGACGGCTCCTCCTGGCCGGTACCGGTGACCCTCCAGGTCCCGGCGGACCTGGTCAGCGGCATCGACCTGAACAATCCGGTCGAGCGCGGCCTGGTCCTGACCGACCCGGAGGGGGCACCGACCGCGCTGCTGGAGGTCGCCGACCTCTGGCCCACCACCCAGGGCTGGTGCGGCGTCGGCGGCCCGGTACGCCGGATCGGCGACGGCGGCCACGGCCCGTTCCAGCGGCTCCGCCGGAGCCCGGCCGAGGTCCGGGAGCTGCTGCCACCGGGCCGGGTGCTCGGGGTGATCGCCGACCGGCCGCTGCACCGGCCGCAGCTCGCGCAGATCGCCCACGCGGTCCGGACGCTCGCCGCCCACCTGCTCATCCTGATCCCGGTCGCCAACACCGGCCCGGACGGGCTGCCGCCGGAGGTGCTGGTCCGGAGCATCTTCGGGGCCCGGGACCGGATGCCCCCGGCCACCATCGTCGCGGTGCCGGTCGCCCGGCGCGGCGACGACATCTGGGACGCGCTGCTCCGGGCCCGGGTGGCCCGGGCCTACGGGGTGACCCACGTCCTCTCCACCACCGAGATGCTCACCGGCGGCGGGCTGCGCATGCTGGTCCCCCGCGAGCTGGCCTACGACAACCGGGACGGCCAGTGGCGGTGGCGGGACGACATCCCGCCGCGCAACCGGCGGCTGCCGCTCGGCCAGGAGGAGATCGAGGACCTGCTCGACCGGGGCTTCCCGCTGCCGGAGTGGCACACCCCGCCGACGGTCGCCAAGGAGCTGACCCGGGCCCGGCCGCCCCGCCGGCACCGGGGTCTGGTGGTCTTCTTCACCGGGCTCTCCGGCTCGGGCAAGTCGACCATCGCCCGGGGGCTGGCCGACGCGCTGCGGGAGAGCGGGGACCGCACGATCACCCTGCTCGACGGTGACGTGGTCCGCCGGGAACTCTCCGCCGGGCTGGGCTTCAGCCGGGCCGACCGGGACCTGAACGTACGCCGGATCGGCTGGGTCGCCGCCGAGGTCGCCCGGCACCGGGGTCTCGCCATCTGCTGCCCGATCGCCCCGTACGCCCGGGCCCGGGCGATCGCCCGGGAGATGGCCCGGTCGGCCGGGGCCGGATTCGTGCTGGTGCACGTCGCCACCCCGCTGGCGGTCTGCGAGCAGCGGGACCGCAAGGGCCTGTACGCCCGCGCCCGGGCCGGCCAGCTCACCGGGATGACCGGCGTCGACGACCCGTACGAGGAGCCGACCGATGCCGACCTGGTACTCGACACCACCGACCTCACGGTGGAGGAGTGCGTGCACCTGCTGCTCGCGCACCTGACCGAGACCGGCTGGGTCGAGTCCCGCCTGCAACCCGCCTGAGCCGCCTGAGCCGCCCGAGCCCCGGTTCCGCCGAACCGGGGAGGGCCCGTCGCCGCATCGCACCCTTACCCTGACCGCCGGCTGGGCGCTAGTGTTCGTATCTGTTGGATTACGTGCGAGCGCGTTGGAGGCGGTGTGAGCGGTCTGGTGCGAGGCGTCGAGGGCCTGAGCTACGGCGGGGACTACAACCCGGAGCAGTGGCCCGAGGAGGTCTGGCCGCAGGACGTGGCACTGATGCGGCAGGCCGGGGTCACCCTGGTCACCGTCGGTGTCTTCGCCTGGGCCTGGCTCGAACCGGCTCCCGGGCGGTACGACTTCGACCGGCTGGACCGGATCATGGACATGCTGCACGCCGGGGGGATCAAGGTCTGCCTGGCCACCGCCACCGCCTCGCCACCGCCCTGGTTCTCCCACGCCCACCCCGACACCCTGCCGGTGGACGCGGACGGGCGGCGGCTGACGTACGGCAGCCGGCAGGCGATCTGCGCCAGTTCACCGGTCTACCGCCAGGCCGCCGTGGCGCTGACCGAGCAGCTCGGCCGGCGCTACGCGAACCACCCGGCGCTGGCCGTCTGGCACGTGCACAACGAGTACGCCTGCCACAACGCGCACTGCTACTGCGACACCTCGGCCGAGGCGTTCCGCGGCTGGCTGCGGCACCGGTACGGCGACCTCGACGGCCTCAACGCGGCCTGGGGTACGGCGTTCTGGTCGCAGACCTACACCGACTGGGCGCAGATACAGCCGCCCCGGGCCACCCCGACCTCGTCCAACCCCGCCCAGGTGCTGGACTTCAAGCGGTTCAGCTCGGACGAGCACCTGGCCTGCTTCACCGCCGAACGCGACGCACTGCACCGGCTCTCCCCCGGGATCCCGGTGACCACCAACCTGATGACGGCGAGCTGCGTCAACCTGGACTACTGGGCCTGGGGGCGGGAGCTGACCGGCCCGGACCGGCTGCTCTCCAACGACCACTACCTGCTCGGCGAGCATCCGCTCGAACCGCCGGCCCAGATCGCCTTCGCCGCCGACCTGAGCCGGTCGCTGGCCGGCGGCCCGTGGCTGCTGATGGAGCACTCCACCAGCGCGGTCAACTGGCAGCCGCGCAACCTGGCCAAGCCGGCCGGGCAGTTGATCCAGGACGCGCTGGCGCACGTCGCCCGGGGCTCCGAGGGGGCGCTCTTCTTCCAGTGGCGGGCCAGCCGGGCCGGCTCGGAGAAGTGGCACTCGGCGATGCTGCCGCACGCCGGCACCGACTCCAAGATCTGGCGCGAGGTGGTCCAGCTCGGCCGGCACCTGCGGGCGCTGGCCGAGATCGAGGGCTCCCGCACCGAGGCCGAGGTCGCGGTACTGCTGGACTACTCATCCGTCTGGGCCCAGGAGGCGGCCAACCAGCCGAGCACCGACATGGCGGCCTTCGACGAGATCCGCCGCTGGCACAGCGCACTCTGGCGGGCCGGGATCACCGCCGACCTGGCCCCGCCCGGCGCCGACCTGACCGGCTACAAGCTGGTGCTCGCCCCCGCGCTCTACCTGGTCGACGACGCCGCGATCGGCAACCTGACCGGGTACGTCCGCTCCGGCGGCACCCTGGTGGTCGGCCCGTACAGCGGACTGGTGGACGAGTGCGACCGGGTCCGCCCGGCCCCGCTGCCGGGCGCCTTCGCCGAGCTGCTCGGCATCCGGGTCGAGGAGTTCTACCCGCTCCCCGCCGCCGGCACGGTACGCCTGGACGACGGCACCTCGGCGGCGGTCTGGACCGAGGCGCTGGCCGCACCGGACGCCGAGGTGCTGGTCAGCTACGACAACGGGCCGGTCGCTGGCGGCCCGGCGGTCACCCGGCGGGCCGGGGACGGCGGGGCGGCCTGGTATCTCGGCACCCGGCTGGAGCAGGCCGCGCTGGGCCGGCTGCTGGCCCGGGTCGCCGGCGAGGCCGGTGCCGCTCCGGCCGGGCCGGCCGTACCCGGAGTGGAGCAGATCCGGCGACGGCACCCGGACGGGCGGTCGTACCTCTTCCTGCTCAACCGCTCCGACCGGCCGGCGGAGGTCGACGCGGCCGGGACCGACCTGCTGACCGGCACCCGGTGGGCCGGGCCGACCCGGGTCGAGCCGCACGGCGTCGCGGTGCTGGCGCAGCGGCCGGAGCCGGAACTGAACGGGACAGCCTGATGCTGGCCCAGCAGCGCCAGGAGGCGATCCTCGACCGGGTCCGCACCGCCGGCGGGGTCCGGGTGACCGAGCTGGCCGGCGAGTTCGGCGTCTCCGACATGACGATCCGGCGCGACCTGGAGGCGCTGGCCGAACGCGGCCTGCTGGCCAAGGTGCACGGCGGGGCGACCACCGCCGGGCCCGGCTCGACCGACGAGCCGGGCTTCGCGGCCAAGTCGGTGCGGCAGCGCGCCGAGAAGGCCGCCATCGCGGCCGAGGCCGCCCGACTGGTCGCCCCCGGGATGGCGGTCGCGCTCTCCGCGGGTACGACCACCGCCGAACTCGCCCGCCGGCTGGCCGGGGTACCGGCGCTGACCGTCGTCACCAACTCGATCCCGGTCGCCGAGATCCTGCACCGGTCCGGCCGGCCGGACCAGACGGTGGTGCTCACCGGCGGGGTACGCACCCCGTCCGACGCGCTGGTCGGGCCGGTGGCGGTGGCCACCATCCGCTCGCTCCACCTGGACCTGGTCTTCCTCGGGGTGCACGGGATGAGCGAGCGGGCCGGGTTCACCACCCCGAACCTGCTGGAGGCGGAGACCAACCGGGCGCTGCTGGCCGCGGCGGACCGGCTGGTGGTGCTCGCCGACTCCACCAAGTGGGCGACGGTCGGCATCTCGTCCTTCGCCGAACTGGCCGAGGCGCACACCGTGGTCTCCGACACCGGCCTGCCCGAACCGGCCCGGGAGGTCCTCGGGACGCACGTACCGGATCTACTGCTCTGTGAGGTAACACCGTGAGGCTGTTCTGTGAGGTAACACCGTGAGGCTGTTCTGTGAGGTGGCGCCGTGAGGCGGATGGCGGTCAAACTGGCCGACGGGCGCGAGTTGATCTACTTCGACGAGCACCCGGACGCGGTGCGGGAGGGACCGGACCGGCGTGACCTGCCGCTGCCACCGCCCGCCTCGCAGCTCCGGTACGACCCGCTGGTCGACGAGTGGGTCGCGGTCGCCGCGCACCGGCAGGGCCGGATCTTCCTGCCGCCGAGCGACCAGTGCCCACTGTGTCCGTCCACACCGGAGCGCTCCAGCGAGATCCCGGCCTACGACTACGACGTGGTGGTCTTCGAGAACCGCTTCCCGTCCTTCAGCGACCGGCCCGGTGACCCGCCCGGCCAGATCACCCCGTACACGGCGGTGCGGCCGGGGACGGGGCGGTGCGAGGTGGTCTGCTTCACCGCCGACCACTCGGCGTCGTTCGGCACCCTGCCGCCGAGCCGGGTGCGTACCGTGCTGGAGGCGCTCGCCGACCGTACCGCCGCGCTCTCCGGACTGCCCGGGGTGGAGCAGGTCTTCTGCTTCGAGAATCGGGGGGTGGAGATCGGGGTGACCCTGCACCACCCGCACGGCCAGATCTACGCGTACCCGTTCCTGCCGCCGCGCAGCCGGGCGATGCTGGCCGCCGCGCGGCGGCACGCGGAACGCACCGGCGGGCGCAACCTGTACGCCGACGTACTCGCCGCCGAGCGGGCCGCCGGGGAGCGGGTGGTACTGGCCAACGAGCACTGGACGGCGTACGTGCCGGCCGCCGCCCGCTGGCCGTTCGAGGTACACGTCGCGCCGCACCGGCCGGTACCGGACATCCCGGCGCTGGACGACGCCGAGCGGGACGCCTTCGGCCCGCTCTACCTGGACCTGCTGCGTCGGCTCGACCGGCTCTTCGACCAGCCGCTGCCGTACATCTCGGCCTGGCACCAGGCGCCGGTGCACGCCGATCCGGCCCTGGCCCACCTGCACCTGGAGGTGTTCAGCATCCGGCGGGCGGCCGACAAGCTGAAGTACCTGGCCGGCTCGGAGTCGGCGATGGGGGTCTTCATCAACGACATCGCGCCGGAACGGGCCGCCCAACTGCTCCGGGACGCCGGCTGAGCCCCGCATGCCGACCCGCTTCATCGGGGCCGGGCCATGGGCTGGAAGCATCACATGCCGTGGTTCAACGAGCTTTCCGACAGCGCAACGGACTGCTCAACGTCCACCCTGCTCGATGCTCTCGAAGATGTCGGCGTCGGTCTCCCGCTGCCACGGCGGCAGATCCGGCCAGTCCGCCACGTACGCCGGCTTCGGATCGGGGAAGTGTTTGAGGATCTGGCCGATCCAGCAGAGCGCGACGAACCGGCCCTTCTGCTCGCGGCTCAGCCTGGCGGTACGGCCACCCGTGGCAGCGACGAAGGCACGCACCTGCGCCTCGACGGCCGCCGCGCTCGCCCGCTCCCAGTCGGGGGTTTCCGCCCACGGTGCGACGTACCCCGGCTTCGGCTCACCCGGGTAGTGCCGGTGGACACCGGCGATCCACGCCTCCCGGAAAGCCCGCCCCGGCTCGTCTGGCATGCGCTGCTCCTCACTGTCGTTGGTCGGCGATCTGGCCGATCTCGCGGTCGATCCGACCGACATGTCGATCGACGGTGAGTGATCCCAACTGTCTCCGCAGCCCGTGGAGCCTACGCGTGACGACACCTGATCCGGTCTGCCGGGCGACGACGAGGGCCGCGTCCGCGTACATGACCAGGCGATCAGGGTCCCGAAGCTGCGCCCCGACATGGGCGAGATCGACAAGTACGCCGCCGTGACGGCGGAGGGAAAGATCCTTGTCGAGGGCTTCCAGGAGAGCGGGCTCCGCAAGATCCGGCCGCCGGAGCTGGACATAACAGGTGCCCCGTTGCTCCGCCAGGCGTGAGCCGTCGAACCGGAGCCACCCGCCGTTCTGGAACTGGCCGCCCAGTCCGGCCACACGTTCCGCCCGGTCGAGCGCACGCGCACACGAGTCCAGATCGCCGACACCAGCAGCAGCCTCCGCGAGGACGGCGTCGATCCAGTACTTCGTGGAGAGCGCCGCATCACCGTGCGCCGCCATTCGGCCGGCGCCGTCCAGCATGGGAAGAGCGTGCGCAGGCTGTCGCTCGTAGACGCTGATGAAGGCGTGCCTGGTCATGGCACAGGCCCACAGGTCGAAGTCGTTCGCCTCCCGACCGGCAACGGCCGCCGAGACATAGCAGTTGGCGGCGTCGACATAGTGGTTGCCGTCGAAGAGCACCTCTCCGGCAAGTTGGAGAAGCTCGCTGCCGAGAGCGCAGAGGTGGCTGCGGGTCGCGGTCCCGCGCGCCTCGCGCAGCGCACCGAACAAGGTGTCGAGCTGCCGCGAGACCAGCGGCAAGACGGTGCTCTTGCGCTTGGCCGAACCGAACGCCATCCATAGTTGACGGTTCACCGCCCCGTACGCATCCAAGGCTGCCGCGTCCAGCCGTCGCGGTTCGGCGGCGACGTACTCCAGCCGGTCCAGGTCGAGCCGCTCCGCCAGGCCAGCCGTCGTCAGGGCCGGTGCGGCAAGGCTCAGCAGGCGCAGTAGCTCGCGGCGGCGCATATCCTCGACCCCCGATGATGTCTCACGGGCATGGTCCTGCCCATCTCCACCCCCGCCTGCCTCGGGATGGCGCCCGACCTGCTCGTCGGCCCCGCAGCGTGGAGACTGCTCCGGCAGCTTGAACCAGAGTAGGCCGGACGGGATGCCGAGTGTCCTCGCCCACTGCGCGAGCCTGTCCAGGTCCTTCATCGCTGATCCACCCTCAATCCGGCTCAATTGAGCCTGGGTGATGCCCACCCAGCCGGCGACGATCTCCTGCCGGATCGTTCGGCCGTGGAAGCGATGATGCCGATAGGCGGCGATGACCTGTCCCATGTTCCAGGTTGCGAGGGCATCCCGCATCTCATCCGTGTCCCAGAAGTTGGCGGGTACGTCTGGCGGGCCGGCCGCGAGACCACGCGTCTTCGACTGGCAGGCCGCGCACTGATGTTGCCGGTTGTCTCGGGCGAGGCGGGTGCCGCAACGGCAGTAGCGCACGGTTCGGTTCGTCATGGCTATGCCCGACTCATCGTGGACGTGACTCCCTCACATCTACGGATCGCTTATCACCCTACGTGCATACGACGATGCCACCCATACATGCCACGCATACTCCGCTCGGCACAGGCCCACCCGTCCGCAGGGCGCACCCTCGATACACGCACATCGCATGGCCACCCGCACCGCCCGGCGTGGGCGAGCGGATGGCTCGGACGAGATGGAGGAGAAGTGACCACCAACTCCGTGGCACATCCGCCCTGGTGTTCGGCGCCCTGCCCGGTCACGTCGGCCAATCCGACCGGAACTCACATGTCACGCATGCACACCATCGAACCCGTGGGTCATGAGCCGCTTCGGCTCGCCGCGTTCGTCAGTGGTCCGGGCCGGCCGGAGGGTACGCCCGCCACGGTCCTCGTGGAGGCCTACGACGACGCCGATGACCCGAACGAGCCGTATGCCGTACTCGTGCTGTCGCCGCGCCAGGCGGGTGGCCTGGCCGACGGGCTGCGCTCGCTGACCGGCATTACGCACGCCGGTCGTCCCGAGCCGCCAGCGCCCCACGGGTAGGGACGATTCGCGAATGAGGGCGCGAGGCCCGGCCGCGCAGGACTGGACGCCCAGGGATCGGGGGCGGCGACGCACGGGTTCTACCGCACGCCGCTGCCCCCTATCCGGCCGTCGATCAGTTCGGGCCGAGGTAGCTCTGCAACACCGTCGGCCGGTAACCGAGCGCCCAGAACTCCGCGTTCTTCGCGGCGAAGCCGGCGGCGTTCCAGCCGGCGATGACCGGCCGCCCGTCGGTGCCCGGCTCCCAGATCGCGTCGTAGCGCACCAGGCCGGTGTTGGTCAGATAGCTGCTCAGGTACTTCATCCGGTAGCCGCTGACCCAGTGGTTGCCGTTCGCCTGCGAGATCTCGTCCCAGGTGCCGCCGAGCAGGGTCGGCCGGCTGTCGGTGCCCGGCATCCAGATCCCGACGTACCGGATGTCGGTGCTGATCGGGTTGTTCTGCGCCACCCCGGTCGCCTGGATCAACCGGTAGCCCTGGGCGCGCATCTTGGCGTCCTCGGCCAACAGGTCCGCCCGGGTCCAGTCCACGACCCACCGCCGGCCGTCGGTGCCCGGCTTGAAGATGGCGTCGTAGCGGAAGCTCCCGGCGTGCCGGTAGCGGTTGATCCGCCACGGCCGCAGGCCCTGGCTCCAGTACGTCGAGACCTGCGCGAAGAACTGCTGCTCGGTCCAGCCGATCACGACCGGGCTCAGACCGCTGCCCGGCTTCCAGATCGCGTTGTACCGCATCTCCCCGTTGATGTCCTTGACCGCGGTCAGCGAGTCGATCCGCCAGCCCTGGTTGAACAGCTCGCTGTTGCGGGCGAGCAGGTCCTGGGCGGTCCAGGTGTGCACCCAGGCGCGGTTGTCGGTGCCCGGTTCCCAGATCGCGTCGAACCGGAGCGTCGGGGCCTGGATCGTTGCCCGGTCCGCCGACCCGGCCGCCGCCGGTGCCGCCGCCCCGGCGACCAGCGCCGTCAGGGTCAGCAGTACGCCGAGCGACGCCGCAAGCAGACGCCGTCTCCGCCGGACGAGATTTCTGATCATGGTGGAATTCCTCCCGCTGCTGGTGCGGGGCCCGTCGTCGGACCCGCTGCCCCGATGTCTAATCGGCTGCGGGTTGTCCGGCTTCGGCTCGGCACAGCGGACAATCAACCCCGGACAATGGCGCCAGCAGCCCGGGTGGCCCGGGGTTACGCGGTGACCGACAGCAGCGACCGGGCGCTCGGCGGCCAGCGGCGATGCACGGCGGCGCTGACCGACGCGGGCGATGACCCGGCAGCGGCGAATCGGTCAGCGCGCCGTGCGGAGAGTCACCGTGACCACCAGGCCGCCGCCGGGTCGGGGTTCGGCCTCGACGGTGCCGCCGTGTGCCCGGGCGACCGCCCGGACGATCGACAGCCCGAGCCCGGCACCGGGCGGGTTGCTGGCGAGCCGGTCGCCGCCGAGCCGCCGGAACGGTTCGAAGAGGCTCGGTATCTCGTACCGCGCCACCACCGGCCCGGTGTTCTCCACCCGGACCCAGACCGTGCCGTCCGGGCCGGTACCGCTGCCGGCCCGTACCCAGCCGTGCTCGGGGACGTTGTGCCGGACGCCGTTCTCGACCAGGTTCTGCACCAGTCGTTCCAGCAGCACCGAACTGCCGGTGGTGGGCGCCTCGGCCGCCTCGGCGCGTACGGTCACCGGGCCGGGCGGCACCTGCGCGACGACGTGTTCCAGCACGTCCGCCAGATCTACATAGGAGCGTTCGGCCACCTCGTGCTCCGATCGGGCCAGCAGCAGGAGCCCGTCGATCAGCCGTTCGTGCCGGGCGTTGACCGCCAGCAACGTATCGCCGAGCTGGCGCAACTCGGGCGAGGCCGACTCGGGGACGACCATCACCTCCAGCAGGGTCCGGTTCAGCGTCAGCGGGGTACGCAGTTCGTGCGACGCGTTGCCGATGAACCGCCGCTGGCTGTCGAACGCCTGGTCCAGCCGGGCCAGCATCAGGTCGAAGGTGTCGGCGAGTTCCCTGATCTCGTCCGGTGGACCGGTCAGCGCGATCCGTTCGTGCAGGCCATGGTCGGCGTCCGGCGCGCTGGCGATCCGCCGGGCCGTCTCGGTGACCCGGTGCAGCGGCTGGAGCAGCCGGCCGGCGATCAGCCAGCCGAAGGCGGTCGCGGCGGCACCGACCACGACCAGCGCGATCCCGCCCTGGGTGAGCAGCGCCTCCAGGGCGTCCTGCCGGGCCTGGTCGGCCACCTGGGTCACCTGCTTCATCTCGTCCGCCGACGGCAGCCCGACCTCGCCGCCCATCATCGGGGTGACGGTGCCGTCCGTGCCCGCCGCCGGTGGTGACGTCGGATCCCCGGGAGCCGGCCCGACCCGGTTGACCGTGAAGGTGGAGTTCTGCGGCAGCCGCTGCGACATCAGGGCGTACGTCACGCCGAGCAGCAGCACGCCGGCGAGCAGGAACAGCCCGCCGTAGACCAGGGTGAGCCGGGCCCGGATGGTCAGCCTGGCCGGCGAGAGCCGTCTCACGGGATCCGGTACCCCACTCCGGGCTCGGTCAGCACGATCGGCGGGTCGCCGAGCTTGCGGCGCAGCTTGAGGACCGCCATCCGTACCGCGTGGGTGAACGGGTCGGCGTGCTCGTCCCAGGCCTTCTCCAGCAACCGTTCGGCGGAGACCGCGGCACCGTCGGCGCGGAGCAGCTCGGCGAGGACCGCGAACTCCTTGCGGGACAGCGGGACGTACCGGCCGTCCCGGTAGACCTCGCGGCGGTGCGGGTCAAGGCGTACCCCGGCACGTTCCAGCACCGGTGGGGCGGCCGACCGGGACCGGCGGCCGAGCGCCGCCACCCGGGCGGCCAGTTCCCGGAACGCGAACGGCTTCGGCAGGTAGTCGTCCGCGCCCAGGGCCAGCCCGGTGACCCGGTCGTCGATTCCGGCAGCGGCGGTCAGCATCAGCACCCGGACCGGGGACTCGTGCCGGACGATCGCCCGGCAGACCTCGTCGCCGTGCACCACCGGCAGGTCACGGTCGAGCACCACCACGTCGTAGTCGTGTACGCCGACCCGCTCCAGCGCGGCACCGCCGTCGTGCACCACGTCGACCGCGTGGGCGTCCCGGCGCAGCCCCTGGGCCACCGTGTCGGCGAGCAGCCGTTCGTCCTCCACCACCAGGATCCGCATCGGCCCATGGTGACCCGGACCGGGTAACCGGGGTGTCAACGCTTTCCGTGACGCCCGGGAAAGGTGCCGCCGGCTCTACTCGATGCGGCCGGCGACCGTCCGGCCGGAACGGAGGTGGTACGACGATGCGCACCAGGACCGGTCTGCTGCTCGGTCTGCTGCTGCTGGTTGGCGTGGCCGGATGCGGCGGGGCCGACCGGGACCCGGGGATCGCCACGGCCGGCGGGCCTACCGCCAGCGCCAGCGGTGGCGCCGGACCGGCACCGGTGGACGAGGCGGACCGGGCCCGCCGGTTCGGCCAGTGCATGCGGGAGAACGGGGTGCCGGACTTCCCCGATCCGGAGATCGAGGGCGGGGCGATCCGGATGCGGGCGCCGGAGGGTACCGACCGGGCGAAGATGGACGCGGCGCAGCAGAAGTGCCAGAAGTACCTGCCGAACGGGGGCGAGCCGCCGAAACTCGACCCGCAGGCGCAGCAGCGGATCCGGGAGTACGCCCAGTGCATGCGGGAGAACGGCGTACCGAAGTTCCCGGACCCGCAGCCGGACGGCGGGATCCGGATCGAGGGCGGGCCCGACCTCGATCCGCAGTCGGAGACCTTCAAGTCCGCCGAACGGGCCTGCGCGGGGCACCGCCCGAAGCCGCCGGGCGGCTCGGCGGAGGGCCCGCAAACCGACAGCAGGAGCTGACCGCGGGCCACCGGGCCGGGTCCGGGTTCGTCAGGCTCGCCTCGGGCAACTCGACGAACCCGGCACCGCCGGCCCCGGACGGGTCGGACAATGACTGGTCATGGAGCAACGCGTGCACTTCATCACGGTGGCCACCCGGGACCTGGACCGGGCCCGGGACTTCTACGTGGACGGGCTGGGCTGGACGCCGACCCTGGACGTACCGGACGAGATCCTCTTCTTCCAGCTGGCTCCCGGGGTGGTGCTCGGACTCTTCGAGGCGGAGGCGTTCGCGGCCGACCTCGGTGCCGGGACGCCGCTGCTGCCCGCCCCGACCGGCTTCACCCTGTCGCACAACGTCGAAAGTCCGGCGGAGGTCGACCGGGTAATCGCGCAGGCGGCCGCCGCCGGGGCGACGGTGGTCAAGTCCGGCCAGCACGCCGCCTTCGGCGGCTACCACGGCCACTTCGCGGACCCGAACGACCTGCTCTGGGAGGTCGCGCACAACCCGGGCTGGCAGGTGGCCGAGGACGGGCGGGTGACGTTCGGCCCGGTCGAGGAGTGAACGGTTCCGGGGCCCGGCTGTCGCCGGGCCCCGCGTCGCCTTCCGCCGGATCGGCTACCGGACCAGCCCGATCCCGGTGAACGTACGGTCGTACTCCGGGAACGACTGGTTGGTGTACGGCGCGTGGATCCAGGTACGCAGCGAGTCCGCCGCCGCGTCGATCTCGACCAGCCGTACCGGGTTGGTGGTGTTGGAGTGGAACGTCTGCAGGAACGAGTAGATCCGGTTCCCGTGCACTCCGGTGTCCACCCGGTTGCCCGCCACCCCGGTGTGGCCGGAGAAGACGAACTTCACGTTGGCGTACTGCTTGACCAGGTTGTCGTAGAGGTACTGCGGGCTGGTGGCGCCGTAGCCGGCGGACTGCTCGATGTTGCCGTTGCCGTCGATGTAGTCGTGCGTGACCACCACGACGTTGTGCCGCGGGTTGGCCGCCACCACGCCCCTGGCCCAGGTGACCGCCTCCGGGCGGGGCCAGAGTTCGAGGACCAGCACCAGCCACTGCACCCCGCCGGCGGAGTACGTCGAGTACGAGTTGTCGACCTTGCCGGCCTCGAACTGCCCACGCACCGCGCCGTACTGCCCGGCCGTGAAGTACCGGTTGAACACGGTGGTGTCCCGGACCAGTTCCCGGGTACGGGCGGGGTCCCGGGCCGAGCCGCCCGGACCGGTCGCCTGGGTGTCGTGGTTGCCGATCGCCAGCGAGTACGGGATGCCCGCCGTCTCCAGCGGGCGCAGCGCGTTGCGGGCTATCTCGTACTGCGCGTGGTCCGGGGTGTCCCAGTTGACCACGTCGCCGGAGTGCGTGACGAACCGCAGGTCGAGGGCGGAACGGTTGGCGACGAGCCAGTCGGTGCGCTGCCGGAAGCGGGTGTCGCTCGCGTTCAGCACCTCCTGCTGGGTGTCCGGCAGCACGGCGAAGCTGAACCTCGGGTCCGTGGTCGTGCCGGGGGTCTCCATCCGGGCGTACCCGATGTGCACGTTGCGGTCGCAGGCGGCCGTGCTGCGGTCGTTGACCAGCTGGATCCGGACGCTGTGCTGCCCCGCGCCCCGCGCCGCCCCGACCGGATAGCTGCCGTACTGGCTGGCGCTGACGATGGTGGTCTCGCCGGCCACCACCCCGTCCACCGTCACCCGGATGGTGGGCCAGCCCTCGCAGTTGTCCCCGATGGCGCCGACCACTACCCGGCCGGAGCCGGAGATCGTGGTGGTCGCGTAGCTGGAGTTGCTCCACAGCGAGGCGTGGCTGCCCGAGGCCGGCTCCGGGGTGCCGGTCGCCGGTCGGATGGCGCCGTTGACCACGCTGAACTGCGAGGGTTCGGCGGCGGCCGCGACACCGCCGAGGCTGACTCCGGACAGCACCACCGCCGTGCCGGCGAGCACCGCCAGCGCGGTTCTGGTCCTGCTGATACGCGCCCTGATACCCACGGTGTCCCTCCGTGTCCGTCCTGCCCGATCTGGACATCCGGAGGTTAGCCAGGATCAGCGGCCGATCTGGCGCGCTGCGGCGGAACAGCGGGCGAACACTTCGGATACCGGAGCCGTCCGGAAACGAGGGCGCGGGGGGCCCGGGACAGGGCCCCCCGCAGGGAAGGGACGGCCGGCTGTGCGCAACAGCCGGGAAGACCGTTCCATCCGGCACGGGCCTCTCGCGGCGGCCTCGACCGGGCCGGTCTTCCTGGACGCGACTGGCATCACGTCCACCCTGTCCAACGAGGGCACCCCCAGGGCGGTAACGGCACAAATCGGGCGATCTTGGACGCCCGCCCAGGCCGCCGGCTTTCTCAGCTCGATGGTGACGACGTGTCGTCGCGGGTACGACGACACGTCGTCACCATCCGTGAACCGCGCCGGTCAGGCGGCGAGCTTGCGCGCCAGGTTGTTGTCCAGGGCGGCCATGAACTCGTCGGTGGTCAGCCACGGGGCGTCCCGGGAGATCAGCAGTGCCAGGTCCTTGGTCATCTGGCCACCTTCGACGGTCTCCACGCAGACCTGCTCCAGGGTCTCGGCGAACCGGGTCACCTCGGGGGTGCTGTCCAGCTTGCCCCGGTGCGCCAGGCCACGGGTCCAGGCGAAGATCGACGCGATCGGGTTGGTCGAGGTCTTCTCGCCCTTCTGCCACTGCCGGTAGTGCCGGGTCACCGTGCCGTGCGCCGCCTCGGCCTCGACGGTACGGCCGTCCGGGGTCATCAGCACCGAGGTCATCAGGCCCAGCGAGCCGAAGCCCTGCGCCACGGTGTCGGACTGCACGTCACCGTCGTAGTTCTTGCAGGCCCAGACGAAGCCGCCCTCCCACTTCAGCGCGGCGGCGACCATGTCGTCGATCAGCCGGTGCTCGTAGCTGATCCCCGCGGCGTCGAATTCCGACTTGAACTCCGCCTCGAAGACCTCGGCGAAGATGTCCTTGAACCGGCCGTCGTACGCCTTGAGGATGGTGTTCTTGGTGGAGAGGTAGACCGGGTAGCCACGGTCCAGGCCGTACCGGAAGGAGGCCCGGGCGAAGTCCCGGATCGAGTCGTCGAAGTTGTACATCCCCATCGTGACGCCACCACCGGGGAAGTTCGCCACCTCCATCTCGACCGGGGCGCCGCCGTCGGTCGGGGTGTAGGTGATGGTGACCGTGCCCGGCCCCGGCACCACGAAGTCGGTCGCCTTGTACTGGTCGCCGTGCGCGTGCCGGCCGATGATGATCGGCTTGGTCCAGCCCGGCACCAGCCGGGGCACGTTGGACATGATGATCGGCTCGCGGAAGACCACGCCGCCGAGGATGTTCCGGATGGTGCCGTTCGGCGAGCGCCACATCTTCTTGAGGCCGAACTCCTCCACCCGGGCCTCGTCCGGGGTGATGGTGGCGCACTTCACGCCGACGCCATGCTGCTTGATCGCGTTCGCCGCGTCGACCGTCACCTGGTCGTCGGTCTCGTCGCGGTACTGGATCGACAGGTCGTAGTAGTGCAGGTCGACGTCGAGGTACGGCAGGATCAACTGATCGCGGATCTGCTTCCAGATGATCCGGGTCATCTCGTCGCCGTCGAGTTCAACCACCGGATTCGTAACCTTGATCTTCGCCATCGGGCGGCGCTCCTCTCCGGGACATCTGCTCTAGCAGTACGAGCGTACTGGAGAGCGTCGGGGGGCCATACACTGCCTGCCATGCTCAGCCGTTCCGTGGGTCCGATCACCGTCGTGGCGCTGCCGGACGCCGAGGGGATGTTCTTCCAGCCCCGCTCCGAGGCGTTCCCGACCGCGACCGCCGCACACTGGCGGCTGGCCGACGAGCGCGACCCGGGCGCGGTCGCCGCCGACGGGCAGTGGCGGCTGTCGTTCCGCTGCTTCGCGCTCCGCTTCGACGACGGCCCGGCCGCCGGCCGGGTGGTGCTGGTCGACGCCAGCATCGGCCCCGCCGGCGCCCCCGCCCGGAGCTGGGCCCCGGTGCCCGGCCGGCTGCCGGCCGCACTCGCCGCCGCCGGCATCGCGCCCGAACAGGTCGACACGGTGGTACTCACCCACCTGCACACCGATCACATCGGCTGGGCGGTCACCGGCGAGCCGGGCACGCCGTACTTCGGCAACGCCCGCTACCTGCTGCAACGGGCCGAGATCGCCGCCTTCCGCCGGCACGACCCGTCCGGAGTGGCCGGCTACCTGCTCGATCCGCTGACCGCCGCCGGCCAGCTCGACGCGCTCGACGGCGACGCACGACTCGCCCCCGGGGTACGGGTGCTGCCCACCCCCGGCCACACCCCCGGGCACCAGTCGGTGCTGGTCGAGTACGCCGACCATTCCCTGCTGCTCACCGGTGACCTGCTGGTGCACGCGGTGCAACTGGTCGCCCCCGAGCTGCCGTACGCGCACGAGGACGACCCGGTCACCGCCCGCGGCTCGCGGGAACGGCTGCTCACCGAGCTGGCCGCCCGGCCGGCCGCCACGCTCGGCACCCCGCACCTGAGTACACCCTTTGTTCCGCTGTAGTACTGCTTCAGGTCGATTGTCGGGGGCAGCCGCTTCGCCCCAGCTCCCGAGCATCGGGGCATGACTCCTCCGTACCCGTTCAACCGCCGACGCTTCGTCTCGGCGGCCGGTGCCGCGACCGCCGGCCTCGTGGTCGGACCGATGCTGTTCACCTCCGACGGCGCGGGCGCGCACATCCCGTCCAGCGCGGGCGGCCCGCTGCCGACCGGGCTCTTCACCCTCGGCGTCGCCTCCGGCGACCCGCTGCCGGACGGCGTGGTGCTCTGGACCCGCCTCGCCCCGCAGCCGCTGCTCGGCGGTGGCATGCCGGACCGGCCGGTGCCGGTGCACTGGGAGGTCGCCGAGGACGAGCGGTTCCGCCGGATCCGTTGCCGGGGCACCGCGCTGGCCTCCCCCGACCTGGCCCACTCGGTGCACGTCGAGGTCTCCGGGCTGCGCGCCGACACCGAATACCACTACCGGTTCCGGGCCGGTGGAGAGATCTCCCCGGTCGGCCGTACCCGGACCGCCCCGAGCGGGCACGCCCGGCCCCGTCGGCTGCGGTTCGCGTTCGCGAGCTGCCAGGACTACCAGGCCGGGGCGTACACCGCGCACCAGCACCTGGCCGAGGAGGACCTGGCCTTCGTCGCGTTCCTCGGCGACTACATCTACGAGAACCGGCCGAACCCGGCGGCGTACCGGGTGCACCAGGGCACCGACGAGCCGTACTCGCTGACCGACTACCGCAACCGGCACGCGCAGTACAAGACCGACCCGGACCTGCAGCGGGCGCACGGGGCGTTTCCGTGGATCGTCACCTTCGACGACCACGAACTGGACAACAACTGGGCCGACGAGATCCCGCAGGATCCGGCCCAGCAGACCCCGGAGGCGTTCCGGGAACGGCGCAAGGCGGCCTTCCAGGCGTACTACGAGCACATGCCGCTACGCCGGTCGGCCCTGCCGCGCAACCTCGACCTGCGGCTCTACCGGCGGCTGCGCTTCGGCGACCTGGCCAGCGTGTACGTGCTGGACACCCGGCAGTACCGCAGCGACCAGCCGGCCACGCTGGCCGACGCGCAGAACCCCGAGCTGTCGATGACCGGGCCGGAGCAGGAGCGCTGGCTGGTGCACGGGCTGCGGTCGGCCGGCAGCCGGTGGAACCTGCTGGCCAACCAGGTGATGTGGGCGTCCAACGACCGGCAGGCCGGTCCCGGGCAGACCTTCGACCTGGACAACTGGGACGGCTACCGGGCACAGCGCCGCCGGCTGCTGGAGTTCTTCGGCTCCGGCCAGGTGGACAACCCGGTGGTGCTGACCGGGGACCGGCACTGCACCTGGGTCTGCGACCTGAAGCCGGACTTCGACGACCCGGCCGCACCGGTGGTCGGCGCCGAGATCACCGGTACGTCGATCACCTCGGGCGGCAACTCCGACACCGCGGCCTTCCACCGCAGCTACGACCCGATCATGGCGGAGAGCCCGCACTGGAAGTACATCGACAACCAGCGGGGGTACGTGGTCTGCGACGTGACCCCGGAGCGGATGCTCAGCTCGCTGCGGCTGGTCGACACCGTCTGGGCGCCCACCGCCACGGTGCGGACCGCCGCCGAGTTCGTCGTGCTCGCCGGTGAGCCGGGCATCTCGGTACTCAGCCAGGAGGCCCCGGCCGTCACGGCCGCCGCGCGCGGCCGGGCGACCGCCGGCCCGACCTATCAGGTGACCGAGCACCAGGACTCCTTCCCGCTGCGCTGAGCGGCGCGGACGGCCGGAGCGTGGAAAAGCGGGGGCCCGGCGTGTGGTACGCCGGGCCCCCGCTACGCCGAGGAAGAGGTCACATGTTGGCGACGTCGGCCTGCTTGGCCCGGACCGCCTCGGCGGCGGCCTTCAGGCTCTCGATCTCGTCGGCGTCCAGCGGCGTCTCGACGATCCGGCGTACGCCCTCCCGGCCGATCTCCGCCTCGACGCCCAGGTAGACCCCGGAGATGCCGAACTCGCCGTCGACCCAGGCGCAGACCGGCATGACCTCGCCGGAGTCGGTCGCCACGGCCCGGGCCATCCGGGCGGCGGCAGCCGACGGGGCGTAGTACGCCGACCCGGTCTTGAGCAGCGCGACCACCTCGGCCCCACCGTTGCGGGTGCGTACCACCAGTTCCTCGATCTGCTCCGCCGGCATCACGTCGCGCAGCGGCTTGCCGTCGACGGTGCTGCGGGACGGCACCGGCACCATCGTGTCGCCGTGCGAGCCGAGGGTGAGGGTGCGGACCGAGCCGACCTTCACCCCGAGCGCCTCGGCGACGAAGTTGGTGAACCGGGCGGTGTCGAGCATGCCGGCCTGGCCGAGTACCCGGTTGCGCGGGAACTGGGTGGCGATCTGGGCCAGCGCGGTCATCTCGTCGAGCGGGTTGGAGACGACGATGACCACGGCGTTCGGGGCGTACTTGGCGACGTTCTCGGCGACCTGGCGGACGATCCGGGCGTTGGTCTCCAGCAGGTCCATCCGGCTCATGCCGGGCTTGCGGGGCAGCCCGGCGGTGATCACGACGACGTCGGAGCCTTCGAGCTGCTCGTAGCCCTCGCCGTTCTTGCCGGTCGTCACGCCGACGACCTTGGTCTCGAAGCCCTCGACCGGGCGCGACTGGTTGAGGTCCAGCGCGATGCCCTCGGGCTTGCCCTCGATGATGTCGGTGATCACGACCGTGTCGAAGACGTCGTACTCCGCCAGGCGCTGCGCGGTCGTCGAGCCGTAGAAGCCGGCACCGACTACGGTGACCTTTTTGCCCATGGTCGTCCCACTCCCTGATACCCGTCTGGTTATTTCCGGACGGTATCAGCCAGGAGTGTTCCGTTCCGGCCAGGGGCGGAATTGGCTGCGGTCGCTCACACCGCATCGATCGCAGCGCCGGGGTCCGCAACCCGGCCCCGGGCGGCGGTCCGAACGCCGGCACGGCCGGTGCCGCCGAATCGGCCGGGTCAGCCCTGCTCGGCCGGCTCCAGCCCGGCCTCGGCCCGCTCCACCACGTTGGCCAGCAGCATCGCCCGGGTCATCGGGCCGACTCCGCCCGGCATCGGCACCAGCTTGCCGGCCACCTCGGCGACCTCGGGCCCGACATCGCCGGTGTAGCGGCCCTTGCCGTCCGCACCGATCACCCGGGTGATCCCGACGTCGACCACCACCGCGCCCGGCCGGACCATGTCGGCGGTGAGCAGACCCGGCACGCCGGCCGCCACGATCACGATGTCGGCGGCCCGGGTGTGCGCGGCCAGGTCGAGGGTGCCGGTGTGGCAGAGCGTCACGGTGGCGTTCTCGCTGCGCCGGGTCAGCAGCAGCCCGAGCGGCCGGCCGACCGTGTTGCCCCGGCCGACCACCGCCACCTCGGCGCCGCGCAGCGGCACGTCGTGCCGGCGCAGCAGCTCGACGATGCCGCGCGGGGTGCAGGGCAGCGGGCCGGGATAACCGAGTACGAGCCGGCCGAGGTTGACCGGGTGCAGCCCGTCGGCGTCCTTGTCCGGGTCGATCATCTCCAGCACCCGCTGGGTGTCCAGGTGGGCCGGGAGCGGGAGCTGCACGATGTAGCCGTGGCAGGCCGGGTCGGCGTTGAGTTCGGCGACCGTGGCGTCGACCTGTTCCTGGGTGGCGTCGGCCGGCAACTCGCGGCGGATCGAGGCGATGCCCACCTCGGCGCAGTCCCGGTGCTTGCCGTTGACGTACGCCTGGGAGCCCGGGTCCTCGCCGACCAGCACGGTGCCCAGCCCCGGCACGACGCCCCGTTCGGCCAACGCCTTGACCCGGTCGCGCAGTTCGTCCTTGATGTGTGCCGCGGTCGCTTTGCCGTCGAGAAGGGTGGCCGTCACAGCCAGATCGTCTCACGCGGTACGCCCGGCCGAGCCGGCACCCGGCTGGTCGGTACCGGGATCGGCCACTCGGCCAACTCCCGGTCCGCCGGGCGACCGGCACTGAATCCTAACTATACGTAGCCGTGTTCTTAGTCACGCTCGGTGAGATCTTGTGGAGTTGTCCACAATCTGGAAGACCCGATCAGGGCGAATGCGGATTAATCTCCGAGCGCACGTTGCCCAGCTCACGGCGTCCATGCCGCACCGTTCATACCCATAAATTCTGGATGACCGAATCTGCACATCACCTGGGCCAGCGCCGCGATAGCAGCTCAGAGCGGATATGCGCAAGCCCTGCCCGCCCCCTGTGTTACTGACTCGTAATCATCCAGTTTGGCCAGGCGTCCTGCTACGACCTACCTTTGCCGAGCGTTGCACAGCGTTACCTCTGTGTGGGGGCGACTGCTCAGCGTAAGGAGACGAGGAGGCTCAATGCAGGTTCGTAGGCTCGCTGCCTGGACCGCCCTCCCCCTCGCCGCGACCCTCGGCCTCGCGGCCTGTGGCAGTGGCGGCGACTCGGGGGAGAGCGACCCGAATGCGACGGTTTCCGTCCAGATCGCGGAACCGCAGCACCTGATTTCCACCAACACCAACGACTCGAGCGGTAACCAGGTGCTGTCCGCCCTGTTCAGCCCGCTGGTCGACTACGACGAGCAGAACAAGCCGTTCGAGGTCGCCGCGGAGTCCGTGAACTCGACCGACAACCTGACCTGGACGATCAAGCTGAAGGACGGCTACACCTTCCACAACGGCGAGAAGGTGACCGCGGACAGCTACATCAACGCCTGGAACTACGGCGCCTACGGGCCGAACGGCCAGGGCAACAGCTACTTCTTCGAGAAGATCGCCGGCTACGAGGACTTGCAGTCGAAGGACCCCGACGGCGACGGCCCGCAGAAGGCGCCGGAGCCGAAGGCCAAGACCATGACCGGGCTGAAGAAGGTCGACGACCTGACCTTCACGGTGACGCTGGCCAAGCCGTACACCGAGTTCAAGACCGTGCTCGGCTACACCGCGTTCTACCCGCTGCCGGCGGCCGCCTTCTCGGCGCCCGGCGTGATCAAGGACGGCTACGAGGACGCGCCGATCGGCAACGGCCCCTTCAAGATGAAGGGCACCTGGCAGCACGACGCCAAGGTCGAGGTCGAGCGCTACGACGCGTTCCCGGGCGAGAAGCCGAAGATCGCCGGTGCCGAGTTCCGGATCTACCAGCAGCTCACCGCGGCGTACGCGGACGTGCTGTCGGACAACCTCGACGTGGACGTGACCGTCCCGACCGAGAACCTGAGCACCGCGGCGACGGACCTGGGCGACCGGTTCCAGCAGAGCCAGAACTCCTCCTTCCAGTTCGTGGCCTTCCCCACGTTCCAGAAGGAGTTCAGCAAGCCGGACGTGCGCAAGGCGATCTCCATGGCGATCGACCGGGACGAGATCACCAAGTCGATCTTCAAGGAGTCGCAGATCTCGGCGCGCTCGTTCGTCTCCCCGGTGGTCGCCGGCTACCGCGACGACACCTGCGGCGAGGCCTGCGAGTTCAACCCGGCCAAGGCCAAGGAGCTGTACCAGGCCGCCGGCGGCCCCGCCGAGCTGAAGATCACCTACAACGGTGACGGTGGGCACAAGGACTGGGTCGACGCGACCTGCAACCAGCTCAAGGCCAACCTGGGCGTGGAGTGCGTCGGTGCGGCCGAGCCGAAGTTCTCGGACCTGCTGACCAAGGTCGAGGGCAAGCAGCCGGTCGGCCTGATCCGGATGGGCTGGCTGATGGACTACCCGTCGATGGAGAACTACCTCGGCCCGCTGTACACCACGAACGGCTCGTCGAACTACTACGGGTACAGCAACCCGGAGTTCGACCGCCTGGTGCAGGAGGGGACCACCGCCGCGACCCCGGACGAGGCGGTCAAGAAGTACCAGCAGGCCGAGGACATCCTGGCCGCCGAGATGCCGGTGATCCCGCTCCGGTTCGGCCAGAACGTCTACGCGCACTCGACCCGGGTCAAGAACGTCGAGGTCGACCTCTTCCAGGTCGTCGACATGACCAAGATCGAGGTCGTCAGCTGAGCTGACCGAAAGGCCGGTCCGGGCCACCCGGTAAATCCTCGGGTGGCCCGGACCGTTTCCCGCACAGACCGCGCTCCAGCAATCCCCACGGAGAGTAAGCAAGCATGTTCCGCTACATCGTGCGGCGCCTGCTTCAGATGGTCCTGGCCTTCTTCGGGACCACTCTGATCGTCTACGCGCTGATGTTCGCCGGACAGGGTGATCCCATCCAGGCGCTCGCGGGCGAGCGCCCGGTCAGCGAGGCGCAGCGGGCGTACCTGACCGAGAAGTTCCACCTCGACCAGACCGGCGTCGGCGGCTTCTTCTACCGCTACTTCGACTACGTCGGCAACCTGCTCCGTGGCGACCTCGGCGACTCGCTCACCGGCCGGAAGATCAGCGACATGCTGGCCCAGGCCTGGCCGGTCACCGTGAAGCTCGCGATCATCGGGCTGCTGGTGGCGATCCTGGTCGGCGTCACCGCCGGGGTCATCGCCGGGCTCCGCCGGGGCGGCATCTTCGACAACGCCACCCTGGCGCTGACCCTGCTGGTGCTCGGCATCCCCACCATCGTGCTGGCGCCGCTCGCCCAGTACTTCCTCGGCGTCAAGCTGCCGCTCTTCCCGCCGACCGCCGGCTCCGACCCCAGCATCTACGCCCTACTGCTGCCCGGCATCGTGCTCGGCTCCCTGTCGCTGGCCACCGCACTGCGGCTGACCCGGACCTCGGTCGCCGAGAACCTGCGCTCCGACTACGTACGGACCGCGAAGGCCAAGGGCCTGCCGATCCGCCGCATCGTCAGCGTGCACGTACTGCGGAACTCGCTGATCCCGGTGATCACCTTCCTCGGCGTCGAACTCGGCAACCTGATGAGCGGCGCGATCATCACCGAGGGCGTCTTCAACATCCCGGGCGTCGGGTTCAACCTCTTCCGCGGCATCAAGACCGAGGACGGCCCGCTGGTGGTCGGCCTGGTCAGCGTGCTGGTCGTGGTCTATCTGGTGTCGAACCTCGTGGTGGACGTCCTCTACGCCGTCCTCGACCCCCGCATCCGGTACGAGTGAGGGATCACGCATGAGTGAGCTGGAAACTGTCACCGCGGCCGAGATGGCCGGCGGCAAGGCCGGGTCCGGCGACCCGGCCGCCCGGCCGCGGAGCCTGGCCGGCGACGCCTGGCGCGACCTGCGCCGCAACCCGATCTTCTGGATCTCGCTGGTACTGGTCCTGGCGGTCACCGCGATGGCGGCCTTCCCCGGCCTGTTCACCTCGAACGACCCGCACGACTGCACGCTGGCCCGGCAGCACGCCGGGCCCGGCGGCGGCGCCCCGTTCGGGTACGACTTCCAGGGCTGCGACATCTACGCCCGCGCCGTCTTCGGTGCCCGGGCGTCGCTGCTGGTCGGCGCGTTCTCCGCGCTGGTCACCGGGCTGATCGCGATCACCGTCGGCATGCTCGCCGGCTACTTCGGCCGGTGGGTCGACGCGGCGCTGTCCCGGGTGATCGACGTGGTGCTCGGCATCCCGCTGCTGCTCGCCGCGATCGTCATGCTGAAGCGGATCAGCAGCGACAGCCCGAACGTCCGGATCATCGCGGTGATCTTCGTACTCGCGATCCTCGGCTGGACCACCGCCGCCCGGGTGATCCGGTCCTCGGTGATCAGCGCCAAGCAGCAGGACTACGTGGCGGCGGCCCGGATGCTCGGCGCCGGCAACGGCCGGACCATGTGGCGGCACATCCTGCCCAACTCACTGGCCCCGGTGATCGTGGTGCTGACCATCGCGCTCGGCTCGTTCATCGCCGCCGAGGCGACGCTCTCCTTCCTCGGCATCGGCCTGAAGGCCCCGACCATCTCCTGGGGCATCGACATCGACGCCGGCCGTACGCACATGCGGGAGTCGGCGATTCCGCTGGTGGTGCCGTCGACCTTCCTGGCGCTGACCGTACTGGCCTTCATCATGCTCGGCGACGCGATCCGCGACGCCTTCGACCCGAAGCTGCGGTGATCAGATGACCGTGAACGTGAACGAGCGGAGCGGGTCGCCCGGGCCGCAGGGTGCCGGCGCCGACGGCGGGCACCTGTTGGAGGTACGGGACCTCTTCGTCGAGTTCCGCACCCGGGACGGCGTGGCCAAGGTGATCAACGGCGTCTCGTACCACCTGGACGCCGGGGAGACCCTGGCGGTGCTCGGCGAGTCGGGCTCCGGCAAGTCGGTGACCGCCCAGGCGATCATGGGCATCCTGGACATGCCGCCGGCGGTTATCCCGTCCGGGCAGATCCTCTACCGCGGTACCGACCTGCTAAAGCTCTCCGAGGAGGAGCGCCGGAAGGTACGCGGCAAGCAGATCTCGATGATCTTCCAGGACGCGCTCTCCGCGCTGAACCCGGTCTTCCCGGTCGGCTGGCAGATCGGCGAGATGCTGCGGCTACGCGAGGGGCTGTCCCGGGCCCAGGCCAAGCGCCGGGCGATCGAGCTGATGGAACTGGTCAAGATCCCAGCGGCCCGGCAGCGGATCGGCGACTACCCGCACCAGTTCTCCGGCGGTATGCGGCAACGGGTCATGATCGCGATGTCGCTGGCGTTGGACCCGGCGGTGCTGATCGCCGACGAGCCCACCACCGCGCTGGACGTCACCGTGCAGGCCCAGATCATGGACCTGCTCGGCGAACTGCGCCGGGACCTGAACATGGCGATGATCCTGATCACCCACGACCTCGGGGTCGTCGCCGACGTGGCCGACCGGATCGCCGTGATGTACGCCGGCCGGATCGTCGAGCACGCCGACGTGCACTCGCTGTACGAGGCACCGGCACACCCGTACACCAAGGGGTTGCTGGAGTCGATTCCCCGGCTCGACCTCAAGGGTCAGCGGCTGACCACCATCAAGGGGCTGCCGCCCAACCTGATGCGCATCCCCAGCGGATGCCCATTCCACCCGCGCTGCCCGTACGCCCGGCAGGAGTGCGTCGACGTCGTACCGGCCGTCCGGTCGTTCGGCAACGGCCGGACCAGCACCTGCCACTTCGCCCAGGAGGTCCTCGATGGCCGCGTCTGAGCCGAGGAACCCGCAGTCCGGCACCGGCGGCGCCGGTCCGGCCGCACCGGTCAAGCCGCGCGGCGAGACCGTGCTGCGGGTCGAGAACGTCGTCAAGCACTTCCCGATCAGCCAGGGCATCGTCTTCAAGCGGCAGATCGGCGCCGTGAAGGCGGTCGACGGGGTCAGCTTCGAACTGAACCGGGGCGAGACCCTCGGCATCGTCGGCGAGTCCGGCTGCGGCAAGTCGACCCTGGCCAAGCTGCTGATGCGGCTGGAGACGCCGACCTCGGGCCGGGCGATGCTGGAGGGGCGGGACATGTTCACGCTCTCCGGCGCGGAGCTGCGCCGGATGCGCCGGAACGTGCAGATGGTCATGCAGGACCCGTACACCTCGCTGAACCCGCGGATGACGGTCGGCGACATCATCGGCGAGCCGTTCGACATCCACCCGGACGCGGCGCCGCGCGGCGCCCGCCGGCAGCGGGTGCAGGAGCTGCTCGACCTGGTCGGGCTGAACCCGGAGCACATCAACCGCTATCCGCACCAGTTCTCCGGCGGTCAGCGGCAGCGGATCGGCATCGCCCGGGCGCTCGCGCTCAAGCCGGAGATCATCGTCTGTGACGAGCCGGTGTCGGCGCTGGACGTGTCGATCCAGGCGCAGGTGATCAACCTGCTGGAGAGCCTCCAGGACGAATTGGGCCTCTCCTACATCTTCATCGCGCACGACCTGTCGGTGGTCCGGCACATCGCCGACCGGGTCGCGGTGATGTACCTGGGCAAGATCGTGGAGATCGGTACCGAGGACGAGATCTACGAGCGGCCGACCCACCCGTACACCCAGGCGCTGCTCTCGGCGGTGCCGGTGCCGGACCCGAAGGCCCGGGCGCACCGCGAGGTCATCCGGCTCGACGGTGACGTACCGTCGCCGGCGAACCCGCCGTCGGGCTGCCGGTTCCGGACCCGCTGCTGGAAGGCGCAGGAGATCTGCGCCACCCAGGAGCCGCAGCTCGTGCTCCGGGCCGTCGAGCCGCACCCGTCGGCCTGCCACTTCGCCGAAGTCAGTGAGCGACAACTGGCATAAGGATTCACGAACCAGCGAAACAACCCTTGACCAGGGACATCCCGCCTGGTGCGACCGCACCCGGTGCACCGCCGACCCGGCAAGTCAGGCCAACGGCTACCGGTCCGGCGTTGGCGGTGAGCACCGGTCCGCCCCGGTGCGGCTCGACCTGGCCGCCGCCTTCCCGCTCCCCAAGCCGGCGGGTGAGGCGTACCTGACCGAGGCGGTAGCGCCGTGGCCGTGTTCGACGTACCTACGCATCCGGGTTGGCGATGCCGAGGTGGCTATGCCCGTCGAGCAGGCGGCATCGGTGCTGTCGGCGCTCGGCATGCTCGCCGCGGCCGGGGAGGTGGCGCTCCGATGAGGACTCGCACCGACAGACTGCTCCTGGCGCTGACCGGCCTGTGCGTCGCCGGGCTGGCCATCGTCGCGGGCGCGATCTCCTTCGCGCACATGGTGGAGCTGGCCCAGCGGCACGACCAGACCGGGTGGAAGGCGTACGCGTTTCCGGTGAGCGTGGACGGGCTGGAAATCGTCGCCAGCCTGTACCTGGTCGTGCAACGCCGCGCCGGCCGCCCGACCGGTTGGGTGCCGTGGGTAGCGCTCGTGGTCGGCACCCTGGCGAGCCTGGCGGCCAACGTCGCGGTTGGTGGTCACGATCCGATCGGCAAGGCGCTGGCCGGGTGGCCGGCGCTGTCGATGCTTGTGTCGGTCAAGCTGTTGTTCTCCATGATCGATCACGGCGATGTGGATCAGCGGACGGTCCGGGACGATCAGCGGCCGGCCGACGATCGCTCCTTGATCTTGCGGGCCGACCCGGACGACGGAGCGTCGTCCGGGCTGGCGGCGGACGGACGGACGGGAAACTTCGGCCCGTTCGTCATCCGTGGGACTGACCACAACGGCGGGGCCCCTCCGAGGCGGTCGACGGATCGCCTGGATAGCACGGTCACGGTCGAAGTCCGTAGCGTCGCCCACCTGATTCCAGCGGCGCGAGCAGCCCGCGCCGCACTGACGAAGAGCGGCCGGTCGCTGTCGCGCGACGCGCTGGCCGACGTGATGCGCGACGATGGGCACGGCGTATCGAACGCGCGCGCATCGCTGCTGTTGAAAGTGCTGAAAGCGGAGGAGTCAAGCCGCCAGGGAGCCGAGGTGACCGGGGCTACCAAACGGGACCCGGACAGCGGACCGGACCTCGCGGGCATGAGACCCACTGTGGCAGGTTAATACTGCAAGACGGGTCGTGACTCGTACGCGTCGTTTGCGGTAGTGGGCGGTTCAGGCTTGTTCCTAGGCGTCGGTCGCCGGCATCCAGATCAGTACAGGATGTGGTCGACTCGGTGGCGGATGGTCACGCCAGCGTGGCTAACGGCCCACCGCCGCCTGGCCCCACGACTACGAACCGACCCGACCTGTGCCGAACACATGATCGGTCCGATTCAGCGGACGGCTACCGAACGTAGTGAGCTCGGTCGCTCAGCATACGCGGACGGCGGCAGCTCCGCGCACCTGACCATTGTCGGGGTGCGACTGGCCGTTCCAAAGCCGACGGCGGTGACGGATAACTGTTCGGCGCATCGACAAGATCCGGCCCTAAGATGCATCCTGAGCACACTTGAAGTTGCGCAACCGTATGTCATGTGCAGCAGCAAGGACTGTCTGGCGAAATCCGGTGAGGGGAGACCCGCTGGCGACTGGTTCGCAGCAGTCAGGTCAAACGAATCGGACGAAACTAGCCAAGTCGCAGCAATTCGTACTCGCATCTGCCGTTTGCCGTCGGTGTCGACTTGGGGTCTGTGATCTGGGCGAGCCCACATCAGCTACTTGGCCGGAAGGCCGCCGGGCCAGCTCGGCGTGACGCTGCGTAGCGCGCGGATCGCGGCAGATGAGGATGCTCAGCTCCAACACGGTGTTTACGGTGCCGCCACCATCGGGCTCTGCACCGTCTTCGCTGCGGTGTTCCATTCGATGCTGCGGCTTTCGTGGCCGACCACAACATGCTCGGCTGGAGCGATCCGGCGCGGTACCCCGATCGACATCACGGTGCGGAGAGGCATCCGTACGATCCGGCGGTGATCGAGATGCCATCACCCGTCGCGTTCCTTGGCCTGCCGCTGTGGCTTGGCCCTCCGGTGCTGCTGATCATCATGGTGACTCGGTACGCGTGGTACGCATCGCATACGGAGTCGGGCTGGTCGCCGCTCTGACCCTCCTCTTCGCCATCGCCTGCCAGCTACTACAGGGCCAGGGTTTGCCAAACTGGAACGAAGGGGTGGGACCGACCGCGCTCGCAGTGTGCGCCATGGCCCTCCCGGCCGATCGATGGCTTTCGCGGCGTCGAGACGCCGGCGTCCACCTGGAGTCAGGACAGAACCCGGCGAGCCGGAGTGCGGCTAAGTTGCTGACGGCGCCTTTCGTCGCCTGGTCAGCGTTTTGGGGGTGTTGTACCTTCAGCCCTGCGGCCGACGCCTTCGACCTGCGCCTCGACTCGCCTACACCGGGTCTTGCGCTGCGGTTAGCGGAAGATCTGACTTTGGTCTCCGCGGCAACCGCTCACATAGTACGGGTAGTGGGCTTGGGGGCCGCAGCCGGAGTTGTGGCATTTGTGAGCTGTCCTGGCTTGTAACCGGATCTGTAACCGACCGGCTGAGGCTGGCGAACTAAACTGAGATGCTGTAAGACCCAGTCAGACGTACGTCGCACGTCAGCACCTCTTGGACGATTGAACACGCAGGCTCCCGTCGGCTTCGCCATCCCCGTGCGCAAATCGCCCGCCGATTCCGCAGCTCGTTACCAAATATCGATAGAGACGTCAGTCGCCCTCTCCGCAGTCGGATAGCTCCTGTCTTGTCTCGCGTTCCTCGACCAGGGCGCCGGAGTGTTCCCTGGTATACCATCCCGTAGACCACCCTTCAAAATCCATGAATTCCCACGGCTCGTATGGGCGATCTGCCGGCTCAGCGCGCCCGCCTTGAGGAATTCTCCAACCGTTCTGATGTTCTGAAATCCACAGGGCAACAGGATAGGGTATTCGCGCAGTCCCGTCTGAGGGAGGTTCGGCTGGTACTTGCAAGTCTGATGGTTGAATAGCCGTAAGTGCCACAGTCGAGCAGGGCGGGATGTCTGGTGCCGTCAGAAACATGCTGGGATCATCGGTCATTCGGTAGATTATTCCAGTCGACGGGGGATATAAGATGAGCATTTGCGTTTCTAGCTCAACATCTAACAGCGGTACCGGAGCCCGGTTCTGCACATAGATGACGGCGCTATCATTATTGCGCTCTAACCACCAGGTCACCCGCGATATGTATCGCCGCTTTGCTCGATCTCGGGTTTCCTGATTAAATGCTAGTTGGTCGCGGTTGATTTGCTGCTGGTCTTGCAGGGTCTGCGCTCCGACGAGCAGTGCCAGGGCGGCGATGACGGCAGCGATCATGGTTCCGATGCCTTGCAGCCAGTCGGTGACCTTGTGTCGCTCCTTAAGCGGTGGACCGCCTACCGCTGGCGGCCGGTCGTGGCTGTCGGGCAGATAGAGGCCGTCTGATCGGCGCTGCCAGGAGATGCCTGGCGTGGAGGGCATGCTGGAGTCGGTCACGCGGGCATGATGGCTGACGGTCGGAGGGCGGTCACGGGGTTGTCGGGTGGGCGACTATCGTCACTCCTGTCACTCCAGCAGCCCTCTCGTCGTCTCAACTGTGCAACCGGGTCCCGTAGAGGCACCGCGAACCGAGCAATGGGCACCGGCAGGGCGAGGCTGGCTCATCCTCCGCCCGATGCATCTTCCGTCTGGGGTCCGACCCGGCGAGTCAGCTATACGAAGAGCGGCAGATGCTGTGGCGGGCCGAGGACTTCGATCAGACGATCGCGTCGGCGAAGGCAGAGGCGCTCGGGTACGCGGCTGAGCAGCCGGACATGACCTTTGCGGGGCTGGTTCAGGCGTATCGGCTGTTCGACGAACCAAGACACGGTGCGGAGGTGTTCTCGTTGGTCCGGGAGAGCGGGCTGGAGGCCCAAAACCTACCTGACTTCGATACCGGCAAGGAGAGACAGGGTGACACCAGCTCTGACGCCTGACCACGCGGCAACCGAGCCGACCGCAACCCTTGCCCGCCACCTCACGCCCGACCTGCGGCGGATCCGGATGCCTAACGCGGGCAACACGACAGCGGGTCGATAATCATCGACTTGTTCTGGATATCGGGTTGCAGCCAGCCCGTCATCCGATCGTCGGGCAGCAGTGTGGACCAGATGATCTCCTCACGCATTCGTACGGTCGGGGCGACGAGCAGGACGAACTTCCAGGGCTCCTGTCCGTTCGGCCCACACCAGGCGCGACCGCGGATACATGGCTCCTCGCACAGCAGGTTGTACTCTTCGGCGACCAAGCCATCACACCAGTTGCAGCGGAGTTGCCTGTCCTCAGAACTCTGAAACTCCGCGCATATGCGGAACTCCAGCCGCACCCAAAAGTCCTCTTCACCCACTGATTCTCCTCCGGCAACGTGTATCGCTGTCCGGGGCCGAGAGCGACGCGGCCGACGCGTACATGCTTGCCGACATCTGTGGTACTTGAGCGCTGGGTGTGCCGTGGGCCAGGGTCGCGACGTCGCTGCTTCATCGGGCGTCAACAACCGTCCAGCCGCGACGTTGCAACTCAGCCAACACCTTGCTGGCACGCACGGCCCAGAAGATTACGGCCTCGTCGTGATCGCGGCCCACAATCTTGAAGCCGCTGGCCAGGACGGGGACTCGGCCCAACCGGCATTTCGATACCAGGTCGGTGCGCGTGACGCGGAACTCTCCGAACAGAGACGAAATCGTAAGCTCGCGTTCCCCGACGCGAAGCCGAGCGAGTGGCCATGTCGCGTGTCGGTTGGTCCGAAAGTCCGACCCCAACGATCGTACGTCGCGATCGATGTAGGCAACGCCCCCGCGAACGCTGAACTCCTCGTCGGACATGCCGCGATCATCGCAGGCACCGGCAAGGTGTCTGTCGGGTAGAGCCGGGCCCGCGGATCGACGTGCCTGGCGCAGTGTAATCTCCTTGGGTTTGCCACAGCGCACTGAAGGAGCCTTCGCGCGCGAATCGCGGCAGGTGTGCGCGCTCGGGGCTAGGCAACATGTGTCAGAGTCGATGTATGTCGACCACGTCGGATCCTAGAGGCGCTGAGCGTCCGAGATCGACCACGTTTACTGGTGCCGTACGTCGTCTGCGGCATGATTTGCGACAGGGCCGCAATCTCGATCTCTACCTCATCGTCGCGGTCGCGCTTGGTGTCACCCTGGCTGGCGTCTTGGGTGCCGCCGACTCGCAAGTGCTGGCCGCCGCCACGCTCGGTGTCCTCGCTGTCATGGCGATCTCCGGACTCGTCAGTCGGCATGCCGTCGACGAGGTACGGGTCGCACTCCATCAGATTGCCGCCAACGAGGCCGGGGAGGTCGCGGCGGACCGCTTCTTGTCGCTACGTCGGGCCGGCCTCGACGCGGAGATCACGGGCGCTAACGAGATCGCCCTGGTCGGCGTAACGCTGACCCGTACCGTCCGGGACATGCTTCCGTTACTGGACCGGCGGCTGCGTGCCGGCGCGCGGCTCCGGGTTGTGTTGATTGACACCGACAGCGACGCCAACCTGGAGGCCGTGGCTCGAAGTAAGAAGGCCGACATGCCTGGGTTCTATCGTCGGAGGGTGTCGTCCACTCTTGACCTGCTGCGTGTCCTGGCATCCTCGGGGCCGAGCGAATCGGCCCTGCAGATCCGCGTCTTGCCGTACGTGCCGACGTTCGGGTTGTGCATGCTGGATGCCGAGGACACGCATGGGCGCATGTGGGTGGAGATGTACCAGCACCGGACCGTCGAGCCCAACCCGACATTCAAACTGCGAGCGGATCGGGACGGTCAGTGGTACGCCCTGTTCCGGGGGCAGTTCGAGACGATGTGGGAGAGCGCCCGTGAGCTCGACCCGCGCCAGAACGCGGAGGCCGCAAGCAACGGTACCGCCTAAAGCCCGTGGCCCTTAACGACCACGTCGGTGAGGGACAGATCCGGACGCTGTATGACTGGCGACCCCGGTCCGGGTAAGTTTCAGCCATAAGGACGGACCTGTTCGAACCTCAGGTGAAGTCGTTCAGGAAGCTCCTCGACCAGCCCATAACCGCGCTGCTTCGGCCCCGGCAACGCATCAAGGAAATCCGTCACCACCACCTCGTCGACTTCACGATCGCCTCGGTCAAAGTATGAATCCAAGAACTCCAGCACGCTGCGCCAGTCCAGAGCGTCGTCGGCCCCGTCTCGCATATAGGCTTCCACAACGCGGTCGGTGAAACCTTCGCCGATGCCGAAGACTACGTGCGGTAGCAGCTCGCCGTAGTCTTGCAGGTGTTCCTCATACGAGGGTCGAAGCGCAGGAAACCGCGCCACGAGGGCCCGGATGAATTCTTCCGCCGATGCCACACCTGTCACCCCTCGTCGTCACCGCAGCACGACGTGATGATCTTCATGCTGACATGATCGATTGCACTCACCTCGGCACGAGCGTGCGTTCGGCAGTTGGACGATGGCGTACGGAGAGTGACGGGGCGCCGGTGTCCAGAGCGCCCGCTCGGCGGAAGATTGGGACATCCCCATCTCGGGCTGTCCGCGCCGCCCGGGTTCTCCCAGAGGCCGCATGACTGGCATGATCGTAGACATGATCGAAAGAATCGAGTCCCTCGTCCGCCGGTGAGCGCGACCCTCGGGTCCCGACCGCCCAGACCCCTGATGAGCCTCTTCGGTCACGCCCAGCGGCTGCACCACCAATATCCGGACGAGCCCCTGCCGCGGTACGGCGAACCCCTTCCGGATGAGGCCCGCCACCCGCGCCAGCGCTGGATCCGGGAGCCCGAAGACCGGCGGCTCATCGGCGCCGACGTGGCCACCCTCCTCGATGCGTATTTCGCGGATCCGGTGTCGACGCCCGACGAACTCGTTGACGCGTTCCACGACCTCTACCCGCCGTCATGCGGCAACGAGCACGTCACCGCCGCCGCGCTGCGGGCCGACCGGCAACGCGTCCAAGAGACCGGGCGATGGCTGGTGGAACACAGTACGGACCGGTGCTCCGTCGCCATCGGGCTGGCGCTGCTCGCTACCGACTGGGCGAAGGAGGACATCCCGCTGATCCAGACCATCGGGCTGCTGTCGAGAGAGTTCGGGACGCTGGCCGCGTACGCCCTGCGGCGGAGGCTGACGACGGACGCCCTGCGCTGGCTGGCGCAGCGCAGCATGGATTGGGGGCGAGTTCACGCGGTGGAGGAACTGCTCGACCTCGACGCCACCGCTGCCCGCCCGTGGCTGCTGCGCCACGCATGCGGGGGCAGCCCGCTCGACGGCTACTTCGCTGGCAAGCTCGCCACGCGCGCACACCTGCACGAGGCGATCATCAGCCCAGAGGCCGACGACGACCTAGTTGACCACACCGGACGATTACTGCGGGTCATGACCCGCTGCGGCGGAATGGGCATGACGATCGACCACTACCCGCCGGCCCGAGCCGTCCTCGCGGCCCACGCCGGACACCTCGGCCGCCAGGCGCCGGACCTGGACCGGTACCTCGACGCCGCCGTCATCGCCGACCGCCTCGCCGAACTGCCACCCGACGGCAGGGAGTGGATCGGCACCGACCGGGAACCGATCCTGGCCCGATACCTTGCGGTACTCCAACGAGACGACTGGTCGATGACGCTACGTTCCATGCTGGATCCCGCCGACGAGTACCACGCATGGTTCGCCGGAACCGTTGCTGCGCGGCTGCGACTGCGGGCATTCGAGGGGTTCAAGGCATCTGCAGACGCCGAGCCCGAACAGTGAGGACGTACCGGTGGCGGCACTATCGACCATCACCTGACTATCCGACAGCATCCGCTTCTCGGCATGACCGGAAGCTGGGCCTCTGCTGATCTCAACAGCATCCGTCACGCGCTGAAGGAGGCGGGCTGCCGGCAGATCCCATGGCCGGTCGAAGGGCGGAGATTGAAATCGGTGGACGGCCCTGTGCTTACGCCGTACTCGAAGCTGCGGCCTCAAGCTGTCTTTCGACATCCGCTGAACCCGGCTCGCGTCTCGGATAAGGGGTGGTGGTGGCCGGATTGATGAGATGCCCCGGCGCTCCAGCCAAGGCTACGGCATTGAAGCGCAGCTTACCTGTAAGGACTCCAGGTTGCAGCGTCATCGCCGTCTCGGAAGGTCTTGAAGCGGTGGCGCCACTGTTCGGCAAGGCTCGGGTTGCTGTGGAGCACGGGCAGGACGCTGGTCACGAGTTGCAGCTCACGAAGTGTCCGCAGGACTGAGAATCCGGGCCAGTCAAGGATGTTGACCCCGTACGCCTCGGCGAGTTGCTTGTGTGTGTCCTGTGAGTAGGAGAAGCGCAGCTTGCCGACCGCTACTGGCGTGAGGTCCCACTCTCGGGGCCCGACTGCTGCCGAATCGAAGTCGCAGATCACCGGTCCCTGCGGGTCGGGTATGAGGTTTCCGATGAAGCTGTCGCCGTGGATGGGACCTCGCGGCAGGAAGTAGTCGAGCCGGTTCAGGTTCGCTTCGGTCTCGTGACACTTGTCTTCGAGGAAAGCGCGTTCTGATGGCGAGATATTGTGTGTTTCCTCGATCCGCTGCTTAATCGCCGTCGTCGGGCTCCATACCGGTAGCGCGGGCGGCGGTTCGGGCAAGGAATGGTAGCGGCGGAGGATTCTTCCCAAGTCGTAACCGGTCGGTGCTAGTCCGGTCGCCGGAACTCGGCACCAGAAGGTGACCTTGTGGCCTCCAACCAGCAGCGGCTGCGCGATGTCGGTGAGTAGCCGGACGGATGGCATCTGGTGGCCTTCTAGCCATCGAGCCACCGCGACTACCTTGTCGACACGGTCCCTGACCACTTGAGAGCCTGGTATTCGCACCACGACTGACTCGCTGGCGAGGTCGAAGACGGCGTTGTTCGTAAATTTGATCAGTCTGGCGCCTGCTGGGTTCAGCCCGACCTTGTCGCACGCCTCTCTGAGGATCTTCTCAGGCCACCCGGCGCCAACACTGTCGGGTCTTTCGTTTCCTGACGAGCTCATACCACCGTTCGCAGCCTCGTGATGTCGTGCGCAATTTCCTGAATCTCGGGGTCTTTCGGGTACTGCGTTGCGGCATCCTCCAACGGCTGGAGCCGGTCGATAGTGCGGATGGACCGCACGGTCGCGGCTGAGGCTACTGCATCACGAGCGATGCGCGTGCCGGCATCTCGGTCGCCAGATCGCAGGTGCGCGACTGCGAGGGCGGTTGACTCGAAGACCCGACTGCGGGCCATCTCCCGGCCACGGTGATCGAGTGCCTGGCCGATGTATTGGATCGCGACGGCCAGTTCGTCGTCGGTGGCGTCGGTCAAGGCGGCGTGAGCCACACCGATGGAGGCGTGCAGGTCGGCTTCGCCGAAGAACCGGACCCACGCCTGGGCGTTCTCGCGGTTCGCCCGCACGAATTCGTCGGTGGCCCGGTTGATGGACCATGTCATCTGCTTCCGGTCGCCGATGAGCCCGTAGGCCCATGCTTCGTTGGCGCAGAGCATTGAGACCGTCAGCCCACAGCCGGAGTCCTGGGCAGTGATCTGGCCGAGCTGGAAAAACCGAAGTGCGTCGCGGTGCATTCCGCGATGTAGGTGGAGGCGCCCCATGCGGTAGAGGATGTTTGCCGCCAGGGACAGGTCGTCGGCCGTCTTGGCTTGTTCGAGGGCGCGGGCGAAGTGCCGGCGGGCTGTGCCGTACATACCGACGTCGAAAGACGTCCATCCGGCCAAGTTGTGCAGGTCGGCGAGCGCGAGGAGCATCCGGGCGTGGATCTCCTCTGAACATGATGCTTCGAGCAACTGCTGTACCCAGCGGACCTGCGCGGCTACCGCGTCGCGGCAGGCTCCGCCGCCGTGGCGGTAGTCGAGGGCGCGCATCGCGGCGGTCAACGCCCGCACATGTTCGACGTCGCACGCTCCGACGTGCGATGGCGCTGGGGCGACGTCCCGGTCGATAGGTTGCCACCAGCGCGCTACGTCGCTGACCGAGGTGCCCATGGTGACGTTGGCAGCATGAGACAACAGGGCCCGCACCTGTTCCCGTTCGCCTTCCTCTGGCGAGCAGGCAGCAGTGGCCAGGTCGAGCGCGGCTTCCGTCGACTCGTCGTAGGCCAGTCCCATGTAGCCGCGCGGCACGCCGAGGCCGTCCGCGATGCGTACCAGCACGTCGTGAGCCATGACGCGTCGTCCTCGAAGAACCTCGTAGACCTCGGAAGCGCTCTGGCCGGTGAGGCGGGCGATGTGGCGTTGGGAGATTCCGACTCGCTGGAGCCGTTCGTACACCGCTTTGAGGTCGCGGGCGGCCAGGGCGCGGCGCATCTCGCGCTGCTCCCAGACTGCCGGTGCGATCACGTCAGGTCCGTGTTGATCCACGTTCATGCTGACCGCACCAGCCTTCCTCGGCAGCCTCTTTGTGCAGGCTAATCGGCACCAGTACGGGACGGAATCCCTGACATGGCAAGGGGACTAGCGCGACTAGTCATCCTGGCGCATATACAAGCCAATCAGTGACAGGTCTTACACGTACGGTGATCATCAAGGAAGCTGGTGCAGCAACGGCTCCGGTCCACCGGCACGCAGGGTCTCGCCGGTGCCGCGATGGAGTCGCAGGCATGACACCGAATGGAGGGACGAGATGGTTCCTGTACCTGCCGCTGTCGGCACGGTCTCCGGCGGGCGGGATGGCTGCCCCTCCAGTCGAGGATCTCGAATCGCGTCACGCCTCCGGCGGGAACCTCGACGGCCGGTCGCAACCGTCCCCCCGGGTTGCGACCGGCGCCAGCCGGGCCGATCACGAGGGCCGCAGAATCGCTCGGGCTCACACATGTCGGCCTGCGGTCCCCGCGAGCAGGATGGTACGACCTTGCCAATCGTGACGTCTGTTCCCAAAAGGGCTCTGTCGACGGAGCACATCTCCGTGGAAGCCGTCACAGCCGACGCCAACGCATCCGACGGTTTCCCGTTCGTACCGCTCATCTGAGGCTGCCGCCCGCCGTCGCTGCCGGGGAGGGCGCGGCGGCGGGCTGGCCAAGTACCGGCCGTGGGTCCGTCTTCGTCTGATGTAGGTGAGTTGAGTGCGGTTCGCTGACGACTTCTGGCGTCTGGCGCATCACGATGTGACGGGAAAGCCACGCGTGAACGTCCGGGTGGCCGGGCTCGGTCTGGCGGCTGCCCTTCTCGGCGAACTGGTGTGGGCCGGCAGGATCGACGTCCGCGACGGCTGGTTGCGGTTAGTCGATTCGACTCCACCGGCCGACGTCCTCGCACACACCGTGTTGGACCAGCTCGTCGCTCAGCCGCAGCACACTGCGGTGCGGATCTGGCTCGACTTCCTGGCCCGCGACGCCGCCGAACAGGTCGCGCAGCGGTTGTGGCGGACGGGACACGTACGGCGAGAGGCGTCGCGCCGGCTCCTGCGGTCCGCCGAGGTGCGGTGGGTGCCGGTCGACTGGAATGTCGCCCACTGGCCGACGGCCCGGCTGTCTCTGCAACTCCGGGACCGCCGACCGATGAGTCAGGCGGACGCGTTCCTCGCCTGCCTGGTAGCCGTCACTGGTCTGGATGGCCACCTGCTGGAGGATGCGCCGGCTTCCAGCCGCGACTACCTGCGACACCTGACCAGCACGATCCCGCCGCCGCTGTGGGAGCTCCTCACGCACACCCACGTCGCCGTCGGAGAGGCGGTGCTCTCGTATCGCACCTGACCACCACCCTCCGGCGCCTACTACCCGCTGAAATCGGAGAGCATTTTCAATGTCCCTGTCCGCCCCACCCGCCCGGCCCAGTCCTGTCACGGCGCGTCTCGCCGCCGATCGGCTCGGTGTCCCGGCCGTGCTCTTCTTCGTCCTGTCTGCGGCGACACCGCTTACCGTGGTTGCCGGGGTCATCACCACCGGCTACGCCGCCACCGGCCTGATCGGCATCCCCCTGGCGTTTCTTCTGGTCGGGCTGGTGCTCGGCCTGTTCTCCATCGGCTACGTTTCGATGGCTCGACATGTTGCCAATCCGGGCGGGTTCTACTCCTATGTCGCCCAGGGCGTCGGCCGACCATTCGGTGTCGGCGCCGCCTGGGTGGCCCTGCTGGCGTACAACGCACTGCAGGTCGGCCTGTACGGTGCGATCGGCGCGGCGACCGGCCCCCTGCTCGATCAATGGTTCGGCGTCGCCTCACCCTGGTGGACGATCGCGTTGGTGGCGTGGCCCGTCACCGCTGTCCTCGGGGTCCGGCGAGTCGACCTCAACGGCCACGTTCTCGCCGTCCTGCTGCTCGCCGAGGTCGCCATCATCATGGTCTACAACCTCGGTAGCCTGACCCACCCTGCTGACGGCCGGTACAGCTACGAGGCTCTGACTCCGGACAACCTGTTCGGCCCCGGCGTCGGCGCCATCCTCGTCCTGGCCGTGCTCGGGTTCGTCGGCTTCGAAGCCGCTGTGGTCTTCTCCGAGGAGTCCCGAGATCCACGGCGTACGGTGCGGACCGCCACCTACCTGTCCGTCGTGGTGATTGCGGTCCTGTACGCCCTGTCGGCTTGGGCGATGACCGTCGCCGCCGGTGGCGATCGGATCGTCGATGTCAGCCGGACCGAAGGTACGGAAGTTGTCTTCAACCAGGCCAGCGCGCACCTCGGCCAGACGCTTGCCGACCTCGGGCACGCCCTGTTCGCCACCAGCATCGTCGCGGCGATGATCTCGTTCCACAACACCACCGCTCGCTACATGTTCGCCCTCGGCCGGGAACGGGTCCTCCCCGCCAGCCTTGGCCGCGCCGCCCGAACCAGCGGCGCACCTCGTACCGCGTCTCTCTGCCAGAGCGCCATCGGCCTGACAGTGATCATCGCGTACGCCATCACCGGCGCAGACCCCGTCATCCACCTCTTCTACTGGGCGGGCACCTCCGGCGGCCTCGGGGTGCTGTTCCTCATCGCCACGACCAGCATCGCCGTCCTCGCCTTCTTCGGCCGCTACCCACACGACGAGCGCCTCTGGCGCCGCCTCATCGCCCCATCAGCCGCAGCCATCGCCCTGGCCGTGGTGGCCGTCCTCGCCATCGGCAACGTCGCCACCCTCCTCGGCATCCCCGACGACCATCCGCTCGCCTGGGCCGTCCCCACCGGCTACCTCGGCGCCGCCGTCGCCGGCATCGCCTGGGGACTCGTACTGCGGCGCATCCGCCCGGACGTGTACGCCACCATCGGCCTCGGCGCCCGCAGCGCCTCTGCCCTGTACGGGCCCGCCCACCGGCACGCCGTCCCCCGTACGCAGGTGTCCAGGTGAGCCACCTACCTGCTCCCACCAGAGCCGCCTACGACGAACGGAACGCCGTCAGCGCGCTTATCGCCGACGCGTTCCTCCCCCTCGCTCCCGTCGCGTGGCTCGTCCCCGACCCCGACCAGCGGCGAGCAATCCTGACCGCGAACTTCCGCATCCTCGTCGAACACGCCTTCTTCTACGGCGAGGTCCACACCCTCGAAGATCGCAGCGCGGTCGCGGTCTGGTTCCACCGGACCAGCCCCATACCCCCGCCGGTGGAGTACGAACGCCGGTTGGCTGCCGTGTGCGATCCGTACACCGACCGGTTCGAAACCCTCGACAACTTGTTCGACGCCCACCACCCCACCGCGCCGCACCACCACCTGGCGTTCCTGGCAGTCGCGGCGGAGAAGCAGTGCACCGGCCGCGGCAGCGCCCTCCTGCGTCACCACCACGCGGCGTTGGACCGTGTCGGTCTTCCCGCCTACCTGGAGGCCAGCAGCACCGGCAGCCGTGACCTCTATGCCAGACACGGCTACCTCCCGAGACAGCCGTTCCGCCTGCCGGACGGCGCAACCTGCTATCCGATGTGGCGCCCGGCCGTGCAGAGCGGCCGGAGCCAGCCGGACGAGGTTGCCCCGTGACACGTAACCATCTCATCCCGGTAGACCTCGTTGCCGTTGTCGCTGGCGGCCTGCTCCTCGTCTCCGGACTCGTACTGGCCGGTGCCTCGGCCCGGGCCTGCCTACGACTCCGATTCCGCCTCAACTGGCTACTCACGACAGCGCCGCTCGTGACGCTGTTCTGGGCCCTCGTCAGCCAACTCATTGAGGCAGGTAGCCGATGACGCCAGATCAGTTCCTCACCGTCTCAGCCAGCTACGACCCCGCGCTGGGTGCGCACGAGGTCGCCCGCCAGCAGTTCGACACCTCCCGGCCACACCCCGCCCGACGCTACGACTACTGGCTCGGCGGGAAGGACAACTTTGCCGCCGATAGGGAGTCGGGCGACCGAATCGCCGAGATCTACCCCCGAATCCGGGCAGTGGCCCAGGCGAACCGCGCGTTTCTACGCCGAGCGGTCTCGTTCCTGGTGGCCGAGGCCGGCATTCACCAGTTCCTCGACCTCGGCGCAGGCCTCCCCACCAGCCCGAACGTCCACGAGGTCGCGCAGGCCATCGCGCCCGCATCCCGCACGGTGTACGTCGACAACGACCCGATGGTGGTCACCCACGGGCATGGGCTAACGACCAGCACCCCGCAGGGTGCCATCACCCACCTGCAGGGCGACCTGCGTAATCCCGAAGCGCTGCTCGCCGACCCCGCACTCCACACCGTGCTCGACATGAGTCGACCAATCGGAGTACTCCTCATCGCCGTCCTGCACTTCCTTGACGACCACGACGACCCACGGACCGCCGTGGCTCAACTGGTCCGAGCCCTGCCCGCCGGCAGTTACCTGGCGGTCTCGCACGCCACGTTCGACCCGCTGCCCACCGGCACCGCTGAACGGCTCGCCGCGCTCACCGCCACCGGTGCCCACGGCACCTTTCAACCTCGCACCCGCTCGCAGCTCGCCACCTTCCTGGACGGCCTGGAGCTTGTTGATCCCGGCCTCGTCCCGATCACGCAATGGCGCTCCCCACAGAGGCGGCAGCCCGACGCGGCGGTGGATGAGATCCCCGTGTACGGAGCGGTGGGCTGCCGGCCATGACAGGCCCCGATCCACACCTCGCATCCCGCTCGGGCGCCGGGCGGGCCGGCGTGCCCATGGCGATGCTCATGCCGCCCCAAGGTGACCAGCGTGCCGAGGCCGCTGTCGGTTCATTCCACATCAAACAGACGAGGCGTTTGGAGGCCCTTGTGCCCATCGATGCCGAAGTGAACATCCCTAGGGTGCCGAGCCGACTCGGACGGCACAATCTCCTACCAGCCGCAAGCCTGGTCATCGAGTCGTTCCGAGACAGCTCCGCCTGCTTGATGTCTCCATGGCAGGTTCCGCTGCGCGCGTCCTGGCGACTTGCGACGCACCACGACGACCAGTGGTCAGCCGAAATGATCTCTCGTGACCCAACTACCGACGATCATGCCGTTGCTGCCTCGAAACGGTCCATCGACCTGCTGAACCGCGTACGGGTAGACCTGGTAACGGAGATCGACACGTGGGTCGACAGCATCCTGGGTGATCTCGACGGCGGGCCGCTGCACACCGAGACGATCGGTTCTGTGATCGACCGGCTGGCCATTGCCTGGGTGCGCTGTCAACGCCTCATCGACCGAGACCGGCATGGGCAGAACGACGGCCAGGCCGGCTCCGCCTTGCGGCAGTTCCGCGAGCTCGCCCGCGCCTACGACGACCTCCTCTTGGACGTGCACGAGGGCCGTCGCCGGGTTCCTCGTTGGCGCCCCCTCAAAAGCTATGGCGAACGCCGATGAACCTCGCGGTGACTCTCAACGGTGCGGACAACGTCGGCAAGTCCACCAACGCCCAGTGGCTGGCGGCAGCAATACCGGACGCGATCCTCACCGGAACCATCGACCGGTGGGACCCGCGATGGGCAGAGGTGTCACGGGACGACTTCAGTCGATGGTGGTTCATCGACAGCACCACCGACGAGCATATGGATCTCGTATTCCGTTCCCATGCCGCCCGCTGCCAGGGCGGCGGCAGGCTGGCGCTGGAGGACCGCGGCCGGCCCATGCTCGTCGCCACCTGTGCGGCAACGGCCGCGGTGAAAGACGGGACTCCGATCGACGAGGCGCTTGCCGAGGTCGAAGACCGAGCGCGGCGCTACTTCCCCGCCGGCAGGCGAGAACTCGACATCCTGCTATGCCACGGCCACGATCCCTCAGCCGAGGCGAGCCAGGCGTTGGCTCGCGATCAGAGTCCGGCATCCGACCGGTACGGCGCCTACCAGCGTCAACTGGCCGAGGCCATCCAGCTCCAGGTGCGGCGTGGGGACTACCACAGGGTGATCGTGCGCGGCGACCGGCCGCTCCTCGATGTCCAACGCGAGGTGCGCGAGGCCGTCGCCGAGTTCGGCGTGCCCGTCACCCTCCTGCCCCCGGATTGTGTTGACCGGCTCTGGATCCTCGCCGGCATGTCCGAGAGCGGAAAGAGCACCGTCGGGGAGCTGCTCCGCACCGAACACGGCGTCACGCGCCTGAAGATCGGATACCTGCTCCGCCTCGCTGCCGACCGGTTCAGTGTTCCCGACCCGTACCAGGCATGGGACGAGCCGACCGAGGCGCAGATGCTCTCCGAGGAGATCCTCCGCTTCGCCGCCCTCAACCCCGGGTCCGGACGGATCAGCATCGAGAGTGCTCATCGCTTCGCAGCTACCGGGCATCTACGGCAGATCTGGGGAGACCGCTGCAACATCGTCTATCTCGACGCGCCGCAATCAGTCCGTGTGGGGCGTGGCGAGGAACCAGCCGAGTCGGTAGCGGCCCGGGACGAGACGAAACGAAGCCGAGGCGCCGAGCGGATCGCGTCGATCGCGGACACCGTGATCGACAATGCCGGCAGCCTCCTCGCTTTGAAGCGCGCCATCGCCGAACTGGTGCACCGTTCCTCCGGCGACCGGTGCCCGCCGCAACATGAGGCCGCCGTGCCGGCGGCACTACAACCCTTCCTCGCCACCTACACCGCCGAGCTGGTCGACGACGAGACGGCCCTGGTCGCGGCGACCGGCAGCCTGGCCTACGGAAACTGGCAACCCGGCTGGAGCGACCTTGACATCCTCGTCGTCCGCGACACCCTCCCCGTCAGCTGGCTCGCCGGACGGTCGACCCCACACACCGGCCCGGACGGGGAGAAGATCGCGCTGTCGGCCTTCACCACCGCCGAGGCGCGCACCGGCAGACTGCCTCCACGGCTGCTCTACGCCCTTCGCCAGATAGCGCACGATGGCCGTGGACTGCTCTATCGCCGACCCGGTCTCGTACTGCATGTCCTCGACCGGGACGCCGCCGAGCGCGCCGCACGCGGCGACCTACCGCTCGTCGTCATGACGCTCCGACGGCTGGCGGCCCGTCCCGATACCGACGTCAGGGCGCTCTACAAACACGTCGTCCTCGCCATGAAGATCATGCTTCGAGCGGACGGGATCGACCTGGACGCCAGCGACGACGTCCGCCGGATCTTCGCCAGCCGGCATCCCGCCGCCCGCGTCGACCTGCCCGCCGTCGTCGACGTCAGCCGCAGCGGGTCGCGATCGGACAACGAAGTCGCACAACGAATCCGCAGCGCCGCCAGCGACCTGCTGGCCTACGACGAAACGCTCGGCCGCATCACCATCCGCCAGGACCCCGACCAGGAAAGGACCACGGACGACAATGACGTCCACCACGCGTGAGGTACTCACCGCCGACCGGGTAGCCCGCCTCGGAGTCGGGGAAACGACCCGCCCGGTCAGGATCGTCCACGAACTCGACGGCGTTCGCGCCGACGCAGCGCCGGACCAGGTGATGACCGCCGGCGACCACCTCTGGCAGCGATGGCGCGAACACCCTGCCTACCAGCCGCACGACCTACTGCTCGGCCTGGACGCTGGCGGCATCATCCCCACGCTCGCGGTCGCCTGGGCCAGCGGCAGCCACTACCGCATCGCATGGAAGGTCAACCTCGACCTGCCGCAGAAGCTCGTCTTCCACGAGCCCCACGCCCGACGACTTGAAGTATTCGCCTACGGCCGCTTCAAGGGCCAGCGCGTCCTCATCGTGGACGACGAGATCACGACCGGACTCACCCTCACCAACCTCGTCACCGCGCTTCGCGACGCCGGGGCCGATATCACCGGCGTGCTCTGCCTCGTCGAGGACACGACCGGAGGCGGACGGAAGCTGCTCGAACAGAACGAGGTCCCGCTGTGCGTACTGACCACCCTCTGATCGCCACCGTCAGCCCGACCTGCCGGCGCGGCGGGCCGACCTTCGTCCGGCGCGAGCAGGCGCCGCTCGGTCGACTCCTGCCCTATCGGCGGGCCGCCGGAGAGCCACCACCGCCGCAGCCGACGCTCGACGCGGTACGCCACAACGGCTGGCAGCTCGACCTCGGCTCACGAGGGCTCGGTGACGTACTCCTGGGTCTGGCCATGGCACAGGCTTTGCACGAGGCGACCCGCGAGCAGTTCGCACAGCCGGCATACGCCGGTCCCCAGGCTGACCTGCTCGCGCGATGCACCCTGCCGCTCAGCGTCACCTCCACGAACGGCCCACACTCGATCGGCACCGAAACTCCGATGCCCCGCGCCTTCGAGGCTGTTCCCGAGATCCCTCCGACGAGGATCGACATCGTCGACGCCAACGTTGTCCAGGTCCACGCCGCGCTGCCGATGCGCTACTACCTCGATATCGAGCAGATCCTCGGGACACCGCTGCGCGCTGACACCGACCCGTGCCCGCGGTTCCGCGCCACCGAGCCCGCGCCAACGCCGTACCACGTGCTGTTCGTCTCCACCACCAGTCGGCCGGAGCGCAAGGACTATGGCATCGACAACTTCGGGACCATCGCGAAATGTCTCATCGCGCGCCGGCCCGAGGCACCCTGGCGGTTCAGCCTGATCGCCGCGCCAGATCGGCCGGCACCGCCACCCGTCGTACGGATCGAGGTCATCCACGGCCTACCGGCCGTCGACTGCCTCGACCTGTTCGCCACCGCCGAGCTGGTCATCGGCAACGACACCGGCCTGACCCACCTCGCCGCTCTCACGGCAAGACCGGATGGCACCGGGCCCACCGTCGTCGGTCTGTACGGAAGGCACGCGCACACCAAGTGGGTTACCGGCTCCATGCGCCATCACGCGGTAGCGACGCCGTTCTCGCAGCTCATGTCGATCGCCGACGCCTGCCCTGTCCGTGACGGCTACGACGACACCATCTGGTCCACGGCGAGTGAGTTGCGCGCCGTACCGGCCGGACTGATCGCGAAGTTCGCCGGCCAATGCACTGGCTGGTGGGACTCGTGATCCGCATCGCCCGCCACCGACGCTTCACGGCGAACCACACCTTCCACCTCGACGTCGGCGCACGCCGACTGTTCGTCAAGATCAGCCCAAACCCCGCCGAGGCCGACGCCGAAATCGCCGGATACCAGCGAATACGGAACCACTATCCGCTCCCCGCTCTCCACGCACACCGCCGCGTCGGCCGCTGGGCCATGACCGTGTACGACCGGCACGAGCCCGACCTGCCCGACACCGGTCTGCTACTCGACGCCATCACGGCCAGCGACACTGGCGCACTCTCCGGGCTCAACCAGGGACTCGACGCCATCCTCGGCCATTACCAGCAGGTCATCGGAGCGACAATGCGCCACCTGCAGGCCGGCCGCACCATCAGCAAGCTCTATCGTGATCGGGTCCAACCCGGTGGCCGGCTCGACCGGTACTACGGCCACAACCCAGCCCTGCTGACGATCCCCGACGGTTCTGCCGTCCGGTGCAGTCAGCTACGCGGGACGACCCTCGTCGTCAACGGGCAGCCTCGACAACTCGACTTCGACGGACTCGTCACCGGTCTCCGTACCGCCCTGCACCCGGACCAGCAGACATGGGCCGCGACCACGCAGGGCGACCCCACCGACTTCAATATCGGGCTGGACGAGGAGAAGCGACCCGTCTGGTTCGACTACGACACCGCCGGGCTCAACGCCCTACCGGGGGAAATCGCCTGCTTCCTGTGGTACCAGCGGCTACATGCCGCATGGCTCGTACCGCGTTACAACCCCGGGGCCTTCGTCGACCACCAAAGGTCGCTCGCCGACGCGGTCAAACCACAGATCCGACTGGCGAGAATATCGGCACGAACGATCACGATCGACTACCAGCACCGGCCGTCGGCGGCACGCCAGCACACCATCGCTCGCTACCTCGACCAACTCGCCCGTCCGCTCGCCGCCACCACCGGCACCGACCTGCTCACCTGGCTGCGGCCGTACCTCGCAATGCGCCTGCTGGCTGTCTATCCGCTGCACCATATGGAGCCGACGGACGCCGCGTTGTCGATCGGGCTACTCGCCGAGTTGTACTCATCCGAAGCCGACCTGGCCCGACTCCTAGGGCTCACCGACGCCGGCGCTCTGGAGGACATCCGGTGAATCGCAACGTAGCGATCGTGACCGGGGCTGGCGGTGGCATCGGGTCCGCGATCGCCGCTCGTCTCGCCGCCGACTTCGACCTCGTCCTGGCCCACCTTGAGGACGATGACGACCTCGCCGAGGCCGTCGCGTCGGCCCACCAGCTCGGCGCGCGCACCAGCACCGTCTCCGGCGACCTGACCCTGCCCACAACGAGGGAAGCGTTCCAATCTGCGGTCGATGCCCACGCCGACCGGCTGGTTGCCCTGGTCAGCAATGCCGGCGCATACCCCCGAATCTCCTGGCACGAACTGGACATAGACACGTTCCGCAGTCAGCTCGAACTCAATCTGGTCACCCACGCCGCCTGTATCCGCGCCGCTACGCCCGCCCTGATCTCGAACGGCCATGGCCGCATCGTCGCCGTCTCCTCGATCCTCACCCAACTCGGCCGCGTCGACCTGGCCGGCTACATCGCGGCGAAAAACGGGCTGGAGGGATTCGTCCGCGCCCTGGCCCGCGAACTCGGCCCGTGCAACATCACCGTCAACACGGTGCGCCCAGGCTCGATCGAGGTCGCGGCCGAACGGGCCGTCGTTGACGACCATGCCGCCATGGTGCGACGCCAACTCGACCGGCAGTGCATCAAGCGTCGTGGACAGCCCGCCGACGTGGCCGCCGCCGTCGCGTTCCTGCTCTCACCCGCAGCCGGATTCATCACCGGACAAGCGCTCAACATCGATGGTGGCTGGCACCTGTCGTGAACGAACCCGTCCTCTGGTTGCGCCACGGCACCAGCCTCGACGGCCTCTGCCGCCCACATGCCCACGCCCGTCCCGACACGCCGTTGACGCTGCGTGGGGCTATCGAGGTTGTCACCGCGGGCCACGGGTTGCTCTGTCGAAACGCCAAGCCGAACGTGATCCTCACCAGCCCTCTTCCACGGGCGGCGATGAGTGCCCGTCTCCTGGCCGACGTTCTCGGCGTACCGATCGCACCGCCAGATCCGCTTTACGCCGAGTGGCGGGCCCCTGACTGCGTACTCGGGGTAGGACCGGACGACTATCCGAGCGAGTACCAGGCGTGGCGCAACGAGCGCCTCCTTGATCCGGAATCGGCTCTACCCGGCGGCGAAAGCCTGACCGCGCTACAACAACGAGCGGTGGAGACCGCTTCGCGCGCTCAAGACGAGGTCGCCCGACACGGCCCGACCCTCATCGTCTCTCACCGCGTCTTCATCGGCGCCGTCGTCGCAAGCCTCGAAGGCACCCAAAGCCCACAAGAGACATTCCAGGCAGCCCGACGTTTCAGGCTCGACCCGGCGATGGTCTGGCCAGCCTGCCCTACATCGAAAGCAGCGCCTCTTCGTTGGCGGTGATGAACTCCTTCAGCGCATCCGGCTTAAGATCCACCGCAGGCAACTTGTCGATCCCCACCCTGTCAAGCTGGTAGTCACCACGCGATGGATCGGCGAACTCATCCCCGGTACGCGCCTCCTCCTTCATCTGCACCAGCCGACAGACGAAGAAGTGCTGGACGGAAACGCCCGCGCCAGCGGGGGCGGTGAACAGAAACACCTGCGCGAACCGGTCTGCCTCGGCGCCGAGCTCTTCGTGCAGCTCCCGGCGCAGCGCCACCTCCAGGGAACCATCCGTCGGCTCCAAGCCACCACCCGGCGTTGTCCAGTACGGCGCCTGGCCCGGCTTGATCCGCTTGATCAACACAAGGCGGTCGTCCTCATCCAGAAGAATGGCCCGCACCGACCTACGCACGATCTGACGCACGACTTGCCCCTATCCGCGCCCGGGACGATTCAGTGACAGCGTAACCGCACCAGCCGGCGCCACAGGCGGCGACCGCCGGCTGTGGCCGAGTCTCACCGCATCGACGCATGTACGTTGGGTCCGTCGGCAGCTGCCACCTACGGGAAGTCCGTCCTGCCCTTTTAGCACTATTCATCCATCGGCCGTTCGGCTGATTCGCTGAACAGCGGACTCCAGGAAGCGCTTTCTGATCAGTATTAGGAGCGAGAAGTCAGTTTCGAAGGTGGCTGCCACGCTTGAACGGCGACGAGACTCGGACTTCGACGGGGAGGGGGTGGCGGGCGTGGCGCGTCAGTACGCGGTCGGGCCGAAGAAGTACCCGTTCGCCCCGCCGCCCCGGCAACCGGATGATTTTCAGCTACACGGCCTTGGGCAACGGCATTGGGCGTTGCTGTCGTTGTTGGCCGAGCACGGGGTGCTGCACACCGGGCAGGTCGCGACGTTGATGTTCGGCAGCCGTCCGGCTGCCGCTCGCCATCTGAGTGTGCTGGCGCGGGCCGGGCTGGTGTGGCGGTTCGTCTACGACGACGACCCGAGCCATCTGGCGTTCTACGAGCTGAGCACGGCCGGGGCAGAGGTGTTGACCGCTCGGCTGCGCCGGGCGGGCCGGGCCGTGCCGGTGGCGTTGGGCAAACCAGGACCGGACGTGCTCGTGGTGAACGACTTCTTCGTCAGCCTCGTCGCGCAGGCACGCGAGCGAGGGCGGGGCGAGCTGTTCCGGTGGCGGCGGGCGCTGGAAGCCGCCGTGTGGCTGCGCGAGCACGGCGTGGAGGACGTGGCGCCGGCCGCGTATGGGGTGTGGATCGAGAACGGACTGACCGTCCGGTTCGTGTTACACGTCGACCACGACGAAACGGCCCCGATCACTGGTAGCCCGGCACTGCCACCAGCGAATGCTCTGACCGGGTACCGGCACCCCCCGCGTGGTGTTCCGGTCACGGCCGTTCTGGTGCTGTGCCCCACGGGCGAGCGTCAGACCGAACTGCACCGGGACCTGGCCGCCGTGCCCTTGCCGGTGCCGGTGGCGTCCACGACCCTCGACCTGTTGGCCGAGGCGTCCAGCGCCGCCGAGGCGATCTGGACGGTGACCGGAGGCGAGAGCCCAGTGAGGCTGGCCGAGATAGGTCGGTAGCCGGCCCCGTGTAACGGTCCTTCATAGACGGCTCGGCGTGGTGCGGCTGACAGATTCCGGGCCGGTGGTGGTTCGGCTGTCCGTTCGGGGGTCGGTGGAGGTGTCGGTCTTGATCCGAACCCCTAACCCGGGTGATTCACGGTGATCGTCAAGTTGTTGGGTCGTACGGCGTGTAGATAGACGAAAGTGCCTCTC